>DAIQBH010000314.1:0-5662 GCA_036781285.1 Thermodesulfobacteriota bacterium | reverse complement strand
GCGCCGGCCGGCGCAGGGCGCCATGCTGGTGCTGTTCCTCGGATCGAACATCGGCAACTTCCATCACACGGCCGCGGCGGCCTTCCTGCGCGACGTACGCGCGAACCTGCGTCCCGGCGACGGCTTCGTGCTCGGCGCCGACCTCGTGAAGCCGGAGGCGGATCTCCTGCTCGCGTACGGCGACCCGATCGGCGTCACGGCCGCGTTCAACAAGAACCTGCTCGCGCGCATCAACCGGGAGCTCGGCGGCGACTTCGACCTCGACGGCTTCGCGCACGAGCCGCGCTGGAACGCCGAGGCGGGCCGTGTCGAGTCGCATCTGGTGAGTCGGCGGGACCAGCGGGTCCATGTGGCGGCCGCGCATCTCACGATCGCGCTGGAGGCCGGCGAGAGCATCTGGACCGAGAGCTCGTACAAGTACGAGCCGGACGGGCTCGTCGCGATGGGGCGAAGCGCCGGGTTCGCATGCGCCGGACAGTGGATCGAGCCCGGCGCGCGCTTCGCGCTCACGCTGTTCACGCCGGACTGACGACGGCGATCAGAGGAAGACGGAGAAGATCGAGTCGGCGAGCAGCAGCCCGCGCTCGGTCAGCCGTACGCGGCCGGCGTGGTCCTCGAGAAAGCCCTCCGCGCGGAACATCGCGACCTCCGGATGCACCTCTTCGAGCGGACATCCGAATCGCCGGGCGAAGACCGCGGGATCGACTCCCTCCCGCTCGCGCAGGCCGAGGAACATGAACTCGGCGGCCGCGGTGTCGAACGAGAGCGTCTCGGAAGCGACGGCGGCGTCGCCGCGGCCCACGGCTGCGATGTAGCGCTCCGGGATTCGCTCGTTCGACCACCGCTGTCCCCAGGCGGGGAGGGGAGCGTACGAGTGGGCGCCGGCGCCGAGGCCGAGGTAGGGTACACCGCGCCAGTAGCTCCGATTGTGGCGCGCCTCGTGCCCGGGACGTGCGAAGTTGGAGATCTCGTACTGCACGTATCCGGCGTCCGCGAGGACGGCGCGCGCGTGCTGGTACATCCAGAGCTCGTCCTCGTCGTCCAGCGGACGGAGCTGTCCGCGCGCGCGCCACGCGTGGAACGGCGTGCCGGGCTCGTAGGTGAGGTTGTAAGCCGAGACGTGCTCCGGAGCCCAGGTGAGCGCTTCGGCGACGTCCTCTTGCCACGTCACGCGGGCTTCGCCCGGGACCGCGAAGATGAGATCGAGGTTCAGGTCGTCGAAGCCGGCGTGGCGCGCGGCGCGGATCGCGGCGCGCGCCTCGTCGGGACCATGGATGCGGCCGAGCGTTCGGAGCGTCTCGCCGTCGAACGACTGGATGCCGAACGACAGGCGGCGGATCCCCGCGTCGCGAAAGCCGCGCAAACGGCCCTGTTCGACGGTCCCGGGATTCGCCTCGAGCGTGATCTCGACGTCGGCCGTGAGTGGCCGGATCGCGGCGATGCCGTCGAGCAGGCGCGCGATACTCTCGGGCTGGAAGAGCGACGGCGTGCCGCCGCCGAAGAAGATCGTCGCGACGCGTGCTTCCGCGAAGGGCGGCACGGCCGCACGCTGGCGTAGCTCGTCGAGGAGCGCGCCGACGTAGGCGTCCTCCGGCCAGCTCTCCGCGGCGTACGAGTTGAAGTCGCAGTACGGGCACTTCACCTGACAATAGGGCAGGTGGAGATAGAGCGAGAAGACGTCGCTCATGGCGTCGCGAGCGCGGTGAGCAGCGCCGGCAGCTCGAGCACCGAAGCGAGCGCGCCGTCGAGCCACGGGCTCGCCTCGAAGCGGTCACCGACGAGCCGGCCCGAGCCGCGCGTGTTGGACGCGCGGCATGGCAGCGGGCCGACGAGCACGGTACGCATGCCGAGCGCGTGCGCCGTCGCCAGATTGTCCGGACGGTCGTCGAGGAAGAGGCAATCCGTCGCCGCGACCGCGAGCGTCGCGAGCACCGTTTCGAAAGCGGCGCGCTCCGGCTTCGGAACGTACGACACGCGCTCGAGGCTGAAGACGTCGTGGAAGTGCTCGCGCACCGCGAGACAGGCGAGCACGCGGTCGGCGTGCGCCGCCGACCCGTTGGTGAATACGACTTTGCGGTGCGGCAGGAGCGACAGCATGGACTGGAGGTCGGGATCGGGCGCCAGGAGCTCTTCGACCGCGATCTCGTGGACGGCCTCGAGGTAGTCGTCGGGCTCGATCCCGTGGTGCTGCATCAAGCCGTTCAGCGTCGTGCCGTACGTGTCGCGATACCGCGCGCGGAGCGTCGCCGCGACGTCGACGGGCAGGCCGAGCCTCTCCGTCATGAAGCGGTTGATCCGATCGTCGACGCGCTCCACCACCCCTCGACTGGGTGGATACAACGTGTTGTCGAGGTCGAAGATGAGGTGCGTCGGCGTCATGCTCCTCGGAGTCGGACCGACTCCTACGCGGCGGAGCGCCGCCGCTGCGACCCGTACTTCCGCATGACGGCGCTCACGACGCCGCGGATCTCGACGTCACCCGCCCGCGCCATGATGGGCGCCATCGACTCGTTGGCGGGCTGGAGGCGGATCATGCCCGCCTTCTCGCGGTAGAAGCGCTTGACGGTGGCCTCACCGCGCACGAGCGCGACCACCATGTCGCCGTTTTCGGCCTGATCGCGCGACTGCACCACGACGAAGTCGCCGTCGAGGATTCCTTCGTCGACCATCGACGTTCCCTTGACGCGCAAGACGAAGGTGTCGCCGCGACCGACGAGCTCTTCGGGCACCGAAATCGTGTCGCTGTGCTCGATGGGCTCGATCGGAACACCGGCCGCCACGCGACCCACCAGCGGCAGCTCGATGGCCGTGGCCCGCCGCTGCTGCGGTACGACCTCGAGCGCGCGGCTGCGGTTCCATTTGCGACGGATCATGCCTTTTCGTTCGAGGTTGGTGAGGTGCTTGTGGATCGTGGCGAGCGAGCTCAATCCGAAATGCTGGCCGATCTCCTCGAGCGTCGGCGCGTAGCCCGACTTCGCGATGTACGCGTCGAGGTAGTCGACCAATTCTTTCTGCCTCTTGGTGAGCATGGGACCCATCATGTCTCGTCACCTCCTCTCGCGGCGCGCATTGTGGAGCGAAGGGAAGGCGAAGTCAATGCGCGCCACGCTGATACCGCCCGACGGCCCGATTGTGCTCCGCGAGCGTCGACGAGAACGCGTGCGAGCCGTCGTTGCGGGAGACGAAGTAGAGCGCGGACGAATCCGCGGGGGCGAGCGCGGCGTCGATCGCCGCGAGCCCGGGGTTGGCGATCGGTCCCGGGGGAAGGCCGCCGACGACGTACGTGTTGTACGGTGACGGGTACGCGAGATCGGCGCGCGTGAGATCGCCGTCGAACGCAGGGAGGCCGTAGATGACCGTCGGATCGCTCTGGAGCGGCATCCCGATTCGCAGGCGGTTCGCGAAGACCGCGGCGATGAGCGGGCGCTCTTCGGGCTTCCCCGTTTCTTTCTCGATGATCGAGGCGAGCGTCAGGACCTGGTTGACGGTGAGGCCGCGCGCGCTCGCGCGCCGGTGCCGGTCGGCGTCGAAGCGCTCGTGGAAGCGGCGCACCATCGTCGCGAGCACCTCGCCGGCGTCGGTGCCCGGCGCGAAGCGGTACGTGTCGGGGAAGAGATAGCCTTCGAGCTGCGGACCGAGCACCCCGGCCGCGACCAGGAACTCGGGATCGTCCGCGAGACAGAGAAGGGTGTCGGTGCTGCCGAGCCCGCGCGCGGCGACGAGCGTCGCGATCTCGCGCACCGTGAACCCTTCGGGGATCGTGACCTCGATCGGCGCGACGCCGGTCGCGAGGCGCCGCAGGATCTCGTGCGCGGTCGCGGCGGTTTCGAAACGATAGCGGCCCGGCTGAATCGTCCGGTCGTGTCCCGTGAGGCGCGCCTGCACGCGGAAGAGGAGCGTGCTTCGAACGAGACCGGCGGCTTCCAGTCTGCGCGCGATCTCCGCGACGCCGTCGCCCTCGCGGATGACGACGGTCGCGCCGTCACGCGGCAAGGACGGACCGGGACTGACGGCGACCCACGCGACGACGGCCGACGCGCCGATCATCGCGAGCAGCAGCAGGGCGGCGATCCGAAGGAAGGTCATGCGCGGTGCCACCGGGCTATCGATTCGGACATGTCATCCGGCTTGACAACCCGCAAGCCGTTGGGCAGGGTCGCGCGCACGTCACGCTCCCCCCACGCAGGAGCATTCCGAGTCGAAGCGGATGGACGGACGACGAATCTCGACATTGATCCGCGGACGCTCGGGTCTGCTGGCTGCGTTGCTTACCGCAGCGCTTCTGAGCGGCGTGCCCGAAACGCTGGCATCCGGAGACCTGCGGGCCGAGCCGCAGGCAAAAACGCGCGGCGTCGGTCCCGCGGCATCGACGGTTCCCGGTGACGACGGCGTCACCGTTCGGCACCTCGTCGCGGAAGGCGAGACGTTTGCCGGCATCCTCGGCGAGCACGGTCTGCCGGCCGCCGAGATCAAGGCGTGGGAGCAGGCGCTCGCCTCGGCCTACGCGGTCGACGGCATCCGCGCGACGCACGCGATCGAGCTGACGTTCGGGAAGGACCAGGGGCGTCTCATGGCGCTCGAGTACCAGATCGATCCGCACTCGCTCCTCAGCATGCGGCTCGTCCACGGACAGATCCAGGCACGCCTGAAGGCCATGCCGCAGCTCGCCGCGGTTCGCGGCGTCGTCGGGCGCGTGGACGCCGGACTCGCGACGTCTGCGTCGGCCGCCGGCGTGCCGGTGCGCATGGTTTCGGAGCTCGCCGACCTCTTCGGCTGGGAGGTCGATCTGCAAGACGACGTGCAGCCCGGCGACGAGTTCCGGCTTCTCTACGCGGAAGTCGCCGACGACGAAGGCGGGTCGCCGCGCGCCGGCGACATCCTGGCCGCCGAGATCACGAGTGGCGGGCGCACGCTCACGGCGATTCGCTTCGAGAACGAGCGCGGCGAAGCCGAGTACTACGACCTCGACGGTCGCGCGCTCGGCAAGCAGTTCCTCAAGTATCCCGTCGAGTACCGCAAGATCACGTCCGGCTACACCCGTGGGCGGTTCCATCCGGTGCTGCGCCGCATGCGGCCCCATCGCGGGGTGGATTTCTCGGCGCCGGCGGGGACGCCCGTCCGCGCGGTCGCGAGCGGCGTCGTCACCTTCGCCGGACGGAGCGGTCACTACGGCAATCACGTCGAGATCGAGCACGCGAATCCATACTCGACCTCCTACTCGCATCTGCGCGGCTACGCGCGCGGGCTCAAGGTCGGCACGAAGGTACGCAAGGGGCAGGTCATCGGTTACGTCGGCGCGAGCGGCATGGCGACCGGCCCGCATCTCCACTTCATGCTCTTCGAGAACGGGAATTACGTCGATCCGCTGACGGTCAAGCTGCCCTCCGACGAGCAGATCTCGGGATCGCGCTGGAAGCGCTTCGCGCGTCTGCGGAGCGACCTCGTGGCCCGACTCGCGAGCCTCGGCGGCTCCGTCCAGCTGCACTCGCTCTCGCTCTCGCCCGTGTCGTTGCTCGACATCCTGCGGCCGCACGCGAGCTCGTCCATCGAGTGATCGAGCCCGGGAGTCGGGCGATGCGACGGGGATTCGACGGTAGGGCGCCGCGGCTGTTCGGTCATCGCGGCGCGGCGGGGGTCGCGCCCGAGAACACGCTCCCGTCTT
>DAIQBH010000313.1:0-5675 GCA_036781285.1 Thermodesulfobacteriota bacterium | reverse complement strand
CCCCAATCGGCGTCGTCGACCCCGCGCGCGTCGTCCATCGCGGCGCGCACGCGACTCATCGGCATGCTCGACGCGAGCACGTCGCGCGCGGTGCGCTGCAAGAGCGTTTGCTCGGGAGTGAGGGCGAAATCCACAATCGTCCCGGACGTTGCGCGCGTGTCGACTCGCCTTGCGGGCGCCAGTCAAACCCGTTACAGCGGCGCCATGTCCGACTGCCTCTTCTGTCGAATCTCGTCCGGCGAGGCAAGGGCGGATCGCGTGTACGAGGACGATCGCGCGGTCGCGTTCCGCGACATCAACCCCGCGGGTCCGACCCACATCCTCGTGATCCCGCGGAAGCACATCGCCACGCTCGCCGACCTGAAGCCGGAGGACGACGCGCTCGTCGGCCATCTGCACCGCGTCGCGGTCGAGGTCGCCCGGGCCGACGGTCGCACCGACTTCCGTCTCGTCGTGAACTGCGGCGCCGGCGCCGGTCAGAGCGTGTTCCATCTCCACATGCACGTGATCGGGGGGCGCGCGGTCACGTGGCCTCCGGGCTGAGCGGCGCGTGTCCGTGCGCGCGTCGTGCACGCACGGCGCGTACGCGCGCTCGCTACTTGACCACCCAGGTTCAAATTCGTAAGCGTAACCGCGTCCCCACCGAGGTCGATCATGAGAGAACGGAAGCTCAAGCTCGCCGACCTGAAGCAGCGGGCCGCCACCGAGACCTCGCTGCTCGCCGTTCGACTGCCGGGCAAGACGATGAACGAGATTCGCGACGTCGCTCGCGCGCTCGACATTCGTATGCGCGCGCTGGTGCTCGCGTTGTTGAACGAAGGTCTCGACGCCTACGAGGCGTCGGGCTCCGCCGGCAAGAACGGCCGACGGCGCGCACGCTGAACGCGTAGCGGCGTCGCGCGCGCCCGCCCGACGCTCCGAGACCTCCCATGAAGTCGAGCTTTCGCCCCGCTCTCGTCAACGGCCCCTTCCAGGACTGCGCCCTCTACGTCGCGCTGCGCTGGCAGGGTGACGCCTTGCTCTTCGATCTCGGCCGCATCGAGCGGCTGAACCCGGCGAACTGCCTCCGCCTGTCGCACGTGTTCGTGTCGCACACGCACATGGATCACTTCATGGGCTTCGATCAGCTGCTGCGGCTCACGCTGCCGCGCGATCGCGAGCTCACCGTGTGCGGACCACCCGGATTGATCGACAACATCGCCGGGAAACTCGCCGGCTACACGTGGAATCTCACCGAGAGCTACCTGTTCCGCTTGATCGTCGTCGAGCGTCACGAACGTCACCTGGCGCGCGCGGCGTTCCGCGCGGCGACGGGGTTCGCGCGCGAGCCGCTACCCGACGTCGCGAGCGCGCCCGGCGAGCTCGTCGTAACGCCCGGGTTCCGCGTCGAGACCGCGACGCTCGACCACCGCATCCCGTGCCTCGCGTTCGCGGTCGTCGAGCCGCGCCATCTGAACGTGCGGACCGACGCCCTCGATGCACGCGGTTTCCAACCGGGTCCGTGGCTGTCGCGGCTGAAAGCGGCGATTCGTGCCGGCAACGACGACGAGCCGATCCTCGTCACCACGCGCGGCGCGCCCCAGACGATCGATGCGGGAACGCTCCGCCGCGAGCTCGTCGACGATCAGCCGGGGCAGCGCATCACCTACGTCGTCGACACGCTTTTCGATCAGCCGAACGCCGAGAAGATCGTGACGCTCGCGCGCGACGCCGACGTCTTCTACTGCGAGGCTCGCTTTCTCGACGTCGATCGGGACGAGGCCGAGAAGCGCCACCACCTCACCGCCCGCCAAGCTGGGTTCCTCGCGCGCGCCGCACGCGTGAAGCGGCTCGAGGTGTTCCACTTCTCGCCGCGCTATCAGGGCATGGCACAGGCCTTTCACACCGAGGCGCGCGCGGAGTACAGCGGCGAGACCCGTCTCGAAGACGAGGTTCCGTGGGCGGCGACCCTCGCCGGGGGTCGGCCGGCGGCTCGTACCGCCGGCGCCCGTACCCATGCGGGCACGAGTGGTGCCGAGCGCGCTTGACGCGCCGGCGCGCGCGTTCCTCGCGCGCCACCGGGTCGCGCATCTCGCGACCGCCGACGCCGCCGGCGTCCCGCACGTCGTCCCCGTCTGTTACGCGATGACCGGTGGACGGATCTACTTCGTCGTCGACGACAAGCCGAAGCATCCGGGCGGGCGCGCGCTGAAGCGCATGCGCAACATCGCGGAGAACCCACAGGTGGCGCTGGTCGTCGACGTTTGGTCGGAGGATTGGCGTCGGCTCGCGTTCCTCCTCGTGCGCGGCCCCGCCGGGATCGTCGGCGACGATCGCGAACGCCGGCGCGCGCTGCGGGCGCTCCGCGTGCGCTATCCGCAGTACCGCGTCATGACGCTCGCCGGGCCGACCCATCCGGTGGTCGGCATCACGCCGGTGCACGTGCACCTGTGGCGTGCGACGCCGAGCGCGAAGCCGCGGCCGGTCTCCCGGCTCACGTCCCGAGGCGGCGCCGCGCGATCGCGGCCGCGCGCCGCATCGCCGGGTCGTCCGACGACTCCGCCGACGCGACCTCGCACTCGACCTCGCCGACCCCGCGCCCGATCTCGCCGAGCGTCGTGAGCGCTGCGCGGCGGAGTCCCGCGTCCGGATCGGTGCGTGCGCGCGCCAGCACGAGCGCGCAGGCCTCGGGCGGCACGGGCTCGAGCCGCACGAGAGCCGCGAGCGCCGCGAAGCGCACGCCGACGTCCGGATCGGCAAGCGCCCGCGTCGTCGCGTCGCGCGCGGCGGGGCTCGCAGGCGCGACGTCGCGGAGCACGTAGAGCGCCATCTTGCGTCGCTCGGCGACCGCGTCCTCGACGGCAGCGAGGAGCGCCGCCAGCACGCGATCCGCATGGACGCGCGCGCACGTCGCGAGCAGCTCCGCCGCCGCCCAGCGCCGATCGCCGTCGCGCGCGCCGAGCGCTTCGAAGAGCGGCGCCAGCATGGCGAGGTCGACGACCTCGAGTCGACCGAGCGCCCAGGCGGCGCCGAAGCGCCATTCCGGATCGGCGGAGGCGATCGCCACGCGGAGCCCCGCGATCACGTCCGCACGAAGGTCGGCGGCGACGGCTCGGAGCACGTCGGCGGCGAGTCGCTGCACGCGCTTCTCGGGTGTCGCGAGGCAGGCCACGACCGCCGGTACGGCCGACCGCGCGAGCGTGCCGGGCATACGGGCCAGGTCTTCGAGCGCGGCGCGACGCCGTGCCACATCCGGCGACGCAAGGCCGGCGATCGATCGCTCGCTCGCCGCCTCGCGCTCGTCGATCACGCGGGCAGTCCCTTCACGATCGTGTCGGCGACCGCGCGGAGGGGACCGACGCCGAGCAGATAATGCGACCGATCGCCGAACACCGAGTCGACGACGCGCGCGATGGCGCCACGCTCGGCAGGACAGAGGCGGAGGCGGTACTCCACAGCCGCGATCGCGGGCGAGTCGGCGATGAAATCGCCCGCGAGGCATACCTCCTTCAAGAAGCGCCCCTGCTCGAGCGCGAAGTGCGCCTCGAGCACCCCGGTCTGGATACCCGAGCTGCCGCTGTGCGGCAGATCGGCGCGCGGTTGGCGGAGCGCGTTCCAGCTCTTGCTCTCACGGCCGGCGAGCGCGGAGACGGCCTGGGTCTCGAGCGGCGACAGCGGCTCGTCGACGAACGTCACGCCGAACTGATCGGCGAACCCGTCGCGTACGAGGCTGCCGAGCTCCTCCAGCGAGGGGCGCTCGCCGATCTCTTCGCGGAGACTCGTGCCGCCTTCGAGCGCGAGCAAATCGCCCTTGATCACGCCGCCCGCGTCCCAGCGGTCGAGGAGCTGAGCCACCGCGCTGAGGGGCCGGTCGACCGCGACGATCGCCTCGAACAGGAGGCGGCCCTCGTCGTCGGTTTCGAAGCTCACGGCCGCGATCGGACGGCGGTTGACGGTGACGAGGTCGCGACCCGGATAGAACGCCGGGAGTCCCAGTTGCTTCAGCGCGCGCATCAGCCCACGGACGTAGCGGTTCGCGACCTGGAAGGGGGCCAGCGCGAACGGATCGTCGGCGACGAGCGCGGAGCGGTGCGGCAAGAGAAGCGAGATCCCGAGGTAGCCTTCGCCGAGGGCGAGGGCGCGCCCGCCGGTGAGCCGTCGCACGAACGCCTCGCCGAGTTCCAAGCCGACCGCCGGCGTCAAATGCCAACGCCCGGCCGCGAGGACGTCGCCGGGAAACGAATACACGCGCAAGACGCCGGGGCGCGCGCGGCGGCCGAGCGCGCCGAGCAGATAGCGATCGGTCGCGACGCCGATCGAGGGCAGCACGTCGCGTTGGAGCACGTAGCCGAGGGTTGCCACCCGCCCCACCTGCGACCCTTTCATCGCGCGACTCTTAGCACACGTCGTTGCCGCGGGCCCGTCGGAGGCATGGATTCGTACGGGCCCGTATGCCGGCTTTCCGGAGATCCAGGCTCCCGCCTTGTCGGGAGCCTGAGCTTCCGCTTGCGGCAACCCGGTGCGCGTCTCTGCAATACATTGTCCGGCAGCCGCAAATCGGCGCACATCTTCGTACGCAAGATTGTCCGTCTATACGGGCCGAAACAGCGTCAGACGTTGAAGTTCCGCGAGACTGGCGCTCGATCACCCCGCCGAGCGCAGGCGGCACAGACGTTGCTCCCTGTGCGGTAGGACAATGATGGCCAAGAACGCGGAAGCTGCGCGACCCCTTTTCGACGTCTCCGTGCCCGATGCGCTGTTGCCGGAGCAATACTTCGATCGTTTGGCGGCGCGAACCTCGGATACTCCCGAACGCCGGTTGTTGTTCGCGGTGCTGCTCGACGCGGTGATCCAGCTCCAGCGGCGGAACACCTCGGGCTCGGCGGAGGCCGAGCGCTGGATCCGGAACGACAGCGAGTCCGATTCCCCATTCTCCTTCAAGAACGTCTGCGAGGCGCTCGGGATCGAGCCCGCTTATCTCAAGAATGGGCTCATGTCGTGGCGGCGCTCGCAGGTCGGCAACATGCCGGGCATCCCGGTCCGCCAGCTGCGCACGTCGCACCGGCGCGTAACGCCGCTCGGCCGTCGCCGTCGCCGCAACAGGGTTGCCGCGAGCACCGCGGCAGCGAGCTGAGCTACCAGCCCGCCGCCGGCCGCGGCCCGTCGGGCGTCAGGCGTGTTCGTCCGGTTCGGCGGCGATCCCTGCGGGCTCGTCGCCGAGGGTGATGCCGTGCTTCCGAAGTTTCCGTTGGAGCGCCCAGCGGCTGAGCCCGAGGATCCGGGCCGCGCGCGATTTGTTGCCGTGCGTCTCTTCCAGGACCTGGCGCAGATGTTGGATTTCGAGATCGCGTAGGCGCCGGAATCCGGGGGTCTGTCCCGTACTTCCCGCGTGCTCGGCGAGTGGCGCGGGCAGGTCGTGGACCTCGATGAGCGGACCATTGGCGCTGGTGGCCGCCGTCGCGATGACGGTCTTCAGCTCGTCTAGGTTTCCCGGCCACTGGTAGGAGAGAAGCGCATCCTCCACCGGGCGGGCGAGCGCGAGCTCGCGTCCCCGATCGCGCCCGATTCCGGCCGCCAGCTCGCGCGCGATCAGCACCGCGTCGCCGCGGCGATCACGCAGCGGCTTCAACGACAGCGTATTCTCCGAAAGCAGCCGGTAGAGCTCGCCGCGGGCGTCGCTGCGGAAGCGGCCGAGA
>DAIQBH010000312.1:0-5711 GCA_036781285.1 Thermodesulfobacteriota bacterium | reverse complement strand
TGGTAGTACGCGGGCCGCAAGAAGCGCGCCCGGTACCGCCCGTCCTTCACGCGCGTGTAGAGCACGTTGGCCTCACCGACGGTCAGCGACGAGGCATCGAGCGCCTCTTCGCTGTCGTCGTTCAACCGCACGGTGAACCCACGCGCGGCGTCCCCGGAGACGCTCGTCACCACCCACGGCGTGTCCTGGATGTCGACGAACGCCCGCTCGTCCGCCATTGCGATCTGCCACCGCCCATCATCCGCCTGCCGCAAGCACTTGCTGAACAGCTTCGCGATGCGCGCGTTGTTGATGGGCTCCTCGTCGTTGTACCAGCGCCCGTCCCCCCGGAAACTGATCTTCCCCGACGAAATCGCCCAGAACCCAGCCTGCGCCATGCGCGTCGTGTAGCACAACGCCCGACCCTTCACCCGCGGGGCTGCGGCGAGAGTCGATCTCCACGGCGGCATGTACCGACCACCTGCCTCGCGCCGTCGGCCGGCGTCCGCTATGTAAGCTCGCCGTGTATCCCGTAATCTTCTCGATCGGCCCGCTCACCGTCTACAGCTTCGGCGTGATGCTGGCGATCGCGTTCCTGGTTTCCGGCAACGTCGTGCAGCGCGAGCTCGCGCGGAAGGGCATGGACCCCGAGCTCGCGTCGTCGTTCGTGCTGTGGGCGGCGGTCGGTGGGCTCGTCGGCTCGCGCGTGCTCTCGTTCGTCGACGACTGGCGCGGCTTCCTCGCCGACCCGCTGTCCTTCATCTTCACCGGCGCCGGGTTCGTCTTCTACGGCGGTCTGATCGGCGGCTTCCTCACGGTGTCGTGGGTCATCGTGCGTCGGGGACTGCCGTACTGGCAGGTCACGGACTGCATCGCGCCCGCGCTCGCGACCGGGCAGGCCATCGGCCGCATCGGCTGTCAGCTCGCCGGCGACGGCGACTGGGGCGTACCGACGACGCTGCCGTGGGGCATGAGCTTCCCGAACGCGATCATCGGCTGGGAGCAGTGGACGCGTGAGAACGATCTGCCGATCGACGTCCGAGTCCACCCGGCGCCTGTCTACGAGACGATTCTCTACGGGCTCGTGTTCCTCGTGCTGTGGCGGCGGCGTCTCACACCCCATCCCGACGGGTACATTCTCTGGATGTACCTCCTCCTGAGTGGTGCCGCGCGCTTCCTCGTCGAGATCGTCCGCATCAATCCGAAGCTGGCGTTCGGACTTTCCGAAGCGCAGTTCATCAGCCTCGCGATCATGGCGATCGGCGCCGTGATGATTTGGCGGAGCTCGGGATCGGCGCCGGTCGAGCGCGTCGCGTCCGCGGAGCGGCGGGTCTCGTGACCCGCGCGCGAGCTCGGGCGGCGCTCGCGGCCGCGGTGCTGGTGCTCGCGGCGCTCGCCGGCTGCAAGCAGAGCGGGGCGCTCGTCGGAAAGCCCGCGCCCGAGTTCTCGCTCGCCGACCTCAAGGGAAACGCCGTCCGTCTCGCCAACCTGAAAGGCAAGGTCGTCTTCGTGAACGTGTGGGCGACCTGGTGCGAGCCGTGTCGCCAGGAGATGCCGTCGATGCAGGCGCTCTACGACACGCTCGCGGGCGGCGACTTCACGATGCTCGCCGTCAACAGCGATCAGTCCGGCCGCGACGTCGTCGAGAAGTTCGTCGAGATGTACGAGCTGCGGTTCCCGGTCCTTCCCGATCCGAACCTCCAGGTCGCCGGTCGCTACAAGGTGACGGGCTACCCCGAGACGTTCGTGATCGATCGGAACGGCATGATCGTGGCGCACGAGATCGGGCCCCGCCACTGGGATGCTCCCGCGACCATCGCCGCGTTCAAGACCCTCATCGAACGCGGCCAATGGCCCGGATTGTCGTGACCCGCTAACGCGCTGGCTTGCGCGTCATGCGCTTCGGGCCATGGGCGCGTGATCCCCGGAGCGTGCGCTTCGCCTTCGCGAGGTCGGACACCCGGAGAAAGACCGTCGCGGGACCGTGGCCGGCGGCTCGGCTCGAGCCGTACATGTAGTCGATGTTGATGCGGGCGCGGCCGAGGGTCTGCGCGAGCCGCTCGATCGAGCCGGGCGCGTCGGGCAGCTCGACCGCGAGCACGTCGTGCACGATCACGAGGGTGCCCGACTCGCCGATCAGGTGCTCGGCGGCGCGCGGATCGGAGACGATCAGCCGGACGACGGCGTGATCGACGAGGTTCGCGACGCTGATGGCCTCGATGTTGATGTCATGGGCGGCGAGATCGCGGCAGGTCGCCGCGAGCGAGCCCGGTTTGTTGTCCAGGAAGACCGAGAGCTGCTTCTCCACCCGCATGCCGCCACCCTCCCGCCGCGTCTGATCCCGTCCTCGTAATCGATGGGCCGGGGCGCTCGCAAGCGGCGCGCGGCCAGGCCCGATGGGCCGGGGCCCGAGCTGATTCGCGCGCCGTGCAAACGCGAACTCTACCTTTGCGGCACAGCACCCGTCTTGTATAGTTGCCCGACTTTCCACCGGATCGGAGCCTCACGATGGCAGCTCGGCGTCGCAGCCTCACACTCTTTGTCGCGTTCTTCGCGATCCTCGCGTTGCTCTTCTCGGGAGGCAATGCGGTCCAGCGCGTCGACGCCGTCGGCAAGGACGCCGCCTACGAAAATCTCCAGACCTTCACCAACATCCTCGCCATCGTCCAGAAGAACTACGTCGAAGACGTCACCACGGATCAGCTCGTCGAGGGAGCCATCAACGGCATGCTCACCTCGCTCGATCCGCACAGCGCCTACCTCACCCCCGACCTCTACAAGGAGCTCCAGGTCGACACGAAGGGAAGCTTCGGCGGCCTCGGCATCGAGATCACGGTGCGAAACGGCGTCCTGACGGTCGTCTCGCCGATCGAGGACACCCCGGCGTACCGCGCCGGCGTGAAGGCGGGCGACCAGGTCATCAAGATCGACGGCGAGTTCACCAAGGACATGACCCTGGTCGAGGCCGTGAAGAAGATGCGCGGGCCGAAGGGCAGCAAGGTCATCCTCTCGATCAAACGCGAGGGCGTGAACTCGCTCTTCGACGTTTCGCTCGTGCGCGAGGTCATCAAGATCCAGAGCGTGAAGTCGAAGTGGCTCGACAAGGGCTATGGCTACATCCGACTCGCGCAGTTCCAGGAACGGAGCGCCAACGACGTCGAGCGCGTGCTCGAAACGTGGAACCGCGAGGGGTCGATCGAAGGCATCGTCCTCGATCTCCGGAACGATCCGGGCGGGCTGCTCACCCAGGCCGTGAAGGTGTCCGACCTCTTCCTCGACGCCGGCATGATCGTCTACACGGACGGCCGCCTCGAGAATCAGAAGCAGAAGTACTTCGCGCGCCGCCCCGGCAGCTACACCGATTTCCCGATGGTGGTGCTCGTGAACGGCGGCACCGCGAGCGCGTCCGAGATCGTCGCGGGGGCGCTGCAAGATCACAAGCGCGCCGTGATCCTCGGCACGACGACCTTCGGCAAGGGCTCCGTGCAGACGATCCTGCCGCTCGACGACAACTCGGCGCTTCGTCTCACGACGGCGCGCTACTACACGCCGAGTGGCCGCTCGATCCAGGCGACCGGCATCGTGCCCGACATCGTTCTCGAGAACGTGCTCATGGCGCGCGTCGGTGAGGGCCCGGGCCGGCGGATGCAGGGGCTGCGCGAGGCGAACCTGCCGCGCCACTTCGAGAACAAGAAGGGCGGTGCCGAGCCGGCGCCGACGCGGGAGCAGGAGTCGGAGGGCGACCCCGAGTCCGAGCCGGACCAGCCCCCCGAGAGCTTGCCCGACGCCGAAGACGAGGTCGGCATCAAGGAAGGCGAGCCCGGAAAGGACCCGCAGCTCGATCACGCGGTCGAGTTGCTGAAGAGCTGGAAGGTCTTCAAGACGCTCGTGGCCAAGCGCGAGGAAGTCGCGGCGAACCAGGAGTAGGCGCGCCGCGTCGCGCGCTCGGTCGGGCCGTGTCGTCCATGGAGGACGGGGCGGGAAGGTGGTGGAGGGGGCGGTGGGAACTGAACGGCGAAAGACGCGGTCGGCACGGCCGGCGCGACGCAGAACCCGCGCGCCGCGCAAGCACGGTTTCGCAGGTCGAGCCCGGGTCGCTGCGATCGCGACCGTCGTGATCGCGCTCGCCGTCGGCGCGTACTGGTTTCGGCCGCGATCGCTGCCGCCGCCGGCGCTGACACCGCCGCGCATGGTCGAGCCGCAGCGCCGGGTGGCGCCCGAGGCCGGACGCGCGGCGCGGGCCGCCGGAGACACGGTCACCGCAGCGCCGGGGAGCGCGGGCCGACAGGGTGGGGCACCACGTCCCGCCGAGCGGGCGCGGCCTCGTATCGCGATCGTCATCGACGACCTCGGCGACAGCCTCGCGACCGCGCAGAAAGTGCTGGCGTTGGCACCGGCCGTCACCGTCGCCGTGATCCCGTTCCGTGCGGACTCGACGGCCGTCGCCGCGGCGGCGGTGGCGCGCGGACGTGAGGTCATCTTGCACTTGCCGCTCGAGCCCGAGCGCGCCGCCGCGATGACCGGCGGCAGCGGTTTTCTCCGCACCGCGATGGAGCCGGCGCATCTCGAAAGCCAGCTCGAACGCGATCTCCGCGCGGTGCCCTACATCATCGGCGTGAACGGCCACATGGGATCGCGCTTCACGCGCGATCCGCGGGCGATGCGGACATTGCTGCTGGCCCTTCGCGAACGCGGCCTGTTTTTCCTCGACAGCAAGACGAGCCCGGAGTCGGTCGCGGCCGAGATCGCGGCGGGCGTGCGGGTGCCGTTCGCCGAGCGCAACGTGTTCCTCGATCACGATCCGTCGCCCGCCGCCGTGGCGCGATCCCTGGCGCTCGCCGCGTCGGTCGCGCGCGACACCGGGCAGGCGATCGCGATCGGACATCCGCACCACTCGACCCTCGCCGCGCTCGCGACCTGGCTCCCCGAAGCCGAACGCCGCGGCTTCGACATCGTCCCACTATCCGCGCTCGTGCGCTGACCGCAGCGCGATCCTCCGCGAGCCCTTGGGTGACGGGTCACTTCGAAACGCGACGCCACGTGCGGCGGAGTGTGGGGACGGCGGAAGGAGCCGATCTCGGCGACGAGCGTAAAAGCGAACGTGCGCCCGCACGACGCCGCTCGCCCGATGAGCCCCATGCGCCGATCAGCGCCGCACGGATCGCGAGCCCCGAGTGCACGCGACGCGCCGACCACACGCGAGTCCGCCGCAGGCGACTGGAGCCGTCCCCACACTCCGCGCCCGCACCGCCGCCACATTTCGAAGTGACCCACCACTGACCCGTCGGCAGCGTCGACCTGACGAGCGATTCGAGCTAGGGTCCCGCACGTCATGGTCGTCGCTCGTCCACGGCGATCGCCCGCGCCGCTCTCGGTCACGCAGCTGACCCAGCTCGTGGGCAACGCGCTGGAATCGGAAATAGGCCGCAACGTGCTCGTGGCCGGTGAGATCTCGAATCTGCGGCCGCATACTTCCGGGCACTGCTACTTCACCCTGAAGGACGAACGGAGTCAGCTCCGCTGCGTGATGTTCCGGAGCGCCGTGCAGGTCCTGCGCTTCCGTCCCGCGGATGGGCAGCAGGTCGTGGCGCGTGGTCGCATCGATCTCTATGCCGAGCGCGGCGAGCTGCGGTTCGTCGCGGAGGCGCTCGAGCCCCTTGGGCACGGCGCGCTCCAGCTCGCGTTCGAGCAGCTCAAGGCGCGGCTCGCGGCGGAAGGGCTTTTCGACGAGC
>DAIQBH010000311.1:0-5827 GCA_036781285.1 Thermodesulfobacteriota bacterium | reverse complement strand
CTTCCTCGGGCATGTTGCGCTCGAGACCGGGCTCGCGACGCTCGCGGCGCTCTGGTGGGTGCTGACGCGGCCGGCGCTCGGCGCGCGCGGGCTCGCGATCGCGACGTTCAAGGCGACGTACGGCTTGCCGCTCGTGCTGTTGATGGCGGCGCGGCGCGACTGGCGCGCGCTCGGGATCGGGCTCGCTGCCGGCGCGGTGTTGACGCTCGCGCCCGCGGCCGTCTTGATCTCGCGGGTCGGCGTCGAGGGGCTCGTCGGCGGGGTGCTCGCCAACTACGAGAGCCGCGTGACGACGCCGAAGATGAGCGCGGCGGCGTCGACGTTCCGGGTCGACGCCGTCGCGCTGGTCGCGCGCACGGTCGGGGCGGCGCCGGATTTCGTGTCGACGCTCGCGCTGGGCGTCGCGATCCTCGCCGTCGCCGCGCTCGCGCTCCGGCGGTTCGCGGCGCGGACCGACGCGCCGGCGCGGCGGCACGGCCTCGCGATCGGCGCGCTCGCGATCGTGCTCTGCACGTATCATCAGCAGTACGACCTGGTGTGGCTCGCGCCGTTGCTGGTCGCGGCCTGGCCGCTCGCGCCGTTTCGCCGCGCGCAGGTACCCGCAGTGCTGGTCGGCGTGCCGTTCGTGAACTACGTCGCGTCCGGCGGGATGCAGCGCGCGACCGGGTGGAGCGACGCCGTCGTGCTCCTCCCGAGCTCGCTCAACGTGATCGCGTTGCTGGCCGCGTTCGCGTGGCTCGTGCGCGACGCCTTCCGCGCGGAGGCTCGGTGACCCGGCTCGTCCGGATGCTCGTGCTCGCGACCGTGGGCCTGGTGGCCGCGGCGGCCGTCGGGTTCAACGTGCAACCGATACGCGAGCGGCTCGCCGATCCCGTGACCGGGCTCTTGGTCTGGGCCTTCGTCGACGCCCACGCGACGCACGGCACCTGGCGCGAAGGGGCGCGGGCGCCGACGCCGAAGATGGAAGCCGCGACCGCGGTCGTCGACGGGAAGCTCTGGGTCATCGGCGGCTTCGCCGGGACGACCTACGGGGCGCCGGTCGAGCCGATGGTGAGCGTCTACGATCCGGTCGCCGACCGGTGGTCGCGTGGGCCGACCGATCTGCCGCTCGACGTCACGCACTGCAACGCGGTCGCGGTCGACGGGCGCCTCTGGCTCGTCGGCGGCTACCAGGGCGCGCATCCCGGCCCGGCCGTCGCCGACGTCTGGCGATACGACATCGCGGCCAACGCCTGGAGCCCGGGTCCGGCGCTGCCCCGACCGACGGCCGCCGGCACGCTGGCGCTCGTCGGCCGCACGCTGCACTACGTCGGCGGGTTCCTCGATCGCGACGCGACGGTCGGCGACCATTGGACGCTCGCGGTCGACGGCGGATCGGGTTGGGAGCCGCGCGCGCCGCTGCCGGTGCCGCGGGGGCATCTGGCGAGCGCCGTCGTCGACGGGCTGCTCTACGCGATCGGCGGCCAGCTCCGCCACGACACCGATTCGATCGACCTCGACGCGGTCCACGTCTACGACCCGGCGCGCGATGCGTGGCGCGCCGTCGCGCCGCTGCCCGCGCCCCGGTCGCACTTCGAGGGCTCCACGTTCGTACACCGGGGTGCGATCGTCATCGTCGGCGGGCGCGACAACACGCGCTTCTATCCGCTCAGCCGCGCCGGGCTCCGTACGGTGACCCGCTACGACCCGGCGGCCGACGCGTGGACCGAGCTCCCGGCGCTACCGGTCCACCTCGAATCGACCTGCGCGCGCGTGATCGAGAACCGGCTGATCGTGACCAACGGCAGCTCGATGGGGAGCATACGCGGACAGAGGCGGACCTTGATCGCCGATTTCCCGTAGGCGGCGCGCCCAGAGCTCGACGAGCGCGGCCGCCGCGAAGACGACCAGATACGGATCGAGCGGCAGCCGGAAGCGGGTGCACGCCGTCAGCACCCCGTACGCGGCGCTCACCGAGACGAGCAGCCCGTAGAGCATCCACAGGCCGGGATGACGCCCGGCGGTGAACCAGATGCCGGTGACGGCGAGAAGGACGATCGGGACGTAGGCGAGGGTGGCGAGCCATTGGTTCACGCTCGTCGTGTGCTCGTTCGAGACGAGCGTCTTGCTGAACGGCAGGAAGAGCGTGCCGAGCTTCCGGGCGAAGAGCTCCAGCGTCCGCAGCGGATGCGTCCGGATGTGCTCCCACGCGAGCGGGCCGAGGACCGCGTCGGTCGCGGTGTACGCGTCGCCGCTCGCGGCCTGGAGCGCGTCGATACGGCGCTCGGCATCGCGATAGCGCGCCTCGACCGTCGCACGCTCGGGCTCGGGAAGCGCCGCGACGCGGGCGCGCCAGACGTCCTGACGAAAGGACAGCTCGCGGTCGTCGGCGTCACCGACCGCCCCCTCGTTGTTGCCCTGCCAGAGCTTGGTGCCGAAGCCGGTGCTCACGAGCACCGGCCGGCCGAGGACGACCCAGTTGCGGATGGTCCAGGGAAGGATGCCGAGCGCGGTCGCGACCACCAGCGTCGCCGCCATCACCACCTTGCGCGAGAATGCGGCCCGACTCGCATGGACCAGCGCGGCGAGGAGGAAGGGAAGATACGCCAAGAAGATCGGACGGCTGAGCGTGGCGAGCGCGAAGCTCAGGCCCGTCGCGACGACCCAGGGCATCGGCCGTGTCGCGTCGAGACTCCGAACCGCGGCGTGGACGGTACAGGCGATGAGCAAAGTGAAGAGGCACTCCGCGTAGAAGACCCCGCTCAGGTACACGTGCGGGAGATAGAGGGCGAGCATCAGACCCGCGATCATCCCGACCGTGACGCCGAGGAGGCGCATGCCCGTCGCGGCGACGAGGAGACAGGTGAGGGCGCCCATGATCGCCTGCCCGACCCGGGCCGCGGGATAGCTCTCGCCGAACACGGCGAAGACGGCCGCGAGATACGCCGGCAAGATCGGATTCGCGCGATAGCTGACCGAAACGTAACCGTCGCCCGCGGCGAGGTGTTTGGCGATGCCGACGAACTCCTCTTCGTCCGGCCACACGAGATCGGGGCCGAGCGTGGCCACCCACCCGAGCCGAAGGACGAGCGCAACCACGAACACCGTCCAGAGACGCCCACGCACCGTCACGACTCCCGTACTATGACGATGCGGCGCGTCGGTGCCCACTAGGGGATTCGCCTCGGGGTCAGCCCCGATACCGGTCCCACGAGACGACGGCGCTCGCCGGCGGGCGTTTCACCGGACCGAAGTTGCCGAGCGGGTAGCCGACCGGGACGATCGCGGCGAGCGTCACCGTCTTCGGGATGCCGAGGAGCTCTTCGAACTTCCCCGGGACGAAGAAGTGCGGGGTCGTCAGCACCGCCCCGAGCCCGAGGGCGCGAGCCGCGAGGAGGAGGTTCTGCACGGCGGGGTAGGCCGTCGAGCCGTCCGCGATCGCGCTCGTACGCGTGCCGTTGGTGACGAGCTTGAAGACGCCGCCGACGCCCAGATGACGGGCGGCGGACGCGAGCGTCGAGGGCGAGCTCAGCACCTTGGCGAGCGCCTCGTCGCGCTTCACGCCGATGCAGAAGATGGCAGGCACCTCGGCCATCTTCGTCACCATCTGGGTCCCGACCGCGATCATCCGCTCGCGGGCAGCGAGATCCTCTCCGGGCCGGGCCTCGGCGCGCGCGAAGGTTTCCAGATAGAAGTCCCAGGTCGGCTTCCATGCCGCCGCGATCTTCTCCTTCTGCGCGCGGTCGCGGACGATGACGAACGTCCAGTTCTGCGCGTTGCTGCCGCTCGGCCCCTGGAGCGCGGCATCGACGAGCTGGAGCAGCACGGGCTCCGGGATCGGATCCGGCTTGAGGCGCCGCATCGCGCGGCACGTGTACATGACGTCGAAGAGCTGCGCGTCGCTGTCGGGCTTGGACATGAGGGCGTCGCTTAGCACCATGCTTCGCGCGCCGTCCAATCCCCGCGGCTCTGTCAGGGCAGGGAGGCCTTCGCTCGGAAGTGCTTCGCGTCGTTCTTCGACACGCCGCGGGCGTCGAACTCGGATTCCCAGCACTGGCCGTTCTCGGCCTGGACCTGGGCGCGCAGCGGCAACGTCATCGGCAGGGTCGGCAGAACGAGCTGGTCGCCCTTCGCGGTCACGAGGACCTTGGCTTTTCCCTGCGCGCCGCTTTTGAGCACGACCTTGCGGAGGAGATCCGAGGTCGGCGCGCTGTACTGGAAGCCCGTCTTGCCGGTCGGCTTCCAGCACGACTTCTTGCCGCACGGATCGGTGCGGGTCGTCGCCGCGAACGCGATGCGCGGCGCCGCCGCCGATTCGTCGTAGACGCAGAAGGAGTAGCGATCGTCGGCGAGCGGATTGCCGAGCTCGTCGCGTCTCGTCGCTTCGCCTTGCACCCAGCTCCACTCGATGGACCGCCGGTTCGGCTTCGCGACGATCTCGAGCTCGCCCGAGAGGCGCTCGGTCGGTTGGCGGCAGCCGGTCCAGGGCTCGGCGACGCACCCGCCTTCGGGGAGGCAGGCGAGGCACGGGCCACACTGCTGGTCGGCGCCTGCCGTGCACACGCCGGCCTGGCAGGTGTCGTCGAGCGTGCAGGCGTTGCCGTCGCTACAGCTGGCACCGTTCCCCGACTGCTGACAGCGCGCGGTGCAGCAGTCGCCGTCGTTGGTGTTGCCGTCGTCGCACGTTTCGCCGTCGTCGAGGGTGCCGTTGCCGCACGTTGCCTCGAAGGCGCCGACGTCGCACCGGCTTCCTTGCGGGCGGGTGACGCCGCGTTGGTCCGCGAGGAGCGTCTCGTCGTCGGCGTCGACGCAGCCGGCCGGATTGCCGCCGTCACGCGCGGGGCTGGCGGGTCCGAGCGCGTGCGTCCTGGTCGGGCCGCCATTGTCGGCGAGCGGGTCGAGGAGGGCGGGCGCGCTCTGGTTGCCGGTCGTGTCCCCCGTGATCGCGCATCCGGTGTTCGGGGCTATCAGGTTGTAGCCGGCCGACTCGAAGGTACCGTGGCAGCCGCCGGCCAGGATGGTGTTCCGCATGACGGCGCTGCCGTCCGTGTCGATGAAGAGGCCGTCGCCGGCAATCGTGACGTTCCGGAGGTCGAGGTCCCCGGCTTCATTCAGAATGCCGTCGCCGATCGGCGCGGAGTTGCCGCTGACGGTCGAGTTCACGAGCGTGAAGACGGGACGCGTCCGACGGTCGCCCGTGATGAGGATGCCGCCGCCGCGCTCGGCTTGGTTGCCCGAGATCGTGCTGTCGATCACCGTGACGAAGGGCCCGGACCCGTTGACGCCTTCGCCGTAGAGACCACCGCCACCGTTGCGAGCGATGGTCGAGCGGGTGATCGTGACGGACGTTCCGGGATCGCCTGCCGAGCCGGAGGCGGAAAGGCCGACGCCGCGGTTGTCGATGATGTTGGAGTCGACGATCCGAGCAAGATAGGCGCGCGCCGTGGTGCCGACCTCTACGCCGCATCCGTTGCGCTCAGCCACGACGTTGTCGAGCGACATGCTGCCCCCATCGAACGATCCCGAGGCGATCGCACAGCCGCCGTTGTCGCGAACGAGAGTGTTCGACATGTCTACGCTGCCCGACCGCAGGCTGACCGCGTCGAACGTGCTGTGTTCGATGAGGCTGTCGCGAACCGTGACGTAGCTCGCCACGTCCGTGAATCCGATGCCGATACCCGCTCCGTTGCCGCTCATCGCCACTCTCTCGAGCGTGATGTCGTTGGCGATCAGGAAGCTCGTCGCTCCTCCCGGATTGGACCGGAAAACGCAGTCTTCGATCATGTCGCGATTCAGGACGCCAGCGAAGATCATGTTGGACGCGTAGGCGTACTCGGAAGTGGAGGTC
>DAIQBH010000310.1:0-5829 GCA_036781285.1 Thermodesulfobacteriota bacterium | reverse complement strand
TGGCGCGACATCCGCTTCCGCACCGCTCAGACGTCCTAACGCCAGCCCCCGGGCCCGTTCCAGATGCCGCTCTTCCAACCCGGACTCTTCTACGACCGCACGGTCGCGATCAACGTCATCGACGGGAAGAAGACGAAGCCGCTCGTCTTCTCGCCGAGCCAGTTCGACTACGGCCGGAACGACTTCGCGAGCCGCGTCCCGCAGAGCCTGGGCTACGCCGGGCTCCGCCTGCACGCGCCGTTCAAGACGCCGAAGTACTACGACGAGGTCATCGTCTTCCTCGGCGCCACCTATTTCCGCGCCGTCGGCCGCGATCAGGTCTTCGGCCTCTCCGCACGCGGCATCGCGATCGACACCGGGCTCTCGTCGGGTGAGGAGTTTCCCTACTTCCGCGAGTTCTGGGTCGAGACCCCGAACCCGAAGTCGAAGGCCGCCGTCATCTACGCGGTCCTCGACAGCCCGAGCCTGACGGGCGCGTACCGCTTCACCGTGACGCCGGGCGAGCAGACGACCGTCGAGACACAGGTCCGGCTCTACCTCCGGACGCAACCGCAGAAGATCGGCATCGCTCCGCTCACGAGCATGTTCTTCCACGGCGAGAACACCACGCGCTTCTTCGACGACTTCCGGCCCGAGGTCCACGACTCCGACGGCCTGCTGATCGCGAGCGGCAATGGCGAGTGGCTCTGGCGCCCGCTCGACAACCCGGGGAAGCTCGAGATCAGCTCGTTCCGGACGCCCGCGCTGCGCGGTTTCGGGCTCATCCAGCGCGATCGCGACTTCGACAGCTACGAGGACCTCGAGACTCGGCCCGACCTCCGCCCGAGCGCGTGGATCGTTCCGTACGGCGACTGGGGCACCGGCCACGTCGAGCTGATCGAGATCCCGACCAAGTCGGACGCCAACGACAACATCGTCGCCTACTGGGTCCCCGATCAGCAGCCGAAGGTCGGCGAGCCCTACGACTTCGGCTATACGCTCTCCTGGTACGGGACGGATCCGAAGCTGCCGCCCCACGGCCGCGTCACCGCGACCCGCCGCGACAACGGCGAGCGCGAGGACATCCGTCGCTTCGTGATCGACTTCGGCGGGAAGGCGCTCGACGCGGTCCCGGGCGACCAGATCCTCCGCGGCGACGTCACGATCGCGAGCGGCGAGGACGCCGCCGAGATCCTCGACCAGCACGTCGTGAAGAACCCGGTGACCGGCGGCTGGCGGCTCACGTTCCGCCTCCGCCCGAAGACGAGCGACGCGATCGACCTCCGCGCATACCTCGATCAGGGCAGCGAGACCCTGACCGAGACCTGGTCGTACCTGCTGCACCCGTAGCGGCCCTAGCGCTGCCGTCGGGTGCCGAAACGGCACGCCGGCGATTTCGCGGGATCACGCCGCTCGTGGTAGAGGCCGGCAACTTCCTTCGGAGGAGATCCGTCCCCATGTCTCGTGCCCCCTCGTTCCTGATCGGCGCCCTCGCCGTCACCCTCGCCCTTCCCCCGCTCACCGTCTCGGCCGCGATCGTCAGCGAGATCAATTGCGGCGACTGCCTCGACGACGACGGCGACGACCTCGTCGATCGCGAGGATCCCGACTGCAACTCGCCCATCGCCGACGGCGGTAACGTCGGCATCGGCGACGTCGCGCGCGGCAAGGCCGTCGCCAAGTGCGGCAAGACCATCCAGAAGGCCGGCACGAAGCTCGTGCTCGGCACGATGAAGCAGATACAGAAGTGCACGCAGGCTGCGGCCGCGTGCATCCAGCTGAAGCCCGGCGACGCCGCGTGCCAGGCCAAAGCGGTCGCCACTTGCGACAAGATCCAAGGCGCCATCCGCACGGGCATCAACAAAGCCGAGGACGCGATCGAGAAGTGCGACCCCGAGGGGCTCGTGCACCCGGACCTCGTGTCGGTGCAGGGTCTCGGGTTCGCGGCCGAGGACTGCAACAACGGCACGACGGGACTGATCGCCGGCAACTGCATCGTCGACCAGCATCTCTGCCGCGCGGAGCACCTCGTCGGGATCGCGACGCCGCGGGCGCGCGAGCTCGTGATCTTCGGCGGCCTCGATCCGGACAGCGCCTTCCCGTGCCTCGACGACTACCCGGGACAGGTCGTGGACGGCGGCGGCAGCAGCGTCGACCCCACGCACGCGAAGGCCCTCCTCAAGTGCAGCAAGACGATCGACAAGCTGGCCCTCTCGCTGCTCGGCGCCTCGGCGAAGACGGTGCAAGGCTGCTTGGATGCCGGCATCGCCTGTCTCCAGGTGAAACCGACCGATGCCGCGTGCCTGACCAAGGCCCAGGCGAAGTGCGCCAAGACCTTCGGCAAGCTCCAGGATCCGACCAAGGGAACGATCGCGAAGATCGCCGGCAAGTTCCTGAAGGCCTGCAGCCCAGGCCCGAACCTGTCGTTCATCGACCTCGGCGGCACGTCCGGCCTCGGCCTCTCGGCACTGATCGACCGCTGCGATCTCCTCGGTGCCTCCGGCATCGATCAGTGCTTCGGCGCGCAGGCCTTCTGCGAAGGCGCCTACGTCGTCGAGCGCCAGATTCCGCGCGCGCAAGAGATCGCCGACTTGCTCGGGGTGGTGATCCCGGGCTTCTGAGCCCGATCGTCTCGTCTCGTGCCCCGGTCGTGACTGGGACACCCCACACATGCTACCCCTCCTCGCGGCGCGTCCCCCACGCCGCGAGGAGGATCCGATGAAGTACACGCAGCACAACCCGCTTCCCATTCCCGACATCGGCCCGACGGAGCCCATCGACGTCACCATGACGTCGATCTTCGACTGGGAGTACGCGCTCCACCGCGAGAACCTGCTCAACCTCTACGAGAAGGGGAAGGCGAACGCCTGGAACGCGAGCGACCTCGACTGGTCGACCGAGGTGAACCTCGAGAAGATCCAGCGCGACTACATGGGCATGGGGTCGCAGGACGTCTTCAACCAGATGATGAATCCGCCGCGGGCGCTCGATCAGAAGGAAGCGATCGACCTCAACCTCAACATCAACGCCTGGATGCTCTCGCAGTTCCTGCACGGCGAGCAGGGGGCGCTCCTCGCGACCGCCAAGATCGTCCAGGGCGTGCCGTGGGAGGAGGCGAAGTGGTACGCGGCGAACCAGGTCGCCGACGAGGCGCGCCACGTCGAGGTCTATCACCGCTACCTCACCGAGAAGCTCGGCGTCTCGTTCGGCGTGAACCGTCACCTCCGCGTCCTGCTCGACGAGATCATCTCCGATTCGCGCTGGGACATGACCTATCTCGGCATGCAGATCATGGTGGAAGGCTTGGCGCTCGCCGCCTTCGGCATGATGCGCCTGCAATGGCCCGACGAGCCGCTGATCCAGGACATCACGACCCGCATCATGGCCGACGAGTCGCGCCACGTCGCCTTCGGCGTGCTCTCGCTCGAGCACCTCTACACGAAGGAGCTCTCCGCCGCGGAGATGAAGGAGCGTGAGGACTTCGTGATCGAGGCGACGCACCTCATGCGCGACCGCCTTCTCATGGAAGACGTCTACGAGCGCATGGGCTTCGACGTGAAGACGTGGGTCGACTGGTCGATCACGACGCCCTTCATGTCGGGGTTCCGGCAGATGCTGTTCTCGAAGATCGTGCCCAATCTGAAACGCCTCGGGCTGCTGACGCCCAGGGTGCGCGCGGCCTACGAGAAGCTCGATTTGCTGCGGTTCGAGCACATGAAGGACTCGAGCGAGGACCCCGAGGTCGCGTCACCCGCGGAGCTCGTCGAAGCGCTCATGAAGATCCGGGCCGGCACGGCGGCCTGAGGGCGCGCGCCCGTCCGGGCGCACGATCGATTCGCGCAGCCGTGCGCGACGGGAAAACCGTCGCGCACGGCTGCAACCGCATCCTGAATCCGCGGGTGCGTGCGCGCGTGGCGGTCCACTCGCCATGGCGCCCCCGACGACACCGGCCGCCGAAGTGCGCGTCCCCGCGAGCCCCGCGAGCCACCGTCACGATCGCGTCGTTCGCCTGGACCATCCCATGGCACCTCGGTTGCTGATCGGCCTCCGCATGCGTGACAACCGCGGGTTTTCCCTGATCGAAGTGCTCGTCATCATCGTCCTCGTCGGCGTGCTCGCCGGTATCGCCATCGCGCAGTACGCGAGCTTCCGGAGTCGCG
This sequence comes from Thermodesulfobacteriota bacterium, assembly GCA_036781285.1. GTDB lineage: Bacteria > Desulfobacterota > Binatia > UTPRO1 > UTPRO1 > UTPRO1. The sequence continues at coordinate 1,690 of DAIQBH010000310.1, read as the reverse complement.
GCGTCGACAGCAAGATCGCCGCGGTCGTCCGCGGCGTCGCGACGAGCGAAGAGGCCTTCTACGCAGCGCACCGCTTCTACACGGGCAACCTTGCCGACCTCGACGGCATGAGCATCGGCGACGTCACGATCGCCCTGTCGCCGGGCAACAGTGGCAGCCTGGCAACGTCGTTCCGCGTCGCGGGCTCGCATACGGGAACCGAACGGACGTTCACCTGGCTGAGCGATCCGCTCCCGGGCGAGCCGAACCTCCGCGACGACGGCGGCGGTAGCGCGAGCGAATGATCCCGCGCGGCCTCCTCACGCGAGGGCCGCGAGAAACTCCATCACGGCGGCGTTGAACGCCGCCGGCTGCGCGAGATTCACGAGATGTCCGGCATCTGGAATCTCGACCAGCCGCGCGCGCGGCATCGCCGCCGCGAGCGCGCGGCTCGCGGCGAGCGAGAGGCGGTCCCGCGCGCCGACGACGACGAGCGCCGGCACGGCGAGCTCCGCGACCGCCGGTGCCAGCTCCGCGACGTCCGGCTGGACGGCGATCACCCCGCGCAGCACGTGCGCCATCGCGTGGGGCTGGTGCTCGAGAAACCCCTGGCGGACGAGCTTGGCGGCCGCGGCGTCGAGACCCGACGACGGTCCCCACACGAGCTCGGCACCGGCGGCGTCGAGCCCGTCCGCGTCGATGCGCGCCGCGAACCGTTCGGCGACGGCGGCGTAGCCGCCGGGCGTCCCGGCCCCCGCCGGGAACGCCGCGAGCACGAGTCCCCGCGCCCGCGCCGGATGCGCGAGCGCGAAGCGGAGCGCGATCCCCGCGCCCATCGAGAGCCCGCCGACGACGGCCCGCGCCGCGCCCTCCTCGTCGAGCACGCGTCCGAGATCGGCGACGAAGGTCTCCGGGGTGTAGGCATCGGCCTCCGGCGGTGCGGCGCTCCGCGCGTGGCCGCGCGCGTCGAAGCGGACGACCCGGGCGACGCCGGCGAGCGCGCGCGACTGCGCGCGGAAGTTCCGGGCACTGCCGCCGAAACCGTGACCGAGCACGAGGACGGGGCCCGCGCCTTCCGCCTCGACGTGCAGGACGGGGTCATCCACGTGCGCCGTCTCCGTTCCGCCGTCCGCCGTCGTCCGTCGCACTCGTCCTGACGCTCGTGCCCATCGCCGGCATGATGACCGCCGGCGGCACCGCGGTCGAGCGCCGAGGACTGGACTCCCCCGCGCCCCGTCCCTATGCAGCCTCCATGGGCCAGCGACCGACCCTGCTCTGCCCGCGCGGCATGGTCGTGGCCGAGCACTACCTGGCGGCGGAAGCCGGGCTGCGCATGCTGCATGCAGGCGGCAATGCCGTCGACGCGGCCGTGGCCGCGACGCTCGTCGAGGGCGTCGTGAACCCCCACATGCACACCTTCGGCGGCGAGCTCTCGGCGCTGCTCTACACGGCGCACGACCGCCGCGTGCTCGCCGTGAACGGCAACACGAAGGCCCCGCGCGCCGCGACGATCGACGCTTTCCGCGCCCGGAACCTCGCCGCGATTCCGATGGCGGGGGTGCTCGCGGCCGGCCCGCCGGCGGCGCCGCACGCGCTCCTCGCGACGCTCGCGCGCGCCGGCACGCTGTCGTTCGCCGCGGTCGCCGCGCCCGCGCTCGCGCTCGCCGAGGACGGTTTCCCGATGCATCCCGCGCTCCGCGGTCCCGCCGGG
>DAIQBH010000309.1:0-5839 GCA_036781285.1 Thermodesulfobacteriota bacterium | reverse complement strand
CGCGCGCAGCGCCGACTTCGAGCGTTTCTCTGGGGACGGGACCCTCTCGTGGGTTCGTGCGCTGTCGCTGCTTCCCGTGCTCGACCGTGCGACGGCACCGGCATGGATCGCGCGGGCGGAGTCGGTGACCGTGCGGCGTCTCTGCGACGAGGTCGAATGGGTGCTCGCCTCGCGCGACGCGCTCGGGCCGAGCTCCTCGCTGGCGCCTCCGCGGGTCGACAGCCCGTTGCCGTCGCCGATCGTGATGACGCCGCCGAGCTCGGGCGCGACGTCGAACGCCGGAGCAACGCCCACCACGGCATCGAAAGAGTGCCGCGATTTGTCACCGCACGCGCGACTGCAAATCCGTGCGCACGATGAAAGCCCGGCGATGCTGTCCGCTGGCCTCCGACAGAACGCGCTCGACATCGTGGACGCCGAGATCCGATTCACCGGCCCCGCATCCGTCGTTGCGCTGCTACGGGACGTCCTCGATGCCTTCGCCGACCCCGACCAGCCGCGCTGGACGGCGCTCGAACGCCTGTTGCGCCACGTCATCACTCATTGGGAGAGCACGCCGCGCCATCCCGATCCCGTCTTCGCCCGTGACGGCTGGCGTTGCACGGTCCCGGCCTGTAGCTCGCGCCGGAATCTCCACGACCATCACATCCGCTTCCGGTCGCGCGGCGGCGACAACCAACGCGACAACCGCACGACCGTCTGCGCCGCGCATCATCTCCACGGCATTCACCGAGGGACGATCCGCGCCTCCGGTTTTGCACCGCACGCCATCGAATGGCAGCTCGGGGTCCGACCGGGCGGGGCCCCTCCGTTCCTCAGGTACGTCGGCGATCGTCTCTGCGACCCAGCGACCTCTGACTCGCGGACGCACCGGATACTGACCAGCGGGTGGCTCGCATCCGTCTTTTGAGGGCGCTAGGGTCGCTGGCGTGCGAGTCGAACCGATCGTCGCACTGCCGGAGGAGCTACCATGCAGCCTGTAGAGAACCCCGTCGTCGTCAGCTGGTTCGATAGAATGCGTCTCGCGGGTCTCATCAAACTCTTGCGCGAGCAACCCGACAAGCAAGACGCGCTGGACGCGCTCAAGGAGAAGCTCGAGCGCGCACGCATCATCAAGCCCGAGGAGGTTCCCCCGAGTCTGGTCACGATGAACTCCGAAGTGATCCTCTCGGACCTCGAGAGCGGCGAGCGCCTGACGTTGGAAGTGGTTTTCCCGGCCGCCGCCGATCCAACCGCCGGACAGGTCTCCATACTTTCGCCGATCGGCCTCGCGCTCCTCGGCCGCTCCGAAGGTGCGGAAGTCGAATGGCCGGCTTCCGGCGGCACGCGGCGATTGCGCCTGACCAACGTGAGCTTTCAGCCCGAAGCCGCGGGTATCTACAACCTCTGACCAGCCGATCTCGAGCCGCAGTCCTAGCGCTTCTGCCCGATGAATATGACGTGCCGGTCGCCCTTGCCGCCGGCGCGGGCGGTCACCTGGTGCACTTCGACCTCGAAGCCGCCGCGGTGCAGCCGGTCGGCGAACTGGACGTCGTGACCGGCCGACCACACCGCCGCGACGCCCCCCGGACGGAGCGCGGCAAGGAGGGTCCGCACTCCGCGTTGCGTATACAAATGATGATTGGCGTCGATGACCAAGGCGTGCGGCCCGTTGTCGACGTCGAGCAGCACGAGATCGAAAGTTGCTGGCGAGGTGGTGAGGACCTCTCCGACGTCGCCCTCGAAGATCTGCACGCGTGGATCTTCGAGCGGGTGATTGGCGAGGGGGCCGAGCCACGTCCGGTTCCAGCCGACCACGCCCGGAAAGAGCTCGGCCACGACCACGGTGGCGCCTGCTCCCGGAGCGAGCTGATCCAACACCGCCCGCAGCGTGAAGCCCATGCCGAGGCCGCCGATCAGCACGCGTGGCGCGGGACACGGGCCGAGAACCGCGAACCCCAGGCGCGCGAGCTCTTCCTCGGATCCGTGCGCCCGGTTCGACATCAGGTCGACGCCGTCGACGCGGATCGTGAAGAGGTCGTCGCGCTGCGTGAGGATTAGCTCGCCGCCGTCGGGTGTGAGCACGCTGTCGAGAATATGGGTCTTGCGCATCGGGAGGTGCAGCCGTCGAGGTCATGCCCGCGTCGCGCGCCGGCGGCAAGCCGTCGCCGTCAAGGCGCGGCGCGCGGCGCCTGACACGACGGACACCAGTAGGTTCGGCGGCCTTCGGTCTCGCTGGCGGTCTCGATCAGCGCGCCGCACTTCAGGCACGGCCGGCCAGCGCGCCCGTAGACCCATAGCTTCTCACGTGGATTCAGGCGGCCGGTGGTGATGCGGCCCACTCTGGTCGCGGCGACGATGGCGTGCTCGTCGACGTTCAGCCGGATGAGCGCGCGGCCGCGCTCGAGGAGGCAGTCGAGCTCGGCGTCGGTCACGGCCTCGACCGGCGCGAAGGGTGGCACCTTGCAGAGGAACAGCAGCTCGGACTTGAAGACGTTGCCGAGGCCGGCGACCGATTGCTGGCGAAGGATCGCTTCGGCGATGTGACGGGCCGGCGTCTCGCGGATGCGGCGGCGCGCTTCGGCGAGATCGACGTCGTCGTGGAGGAGATCCGGGCCGAGCGCCGTGACCCGCGCGTGGTGCCTGAGGGCGTCGCGCGTCACGAGCTCGGCGTCGTTCACCGAGAAGGCGATCGCCACCCAGTCGGGCGTCGTGAGCACGATGCGGGCGTCACGCCGCGGCGCGCGCCAGCGCTCCCCTGGTCGGTAGACGTGCCAGCTGCCGTGCATGCGCATGTGGGTCCGCAGGACGAGATCGCCCGAGAGCTCCATGAGCAAATGCTTGCCGCGGGCGGTGACGGCCTCGATCGTGCGGCCGGCGATCGGCGCGCGACGGTCGACGATCGCCAACTGCGAGAGCTGCGTGTCGAACCCAGTGATCGTCGACCCGGCGAGGGCGCGCTGTAGGGTGCGCGCCGCGCGGAAGATGGTGTCGCCTTCAGGCACGGCGCGACCTCACTGCTCGTCGTCGCCGTCGTCGGTGACGTCTTCGTCTCCGACTTCGGCCATCGGTGACGCCGCCGGACGAGGCAACTGGAGGCCGAGAGCGCCCCGCAGGAAACCCGCCTCCTCCAAGTACGGCGCGAACGGGTGGTCGCCGGCACGCTCGCCGTCGATGGCCGTGATGAACATGGCGCGACGGCCGCGAGCGTTGCCGCGTGCGAACGCGGCGATCTGCGCCGCGGCGCCGCGGGCGAGGCGCGATCGAAACGGCTCCTCGTCCGGCAGGTGGACGGTGATCTCCCGCGAGCCGCGGGCGATGTACGCCGCCATCACGCCGTCGACGAGCACGACGGTGGCGCCGACGACTCGACTCGAATTCGGGACGGGCCACGGCAGGGACGTGCCGTACGGATTCGCCGGATCGGTCGCGGCGACGGCCGCCGTCTGCGTGTCGACCGGCGGCTCCCGGAGCGACCGCAGCAGGTCGAGCCCGCCCGGCAGCGCGAACTGCGTCGCGCCGAGACCGGCGACGAAGTAGCCGCGGCGCACCCGTCCGGCGTCGTCCATCGCCTTCAGCGCGGGATAGATGCCGCTGAAGCCGCCCTTCAGGCCCTCGCTGGCGAGCGCCTCACGGGTGAGGACGCCGTGACGCGCCAGCAGTTGCCGCGCTACCGACGTCATTCTTTCCGTGGGGCTGACCCCCTCGCGCGTCCGCACGAGCGACCAGCGACCCTCCGCCGTGCGCGGAACGGTACGACGCGAGCGAAACGCCGCGGGCGCGCTCCGCGTGCGCCGCCGCGCTTCCTTCGCATCGCGTTGCGAGGTGAAGGCGCGCAACGCGAAGAACGTGTCGTTGGTGATCAGTCCATGCCAGACCAGCCGCCAGAGCGCCTCGACGGTCTCCGCCGCAAAGCCGCCTCCGGCCGCGTCGTGCAGGGAATCGAAGAACGACGCCCCATGCGACGCCAGCCAGTCGACGATGGCGGCCTCGCGCCTGGACAGGTCCGCAGCCGCGGCGTCCGGCAAGAGCGCCGCGATCTGATCGGTGAGATACAGCGCGACCCGTCCGTCCCGACGGCCGAGAGGCTCGACCCCCACCCAGCGGATCTCGCCGGCCGCCGCCAAGGTGTCGAGCCAATCGGGCGAGTAGCGTGCGACCCGCGCACCGAGGATCTCGTGCTCGAGAATCGACGCCGGCAGCGCCGCGCCTTGCAGTTGCTCGATGACATCGAGCAGCGCGTCCGGGCCGCTCCGGCGGCCGCCGATCGCATGCCACGCGACGGCGAACCTTCCGAGTGCGGCCGGCTCCACCGCCTCGACTTCCTTCCGGAGTCGCGCCAACGATCGGCGCCGCAGTTGGCGCAGCACGTTGACGTCGACGAGCTCGCGCTCGCTGCCGCCGGGACGGAACTCGCCTTCGAGCACGCGCCCGCGCCCGAGCAGCGCGGCAAGAGCGGCCCGCACGGCTGGCTCGGGCATCGCGAAGCGGCGCGCCGGATCGCCGGCGCGAAACGGCCCGTGCGTGCGCGCGAAGCGCGAGACCAGATCCCCGGCGGGATCGACCACGGGCATGCGCAACGCTTCCGGAATGCCGGGCGGCAACGGCACCCCGAGCGCATCGCGATAGCGCGCGGCGTCCTCGATCGCCACGTAGCGCACCTCGCCCGCGATCGGCAGCGCCACGACCCGGCGCGCCGCGACCAGCTCCGAGATCGCGCGCGCGGCAATCTCGGGCTCGGCGCGGGCCGCGATCTCGTCCGCCGAAAGGTCGCCGATCTCGAGCAGCAGGTCGTGTACGGCGTCGACCGAGCGGGCGCGACGACCGGCATCGAGATGCTGCAACTGGAGCTCGACCGCGGCGATCTCGGTGGCATCGAGCAGATCGCGGAGCTCGGCGTCGCCGATGAGCTCGCGCAGTTGCGTCTGATCGACCGATAGCGCCTGCGCGCGGCGCTCGGCGAGCGGCGCGTCGCCGTCGTAGAGGAAGTTGGCCACGTAACCGAACAGCAGCGACGCCGCGAACGGCGACGGCGACCGCGGGTCGCACACGACCAACTTCAACGTCCGCTTCCGGAGCTGGAGGAGCGTGTCGACGAGCGCGGGCATGTCGAAGATGTCGCGCAGGCACTCGCGGTACGTCTCCAGCAGAACGGGAAACGATCCGAAGCGAGACGCCACGCCCAAGAGATCGCCGGCCTTCTTCCGCTGCTGCCACAGGGGCGCGCGCGATCCGGCGCGCCGTTTCGGCAGCAGCAGCGATCGCCCCGCGTTCTCGCGGAAGCGCGCCGCGAAGAGCGCGGTCCCGCCGAGCTGCCGCACCACCAGCGCCTCGACCTCCTCGGGATCGGGCAGCAGCATCTCCGCATCGGGAGCGGCATCGACGTCGGGGAGGCGCACGACGAAGCCGTCGTCCGACCAGAGCGTTTCCACGTCGACGCCCGTCTCGCGGCGGATCTTCCCGGCGACGGCCATGCACCACGGAGCGTGGATGCGTCCGCCGCGCGGCGAGAGGAGGCACATGCGCCAATCGCCGAGCTCGTCGCGCACGCGCTCGATGACGATGGTGTCGGCGTCGGGGACGGCGCACGCCGTCGCTTGGTCGCGCACGTAGCGGACGAGGTTCTCCGCCGCGTTCGGCTCGAGGTCGTGCTCGCGCGTGAGCAGGGCGGTCGCCGTCGCGTCCGGCAAGCGCGCCAGGTCGCGCGTGAGCGACCCGATCGCGAGGCCGAGCTCGAGCGGGCGGCCGGCCCGATCGCCTCTCCAGAACGGCATCTTCCCCGGCTGACCCGGCGCCGGCGTGACCAGCACGCGATCGTGCGTGATCTCCTCGACGCGCCAGCTCGACGCGCCGAGGACGA
>DAIQBH010000308.1:0-5876 GCA_036781285.1 Thermodesulfobacteriota bacterium | reverse complement strand
CAGCGCCGGCTCGAGGTCACGTCGGACCCGTTGCAGCTGACGGTCCTGCCGCTCGCCGACGCCGGCAAGCCCGCCGACTTCTCGGGCGCGGTCGGCAGCTTCGACTTCGACGTGAAGGCCGCGCCGCTCGACGTCGCCGCGGGCGACCCGGTGACGGTCACGTACACGATTCGCGGCACCGGCAGCCTGGACAACGTCACGCCGCCCGCGATCCCGCCGAGCGACGGCCTCCGCGTGTACCCGCCGCAGCAGACGAACGCCGGCGCCCGGCCCGCCGCCGCGAACGTCGCCGAGCGCACGTTCGAGCAGGTCGTGATCCCGGAGCGCGCCGGCACGCTCGACTTGCCGACGCGCCGCTTCAGCTTCTTCGACCCCGCGACCGGCGCGTACCGCACGGCGAGTCACCCGCTGATCGCGCTCGTCGTCGCCCCGCGCGCCGCGGGGAACGCGCCCTCGCACGTCGTCGGCGCGGTACCGCCCGCCGCGGCACCGAAGGCGGAGACGCTCGGGCACGATCTCGTCTTCATCAAGGACGCCCCCGGCGACCTCCGCCCGATCGGCGCACGGCGCTGGCGAAGCCCCTTATTCTGGACGTTCCAGCTCGTGCCGCTGCTCGCGTGGCTCGCGGTGGTCGTCGTCGACCGCCGCCGGCAGCGTCTCCACGGCGACGCCGGGTACGCGCGCTTCACCCGCGCCGGGCGCGAGGCGCGGCGCGCGCTCGATGCCGCCAAGGAGGCGCTCCGCCCCGGCAACCAGGCGCCGTTCTACGACGCCGTCGCGCGCGCGCTCAGCGACTACCTCGCGGCGAAGCTCCAGCTTCCGCCCGGTGCCGTCGCCCCCGACACCGTCGCCGCGCATCTGGCGGCGCGCGGCGTCGACGCGGCCGTCTCCGACCGCCTGCGGACGCTCTTCGCGCACTGCGAGCAGGTGCGGTTCGCACCCGCAACCGCGACCGACGGCGACATGCGGCGCACGCTCGACGAGGCCGACGGCGTGATCCGCACGCTCGAGCGCGAGCGCCGGCTCGGCCCACCGCTCGCCGCGATGGTCGCGGCCGGCGTCTTCGCGAGCTGCTTGACGAATCTTTTGGCCGCGGGCGCCGCCGTCGCGGCCGATCCGGGCAGCGAAACGCCCCAAACGCTCTTCTTCCAGGGCAATACCGCGTACGGCGCGGAACGCTACGCCGACGCCGTCGCCGCGTACGAGAAGGTGCTCGCGACCGGCGTCGAGAGCGGCAACCTGCACTTCAACCTCGGGAACGCCTACTTCAAGGGCGGGGACGTCGGGCGCGCCGTGCTTTCCTACGAGCGGGCGCGCCGCTTGATCCCGCGCGATCCCGACCTCCACGCCAATCTCGGATACGCGCGCGAACGGAGCGGCGACGGCGACCCGACCCCGCTCTGGGCGCGCCTCGCGCTTCCCCTCGCGGCGCGCGCGTCGTCCGACGAGCTGTTCGCGGCGACGAGCGCCTGCTTCCTGCTCTTGATGGCGGCGCTCATCGCAGGGCGGCTCGCGCCGGCCGCGGCGCGCGCGAGCCGCGGCGTCGCGATCGCAGCAGGGATCGGGCTCGTGCTGGTCGGCACGTCGGCGGCCTATCGCCTCGCCAACGTCGACCTGCCGGCCTTCGCGGTCGTCGTCGCCGATCGCGACACCGACGTTCGCTTCGAGCCGTCGGCGACGGGCACGGCGCATTTCGCGAGCAAGCCGGGAGCCGTGCTGCGCGTGCTCGCCGAGCGCGAGGGCTGGGCGCAAGTCGCGCGCGCCGACGGCAAGCGGGGCTGGATCGCGCGCGACGCGATCGCCGACCTCTGATCACGCCCTTCGAGCGCTCAGCGGTGCTCGGCGTAGAGCCGATCGCGCCAATCGACGAGATCGGCAAAGTCGACCGCGAGCGTCTCGTTGGTCCACACCTCGCGCACGGCCGGACCGAGGCGGATCCACCGGTCGGGCACCGGCTGCACCATCTGGAGCACGACGGCCATCGTGAGGTCGGCGTAGGTGAGCTCGTCGTAGAGATAGTCGCGCCCGGCGAGCGCCGCGCGAAGATCTTCGAGCGCGATCCGTAGCGTGTGCATCGCCGCGGTCACGTCGGTGCCGAACCCGTATTTCCAGCGCAGATAGGAGAACGTCGCGTCGGCCGCGACACCGAGGACCGGATGCAGCGCCGACGGAATCGCGGGCGGCACCATCTCGGCCTTCGCACCCGGCACCTCGGCCATGCGGGACACTACCCGGACACGCCCGGCCGCGAGCGCCCGTTCGCTCGCGGCGTTCCACGTCGTGATGCCCGCGGCACGATCGCCAGGGAACAATGGCGCCCCCGACCCGTGACGCTCGGCCCACTGCGCGATCGCGAACGAGTCGCCGTAGACGTCGCCGTCGGCGAGCAACGTCGGTGTGCTCACGCGTCCGACCCACGTACTGGTGCGCCAGCGGAGCCACGGCTCGTCCACGACCGGCAGATACTCGCGGTACGTGTACTTGATCCGATGATGATCGAGCGCCCAGCGAGCCTTCTCGGACCACGGCGCGAACGACTCGGCGACGAGCTCGGGCACGGTCTACCGAACCGGCATCAGTCGACCGGCGCGTGCTCGGACGTACGAAGCGCGCCCCGGATGAGGGGATGGCCGCCGAACCCGGTCGCGTCGAGCACCTCGGGCTCGAGGAGCCCTACGCGGCGCGCGCTCTTCAGGAGGTGCGGCACCTTCGTACCCGCGACCGCCTCGGCGAGCTCGGCCTCGTTGATCGCCTGCTGCTCGCGCAGCATTTGCGGCCCGAACCGATCGGCATCGTCGAGACCGGCCTCGCGGAGACGGCGCACGACGCGCGCCAGGAAGAGCGGCCCCGGCTTGTCGAGGAGCGCGCCGAGAATCTGCCCGAGCCAGGTCCGCGCGAACGCGATCCGTGTCTCGAGCGGCTGCTTTCGCAGCCACTCGGCGAGATACAGCACGCCGAATCCCATGTGCCGGCTCTCGTCGCGGGTGATGAGCTCGATGATCCGCTTGAGCAACGGGTGCGTCGCGTTGTCGCGGAGCCCCTCGAAGATGCTCATCGCGAAGCTCTCGAGATAGAACTGCTCGGTCGTGATGATCTCGAGCGGATCGTCGCTCGCGAGCAGCATGTCGAACATCATCTCGGTCGCGGGGTCGATGTCCTCGATCCTCTCGGGCATGCGCTCGAGAAAGCGGCGGTACGCGAGGTGGTGGCGCGCCTCGTCCATCGCCTGCGCGGCGGCGTGGTTGCGGTAGTCCTCCTCCCGGAGCAACAGCACGAGCTTCGCGCAGACGTTCTGCGCCACGCTCTCGCCGACCTGGAGGATGTTGAGCATCCGCCCGACCGCCCGCCGGGTCGCAAAGTTCTTCACGTGATCGGGGAGCGCTTGGAAGGTCGGCGTCGCGCCGTAGGCGCCCCAGCCGTGCGCGACGAGCGGGTCGTCCGCGGCGATCGGGACCGTCCAGTCGACGTCCTGCTCGAAGTCCCAGTCCGCGGAGTGCGCCTTGGCGAAGAGCGAGTTGATCCCCGGATGCCCGGTGTTCCGCATCGCCAGGAGGTCGCGCGTCCGCATCGCGAGGCGAATCGTAGCGAGGCCGATCCGCTACCGGAAGCCCCGTTGCGAGATCAGGCGCGCTTCTCGACGATCGACCAGGCGAGATACGCCAAGAGCTGGCAGATCGTCCCGTACGTCATCGCCTGCTCCGAGCTCGCGTTGCCGTCGAGGCCGCGCTTGTAGACACCCTGCGCGATCGAGGCGAGGCGGAAGAGCGAGAACGCGAGATAGAAGTCCCAGTGCTCGACGTCGGGGCGTCCGGTGCGGCGGCAGTAATCCGCGACGTACTCCTGCTCGGTCGGGATCCCCAGCTGCGTGAGGTCGATGCCCACGAGCGAGCCCTGGGTCGGGCTGTTCATGTGGTAGAGCAGGCAGTTGTAGGCGAGATCGGCGAGCGGGTGGCCGAGCGTCGAGAGCTCCCAGTCGAGCATCGCGAGCATGCGCGGCTCGGTCGGGTGGTAGATCGAGTTCTCGAGCCGGAAGTCGCCGTGCACGATGCACGTCTCGTCGCCGGGCGGGATGTGCGCGGGCAGCCATGCGATGAGATTCCGCATGGCCTCGACGTCCTCGGTCTGCGCGGCCTCGTACTGCTTCGTCCAGCGCCCGATCTGACGCTCGAAGTAGTTGCCGGGCTTCCCGTAGTCGGCGAGGCCGACGGCCTCGAAGTCGACCCGGTGGAGACGCGCCATGACGTCGTTCATCTCGTCGTACACGGCGGCGCGCTCCTCGCGCGAGAGGCCGGGGAGCTGCGGGTCGCGGAAGATCCGGCCCTCGACCGCATCCATGATGTAGAACGCCGCCCCGATGACGGCGTCGTCCGTGCAGAGCGCATGGACCTTCGCGACGGGGACGTCGGTTTCGGCGAGGGCTTTGATGACGCGGTACTCACGATCCACCTGGTGCGCCGATGCCAGCAGCTTCCCGGGCGGCTTCTTCCGCATCACGTAGCGGCCGCTCGCGCCGATCAAGAAGAAGGTCGGGTTCGACTGGCCGCCTTTGAACTGCCGGACCTCGAGGGGTCCGCGAAACCCCGCGACGTGCCGTTGCATGTAGGCTTCGAGCGCCTTCGCATCGAAGCGATGCGCGGGGCGAACCTCACCGCTTTCGGAATGCAGCATCTCACTGCCATCAGCCATGCGGCATGTCGCTACCAGCCGGCGCCCGGGGCTGACAAGCGCTGCACACAGCGTCCGGAGCCGAAGCCGTGACGCCGACTGACAAATCACGGCGACGGTTTTCGCGGCGCGGCGGCGCGCGCCCGCCGGCCGTCATCGGGATGACGGCGTCGCGCCGCTCCGAGCACCGTCACGCGCGCGTCGCTCCCCGGCACGGCCGTTGCTGCCTCGTCCGATCGCGTGACGGGGGGACTCACCACTTTCGGGCGGCTCGGTACGACACTCGCCACGACATGTGCCGCCCTGCTGTGCGCGCTGCCCGCAGCGGCCGTCGTCGTGGGCGGCGGCGGCAGCACCAGGAGCGATTGTCTCGTCGTCTTCGACGCGCCGGCGAACGAGCCCGCGCGCGCGCCGCGCGCCGTACGCTGCGCGGACGGCGAGCCCTGCGACGCCGACGGAGTCGTGAACGGCCGTTGCGAGTTCCCGGTCGCGGTCTGCGCCAACAGCACCGCGAACCCGCGGTGCACGCTGTCGGGCGTCGACGCGCTCAGCGTCGCGAACGCTCTCGACAACGGCGATCCGAATTTCGACCCCGAGATGCAGGCCGTCGCGACCCGCATCGGATTCGTCTTCGACTACCCGGAGGTGCGACCGAATCACTGTAGCGCGCCGACCGCGGTGCACGTCGCGGTGCAGGGTCCGCTCTCCGGCGGCAGGTGCCGCAAGGGCACGAAGACGATGCGGATGGTCGCGCTCGCGGGCACCAACGACGGCCGCGTGCGCGCCGACGTCGACCGCCTGAAGCTCGTCTGTCTGCCGGCGCCGGCCGGCTGCGACGCGCGCGCCTTCTTCACCTCGACGTTCGACCGCATCCAGACGCAGATCTTCGACCAGTCGTGCGCGACCGGCGGCTGCCACGACTCGCAGACCGTGCAGGCCGAGCTGCTGCTCGAGCGCGGCTCGTCGTACGACAATCTGGTCGGCAAGACGCCGGCGAACGGCGACGCCGCCGCCCTCGGCTGGCAGCGCGTCACGCGGATCGACGCCACCACCGGCGACGCCTCGACCAGCTACCTCGTCCACAAGCTCGCGGGCCCGCTCGTCGGGAGACTAGGGCCGCGGTGCTCGTGCAGAGCGTCGCGCTCCGAGGACGCCGTCTTATGCAATATACGCAGAGTGCTCACCACGAGCGCGACCCGCGATGGATCAGT
>DAIQBH010000307.1:0-5877 GCA_036781285.1 Thermodesulfobacteriota bacterium | reverse complement strand
CCAGACGGCGACGAGCCACGGCACGAGCGGCCCGATGGTCCCCGCACACTGGGCGCTCGCCACGGCGCTGTTGACCAGACCGCGCGCCGCGAGTGCCAGGCCGGCGGGCACGAGGCCGCGGACGACCATGCAGAGGGCGAACGCCAGCGTCAGCCGCGGGTTCGTCGACCAGATGACGCGGAAGCTCCAGCGGAGCGTGTCGAGGAGTGTCGTGGTCCGCATCGGGTCGCCGTCAGTAATAGAGACTGATGCCGCCGACGTTCTCGAAGCCCGCTTCGCGGACCCACGTGCGGTAGCCGGCGCGCGAGCTCAGGAGCCGCGCGAGGTGGCGGTAGGGCACCGGATCGCACGGGCTCCGCCGGATCGCGCGCAGGAAGCACCACGCGGCCGGCGCGGGGCGCGCGTCGGCGCCGTACATCATGCCGAGCGACAGGAGGAGGCGCGCGAGCGCGGCCGGGTGGTGGCGGAGGTCGACCGCGTACTTCCGGAGCAGCTGGCGGCGCGCGGTGATCTTCACGCCGAGGTCGGCCGTGATCTGCTCCCCGTGGATGTACCAGCGGACGAGCGCCTCCGGCACGTAGTCGAGCCGATAGCGCTTCGCGATGCGGCTCCACATGTCGCGGTCCTGCGCGCCGGCGAGCGCCTCGTCGAAGCCGCCGACGTCGGCGAAGCACTCGCGGCGCACCAGCGCCGCCGAGGCGCCGAAGCCGGTGCTGCGCAGCAGCTCGGCGTACGTGGGCGGCGCTCCCGTCGGCAAGCTGCGACGCTGGACCTCGCCGGTGGCTTCCGAGACCACCTCGACGCCGCAGTACACGAGGCCGACGTCGGCGGCCGACGCCGTGAAACGCTCGACCTGTGCCGCGAGCTTCCCGGGCAGCCATTCGTCGTCGTCGTCGAGGAGCGCGACGAAGCGCCCGCGCGCCGCGGCGATCCCGGTGTTGCGTGCCGCGCAGGCGCCGCGCCGGCGGTCGTGTCGCAGCACGCGCAGGCGCGGTTCGGCGAGCGGCGCGAGCACCGCGCCGACGTCGTCCGTCGACGCGTCGTCCACGACCAGGATCTCGAGATCCGCGCAGGTCTGGGCGAGCGCACTCCGAACCGCACGCGTGACCTGCCGCGGCCGATTCCGGGTCGGTATGACGACGCTCACAGCAGGTGCGGTGCCGGTGTTGCTCAATGATGCCTCGATCGGACGTTTTATGCGTATGGGGGCGCGTGCCACAATCGCGAAACTCGATGTTCGAGTCCCGGCCACCTGTCACCGCCAGCGAGGTCGCCCGTTTCGGGCGCGAAGGTTTCGTCGTGCTCCGCCGCGTGCTCGACTCGGCCGGCGTCGCGGCCGCCCGGGACCGTATATGGGCAGCGCTGCCCGGCCATTTCCGGCGCGACGACGCGCGCAGCTGGCGGGGCCTCGTCGAAGACGAGAGCGGGACCCGTGATCTGCTCGACCGGAAGGGCCGCGTGAAGCTCCGCGGCGCGCTCCGTGGCGATCCCGCGCTCCTCACGCTCCTGCCGGAGAACCCGGTGATCCGCGAAACCGTCGCGGCCTTGCTGGCGCCCCGTGTGTTCGCGCCGCCGCGGACCGTGCGCGGCATCTATCTCACCTTTCCGATGCCCGAGCTGCCGCAGTCGACTGGACACGTCGATATGCACGACTACGCGATCGGCGCCGTCGCGTATCTCGACGAGGTGCCGCGCCACGGCGGCGGATTGCTGGTGTGGCCGGGATCGCATCGCGACCGGTCGATCCCGGTGGAAGCCCGACAACACGAGCCGTCCGACCACGCGCTCGAGCTGCCGGGCCGTGCGGGCGACGTCGTGCTCTACGACCGCCACCTCGTGCACGCCCCCGGACGGAATCGCCTGCCGCACGTGCGCGCGGCGCTCCTCTGCGACTTCCGGCTCGCCGAATGACCGACGGTGGCGTTCAGCTGCCGCGCCGGGGCCAGGAACGCAGGTGGCGCGCCGTGCCGTCCGCTCGGCGCGGCGCGAAGCGGGTGAGCCACGAGCGGCGCGCCGATGCCGGCAGGAGGACGAACGGCGTCGCCGACCGCTCGCGAACGTCGATCGGCTCGGCCAGCACGGTCGCCGCGCGGAGCGCGGCCTCGAGATCCCGCCCGAGCTCGGGGAGGCCGAGGGCGCTCGCGAGGCCGACGAAGATCGGCATGCGCTCGCCGCGCGCCGTGAGGTAACGGCCCGCGTCGTGGCGGTGGAGCGCGGCGCCGTCGAGAAGGTGGTCGAGCTCGTTCACGAGCCGCATGACGATGACCTCGCGTCGCAGGGGATCCGTGCCGCCGCGGTCGGCCCAATGCGACTGGAGTCCCCGCGTATTCCACGGCAGCAGGTGAAACCCGTGCACGAGGATCTCCACGGGCACGCTCACGGCTCGGACGCGCGCGCGCGCGGACTCGAACGTGCAGAGGAGCCCGAAGTCGCCGTGCGCGTAGATCGAGTGCAAGAGGCCGGCGATCACGGTCGTGGGCGGCCGCCGGTAGTGCTGGAGCAGGCTCGCGACCGAGACGAGGTGGTTCACGAACGGGCGGCCGTCGCCGTTGAAGAGCCCCGGCACGAGCGCCCGCGCGAGGTCGTACGCGCGGTGGGCGAGGTCGAGGTCGGCGGGAGTCCACCCCGCCGCCGCGAGCTGTCGGAAGAGCGTGGTGTTGGTGTGCGCGACGGCGGTCACGGCCGGCGCGCGAGGGTCCGGCGCATGACGGCGACCGGCGCCGCCCGGCCGGTCCAGAGCGTGAACGCGAGGGCGCCCTGGTGCAGCAGCATGCCG
Source organism: Thermodesulfobacteriota bacterium (assembly GCA_036781285.1). Classification (GTDB taxonomy): domain Bacteria; phylum Desulfobacterota; class Binatia; order UTPRO1; family UTPRO1; genus UTPRO1. The sequence continues at coordinate 3,101 of DAIQBH010000307.1, read as the reverse complement.
CTCCCGTCGAGCGCGGGCCGGCGCGCGGCGCGCGCCCGCTCGAGGAACGGCGACCGCTTGCCGCCGTACATGAGGTCGCACGCGAGGAGCCGGCGCGGCGTGAGGTCGAAGTCGATGCGCGGGAGCGCGCCGCCGCCGAGCGTCGTGGACGTCGAGTTGACGATGAGATCGAGGCGGCCCAGCACCTCGGGATTCGCGAGCACGCGCAGGTCGGCGGCGTAGGCGTCGCGGCGGCGGAGCGTCGCGACGAGATCGGCGGCACGCTTGGGCGTGCGGTTCGCCACGATCAGCATGCGCGTCCCGGCGCGCGCGAACGCGTGCGCGACGCTCCGCGCCGAGCCGCCGGCGCCGATCAACAGGACGTTCTTGTCGCGCGGGTCGAAGCCGTGCTCCGCGAGCGCCGCGAGCAGGCCGGCGCCGTCCGTGTTGTCGCCGACCCAACCCTTCGCGGTGCGGATCAGCGTGTTGGCCGCGCCGCAGGCGCGGGCGCGCGGTCGGAGCGCCACGCAAAGCTGCGCGGCGGCTTCCTTGTGCGGGACGGTGACGTTCAGTCCCGCGACGCCGGCCGCATGGAGGCCGGCCATCGTCGCCGGCAAGCCCTCGGCCGCGACGGGGAAGGGGACGTACACGCCGTCGATGCCGGCCGCCGCGAGCGCGGCGTTCTGCATCGCCGGCGAAAGGCTGTGCGCGACCGGGTCGCCGAGGATGCCGTAGACGCGGGTCGTCCCGCGAACCGCCGGCTGTCCTCGACGACCCGACCCGCTCATTTCTTCTTGCTGCCCGCGAGCGCCGCTTGGGCGGCGGCGAGACGCGCGACCGGCACGCGGTAGGGCGAGCACGACACGTAGTCGAGCCCCGTGCGGTGACAGAAGTCGATCGAGCTCGGATCGCCGCCATGCTCGCCGCAGATGCCGATCTTGAGGTTCGGCCGGACCTTGCGGCCCTTGGCGACGGCGATCTCCATGAGCTGGCCGATGCCCTCCTGATCGAGGCTCGCGAACGGGTCGACCGGGAGGATGCCGCTGTCGACGTACGTCGGAAGGAAGGTGCCCGAGTCGTCACGCGAGAGGCCGAAGCCCATCTGGGTCAGGTCGTTCGTGCCGAACGAGAAGAACTCGGCCTCCTTCGCGACCTCGTCGGCGGTGAGGGCGGCGCGCGGCACCTCGATCATCGTGCCGATCATGTACGCGACCTTCTGGCCGGTCTCGGCGATCACCTGCTTGCAGAGATCGTCGGCTTCCTTGCGGAGCCGGGCGAGCTCGTTCACGTGGCCGATCAAGGGGATCATGATCTCGGGGATCACCTTGATCTTCTCCTTCGCGACCGCGCACGCGGCCTCCATGATCGCCCGCACCTGCATGAGGTAGATCTCGGGGTAGACGATACCGAGGCGGCAGCCGCGCATGCCGAGCATCGGGTTGATCTCGTGGAGCTGCTCGCGACGCGCCCGCAGCTTCGCCGGGTCGACGCCGATCTTCCCCGCGAGCTCGTCGGTGTCGGCGTCGGTTTGCGGCAGGAACTCGTGGAGGGGAGGATCCAGCAGGCGGATGGTCACCGGGAGCCCATCCATCGCCCGAAAGATCCCGACGAAGTCGCCGCGCTGGATCGGGAGCAGCTTCGCGAGCGCCTTCTCGCGGCCGGCGAGGTCGGACGCGAGGATCATCTCGCGGACGGCGTCGATGCGCTCCGCCTCGAAGAACATGTGCTCGGTCCGGCAGAGGCCGATGCCCTCGGCGCCGAACCGGCGGGCGACCTCGGCGTCGTGCGGCGTGTCGGCATTGGTGCGGACCTTGAGGGTGCGGGCCTTGTCGGCCCAGCCCATGAGGGTCGCGAAGTCGCCGGTTTCGCCCTCGCCGGCAACGGTCGGCACCTTCCCGAGGAAGACCTCGCCGGTCGAGCCGTCGAGCGTGATCCAGTCGCCGCGGCCGACGCGGACGCCGCCCTTGGCGAGGAAGTACTCGCCCTCGTAGTGGATCTCGAGGTCGCTACAGCCGGCGACGCAGGTCTTGCCCATGCCGCGCGCCACGACGGCCGCGTGCGACGCCTTGCCGCCGCGCGCCGTCAGGATGCCCTGGGCGACGTTCATTCCATGGATGTCCTCGGGCGACGTCTCGACCCGTACCAGGATCACTTGCTTGCCGGCGTGCGCCTCGGACTCGGCGTCGTCGGCGCTGAACACGACCTCGCCGGCCGCCGCGCCGGGTGAGGCCGCGACGCCCTTGGCGATGAGCTTCTTCTCGGCCTTCGGATCGAGGCCCGGGTGGAGGAGCTGGTCGATCGAGCTCGCGTCGACGCGCTGGAGCGCCGTCGCCTTGTCGATCAGCTTCTCCTTCACCATGTCGACGGCGATCTTGATCGCGGCGTGCGCGGTGCGCTTCCCGTTCCGCGTCTGGAGCATGTAGAGCTTGCCACCTTCGATGGTGAACTCGATGTCCTGCATGTCGCGGTAGTGCTTTTCGAGGCGCGCCGCGATCTGCGTGAGCTGCTTGTAGAGGCCCGGCATGACCTCCTCGAGCGACGGCAGGCGGTCGGCCTCGGCGATGCCCTGGGCGCGGGCATCCTCGATCGCGGCCTTCTTGCTGAGGGCCTGCGGGGGGCGGTTGCCCGCGACGACGTGCTCGCCCTGGGCGTGCATTAGGAAATCGCCGTAGAAGGCGCGCTCGCCCGTCGCGGGGTCGCGCGAGAAGCCGACGCCGGTCGCGCAGTCGTCGCCGAGGTTGCCGAAGACCATCGCTTGCACGTTCACGGCGGTGCCCCACTCGTCGGGAATGCCGTAGAGCTTCCGGTAGGTGATGGCGCGGTCGTTCTGCCACGAGCCGAACACGGCGCCGATCGCGCCCCACAGCTGCTCGTGCGGGTCGTTCGGGAAGTCTTTGCCCTTCTTCTCCTTGATGATGGCTTTGAACTCGGCGACCAGCTCCTTCAGATCCGCCGCGGTGAGATCGGTGTCGAGCTTGGCGCCGCGGGCATGCTTCTTCCGCTCGAGGATCTCCTCGAACGGGTCCGCCTGCTTCTTGTCCACGGGCTTCAGGTCGAGCACGACGTCGCCGTACATCTGCACGAAGCGGCGGTACGAGTCCCACGCGAAGCGCTCGGTGTTC
>DAIQBH010000306.1:0-5887 GCA_036781285.1 Thermodesulfobacteriota bacterium | reverse complement strand
GCACGACGTCATGCAGCTCGTTGGCGTCGCGGACGTCAGGCCAGGCTTGGGCGCGCACGGCCGCGATCGCCTCGGCGTCGAGCGCGCCGATCCCGGACGCCAGGTCGGGGTCGGTGCGGCGAAGCGCGACGGCGCGGGCGCGACGCTCTTCCAGCGGCGCGTCGTCGAGGAAGGCGTACGGGTTGGCGTTCAGGATCTCGTGCGCCATGACCGACGGCGCCGGCGTCTCGACCGCGACGGTGCGGATGTCGCCCGCCGCGATGCGCTCGAGGATACGGCGGAGGCCGTGGGTGTCCATCGTCTCGTAGAGGCAGTTGGCGAGCGTCTCGTCGACGAGCGGATGCTTCGGCGGCTCGATCGGCCCTGCGTGGTTGTCGCCGCACGCGGCCTGCGCGGGGAAAACGGCGGCGAGCAGGTCGTCGGCGCGCATGCGCTGGATGTTCATCGGCACCTTCTTGCCGCCCATGTGGCGGAGGAGGGCGAGGGCGCGCGTGACGTTCCACCGCCAGCGGGTGCCGAACATCGGGGCCTGGAGCACGGCCTGCACGAGGTCGTGCTCGAGCGTGGCGATCCGGGCCATCGAGAAGACGTTCTCGAGCGGGAAGCTGTGCTGCTCGCCGAGCGAGAGCACGATGCCGTCGTCCGTCGCGGCCGCTTGCAGCTCGAAATCAAACGAGACGCAGAACCGTTTCCGAAGGGCGAGGCCCCAGGCCCGATTGACGGCGCCGCCGAACGGCGCGTGTACGACGAGCTGCATGCCGCCGCTCTCGTCGAAGAAGCGCTCGGCCACGACGGTCTCGCAGGTGGGGACGGTGCCGAGGACGAGGAGCGTGTCGCGCACGTAGGTCGCGAGCTGGAGGGCGCCGCCCGCGTCGATCCCGCACTCGGCGACGAGCCATGCGACGACCTCGGGCGGCGGCGCCGCGGTGCGGTCGAGGATGCGCTTGGCGACCTCTTCGCGGAGATCGGAGACGGCCTGTGACAGCTCGCGCGTCCGCGCCGGCGCCTCACCGGTCCAGAACGGGATCGTCGGCGGCGTCTGCCCGGCGTCTTCCACGCGGACGGTGCCGTTCTCGACGCGCCGGATGCGCCACGAGTGGTTCCCGAGGAGGAAGATGTCGCCGCGCATGCTCTCGATCGCGAAATCTTCGTTGACCTTGCCGACGCGGGCCTCCGTCGGCTCCTCGACGACGTCGTAGTCGGCGGTGTCGGGAATGGCGCCGCCGCCGGTGATGGCGGCGAGACGCGCGCCGCGCCGGCCGCTCACGCGGCGGTGGACGAGGTCGCGGTGGAGGTGGGCGGAGCGGCGGCCGCGGCGGGTGGCGACGCCCTCGGCCAGCATCTCCAGCACCTCGTCGAAGGCGGAGCGTTCGAGGTCACGATAGGGCCAGGCGCGGCGGGCGAGGGCGAACAGGTCGTCCTCGGCGATGTCGTCGGCGGCCGCGACGGCGACCATCTGCTGCGCCAGGATGTCGAGCGGCTTGTCGGAGAGGTGCAGGCGGTCGAGCTCGCCGGCACGGATCGCCCGCACGGCGGCGGCGGTCTGCATCAGGTCGTCACGCGTCAGCGGGAAGAAGATTCCCTTGGGGACGCTGCCGAGCCAGTGGCCCGAGCGTCCGACCCGCTGGAGCAGCGTCGCGAGGGCGCGCGGCGAGCCGATGTGGCAGACGAGGTCGACGTGGCCGACGTCGATGCCGAGCTCCAGCGACGCCGTCGCGACGACGACCGGCACCTCGCCGCTCTTGAGCTTTTGCTCGGCGTCGAGCCGGATCTTCCGCGAGAGGCTGCCGTGGTGCGCGACCACGCGGTCCTCCCCGAGGCGCTCGCTCAGCTGGTGCGCGACGCGCTCGACCAGGCGGCGCGTGTTGACGAAGACGATGGTCGTCTTGTGCGTGGCGACGTAGCCGACGACGCGCTCGTAGATCGACGCCCAGAGCTCGTGGCTCGCGATCGGGCCGATCTCGTGGTCGGTGGTCTCGACCGCGAGCTCCATCGCGCGCCGGTGGCCGGTGTCGACGATCGCGCAATCGGCGGCGCCCGCGGGCGTGAGGCGGCCGCCGCCGACCAGGAGCTGGGCGATCAGCTCGATCGGCTTTTGCGTCGCCGAGAGTCCGACGCGCTGGATCTTCCGGCCGGCGAGCGCGTCGAGGCGTTCGAGCGTGAGCGCGAGGTGCGCGCCGCGCTTGTCGCCCGCGACGGCGTGGATCTCGTCGACGATGACGGTCGTCGCGTTGGCGAGGGCCTTCCGGCTCTTCTCGGTGGTCAGGAGGATGTAGAGCGACTCGGGCGTGGTGATGAGGATGTGCGGCGGGCGGCGGACCATGGCCGCGCGCTCGCTCTGCGGGGTGTCGCCGGTGCGAACGGCGCAGCGGATCTCGGGGAGCTGGACGCCGGCCGCGAAGGCGCGGGCGCGGACGGCGGCGAGCGGCACCTCGAGGTTCTTCTGGATGTCGTTGCCGAGGGCCTTCAAGGGCGAGACGTAGACGACCGTCGTCTCGTCGGCGAGCCAGCCCGTGCGGGCCGCGCGCACCAGGCGATCGATCGCCCAGAGGAACGCCGCCAGCGTCTTGCCGGAGCCGGTCGGGGCTGCAATCAGCGCGTCGCGGCCGGCGGCGATCGCGCGCCATCCGTCGACCTGCGGCGGCGTCGGGCCGCTGAACGTGTCGGCGAACCAGCCGGCGACGAGGGGATCGAACTCGGCGAGCGGCGGCACGGACATGCGGGAGACCTCCTAGCACCGGCGGGCGTGACCCGGTAGATCGGGGTCAGCGGTTGACCGTCGAGCGGAAGAGAGGATGCGAGGCGTGCGGATTGCGGAGGGCGAGTACGGTCGAATGCGGGGCGCGCTCGTCGTTCCGGAGACCAGGCGACGATGGCGGAGGGCGGGCGCGGTCCTGCTCGCCGTGCTGCTGGCCGCGCCGGCAGCGGCAGCGGACGTGCACGTCGACGTGGTGGTGGGCGTCGACCGCGACGGGAAGCTCGTCGCCAAGGCCGAGACGACGTCGTTCGCGGTGCCGCCGTCGCGGGTGGTGGGACTCGCCGGCTACGCGGGCACGGTGGTGGGCTTTCGATCGGTCGACCCGAGCGCGGCGACCGACGACTTTCGCGCGCTCGATCCCGGCGCGCACATCGCGTTCGAGGCCCTCTACACGGATCCCGGGCTCGCGGTGATCGACGAGAACGCCGGAGCTCCCGTGCGCCGCAGTGACCTTCTGAAGCTCGGCGCCGCCCCGTTCGACGCGCACCCGCTCTGGAACCTCGCGGCCGACGTGCGTGGCCCGCGGAAGGCGCGGATCCGCCTCCTGGACAGGGCCCGCATCCACGACCCGGCCCCGATGATGGTGCTCACGTTCACCCCCGATCCGAAGGCGGAGGCATGGCTTTGCCCGATGCGATGCGAGGGGCCGAAGACGTACGATGCCCCGGCGCGGTGCCCACGGTGCGGCACGCCGCTCGCGCTCGCGACCGTCGCCTCCTACGAGGCGGAGATCACGTCCGTGCCGCGCTCGCTCCAGGCCGACACGCCGGCGCAGCTCGGTATCGCGTTGCGTGATCCGAGCGGCGCGCCGGTGGCGGTCGACGCCGACGCGCTCGACGCGTACGTCGTCTCCGCCGATCTGGCGTCGTTCGCGCACGGGCGTCCGACGCGAAATCCCGACGGGACGTTCCATCTCCCGGCGACGTTTCCGGCCTCCGGGCTCTACACGGTGTTCCTCGAGTTCGCGGCCGGTCGCGCCGGGGTGCAGCACGCGGCGACCGACGTGGTCGTCTCGGGTCCCGCGCACGAGCGCGAGCGGCTCGATCCGAACGAGGGACAGGTCGCGACCGTCGACGGCTACACGGTGACGCTCGAAACCGACGGACCGTTCGTGCCGCTGCACGAGATCGCGTGCCGGTTCACCGTCGCGCGCGACGGGGCTCCGGTGCGCCAGCTGAGTCCGGTGCGGGGCGCTCCGGGTCAGCTCGTGATCGTCGGGGACAATCGGACGTGGTTTCTGCACCGTGCCGCGCGCCCCGGCGGCGCGGCCGAGGGTGCGACGTTCACGTGCGTGTTCCCGAAGCCGGGCATGTATCGGATGTGGGTGCAGCTCCAGCCCGGAGCGGAGCTCCTGACGGTGCCGTTCACGGTACGCGTGGTGCGGGCCGATGCCGTGCGGTCGCGACGCTCGTCGGCGGACGACGGCGACACGCACGACGCGGAGGTCGACGGCGGTGGCGGCGCGGACGGCGGCGACGTCGGTGACGGCGGCGGCGATGGCGGCGAGTGAGCCCGCCGTCCCTCCGCGGTTGACCCCCAAGGCGGGATCGGGGACAACCGCCGCAGGCGGGAGGCGAATCGCATGACGCGCGAGGAATGCATTCTCTTCAGCGGCGCCGCGGGTGGAGCCGAGGCCGAGTTCGGAGCGGCGGCGGAGCGCCACGGCATCGAGGAGGTGAACTTCACCTTCGACGGACACCGCGACGCGCGGAGCCGCGGCATCCGCGTGCTGACGCACGAAGAGCTCGAGCACGGCGACGTCAGCCTGACGTACGTCTCGAAGCTCATGCACCGGCGCTACCCCGACACCGCCATGTTCAAGAAGGTGCTCCAGTGCATCTGGCACCAGGTGAACAACGGCCAGGAGATCTACGTCGTCGGCACCATCCAGCCCGACCAGACCGTGAAGGGCGGCACGGGCTGGGGCGCCGAGTTCGCCAAGCTCTGCAACAAGCCGCTCTTCGTCTTCGACCAGGAGAAGAACGGCTGGTTCCGCTGGGGCGGCGAGCAGTTCGACGCCGCCAAGGACCCCGTCGTCCAGCACCGCCATTTCACGGGCACGGGCACGCGCTTCGTGAAGGACAACGGCAAGGCGGCGATCCAGGATCTCTTCGCGCGCAGCTTCGCGTAGCCCGTCACGCGCCTCTCGTGTGCTCCTCCGGCGGAAGCACGCCGCGAAAGGCCTTCCAGAGCAGGAGGTCGTACGTGATCTTCATCGCCGCCCCGACGACGAGCGGCGCCGCGAACGAGCCTTCCTGCATGAACACGCCCGCGAACGTCGGGGCGACCGCCCAGGCGGCGAGGCGGACGAGGCTCGTGACGCCCGAGGCGACGGTGCGCTCCTCGGGGCGCACGACCGCCAGCACGTAGGACTGGCGCGTCGGGACGTCCATCTCGACGAGGCCCTCGCGCAGCACGAACAAGCACGCGGCGATCGGGAAGTTGGGTGCGATCGCGACCGTCACCAGGAGCAGGCTCGACGGGATGTGGGTGAACACCATCGTGTTCACGAGGCCGATCCGCCGCGCGAGCCAGGCGGCGGCGAAGTGGGAGAGGGCGTTCGCGACGCGGGCGAGGAAGAAGAGGCCGCCGATCGTCGCGGCGCTCGCGCCGAAGCGGGTCGCGAAGAAGTAGGAGAGAAGCGAGGTCGTGAGGAAGCCGCCGCCGAGGGCGTCGAGCGCGAAGAGGGCCGAGATCTTGGTGAGGATCCCGCGCGTCGCGGGCGAGACCGTGAGCCGGGCGGGCGCGCCGAGCTCCACCGTCGGCGAAAGGCGGAGATACAGGCCGGCGGTCGCGAGCGCGAGGCCCGCGGTCACGAGCACGGCGAGACGTGACGCCCCGAGCGCGTCGGCGCCGGCCGCGGCGAACGCGACGGGGAGGCCGGCCGCCAGGCTGCCGATCGCGTGGCCGGTGTCCTGGAGGACGTTGTACCAGGCGAAGGCCTGCGTGCGTTCCGCGTCGCCGACGGTCGCGGGAAGGATCGCCTGCTCGACGACGAGCGCCGCGCCGCGGTCGCGGCCCATGCCGTTCGCCATGCCGACGAAGGCCGTCACCGCGAGGAGCCACGGGTCGGAGAAGAACGCGAGCGCGACGCCGCCGAGCCCGCTCGCCAGTGCCAGGACGAGGAGC
>DAIQBH010000305.1:2372-5888 GCA_036781285.1 Thermodesulfobacteriota bacterium | reverse complement strand
TCGCCGTCTACTGCCTCGAGCAGTAGGCGGTATCGCGACGGTCGTTGAACCGCTACCCGGGCGGGGCTATGGACCCCGGCATGGGTCGAGCCACGAAAGCACCGAAGACACGTCCTCGCGTCGACAAGCGCGCGCACGGCACGCGCGCGGCGGCGGTGACGCGGCGAGGCGCGCCGCGTCCGAAGGCGCCGCGCTCGAAGACGCGCCGCGCGGCGCCGCTCACGCGTCAGGAGGTGACGCAGGCGGTCGTCGAGCTCGCGAACAAGCTGGCGCCCGCCGACGTCGGCGACCTCTTGGTCGCGGAATCGACGATCCGCGAGCGCGCGGCGAAGCTTCCCGGCGTTCCGGGGCGCGTCTTGAAGGGCGAGCTCGAGCTCGCGCTCATGTGCCTCAAGGATCACGCGGCAGGTCGCTGTCCGCAGATCCCATACTACTCGATCAGCCTCCTCGCGGCCGGCGTCGCCTACCTGGCCGACCAGCTCGACTTCGTGCCCGACTTCCTGCCGCGCATCGGCATGCTCGACGACGCGCTCGTGATGGCGGTCGCGTGCGATCTCAGCCGCGACGGCCTCAGGCGCTACTGCGTCTGGAAGGGCCTGGCCCCCGCGCTCGCGCGCCGCGCGCAGCGGCGACTGGCGGCGCGCGTCGCGCGCTGAGTACGAGTAGTCGTGGACGCGACCGATCCTCGCGGGCATCTGACTTCCATGGGACGACCCGCGCGCCTTCCGTACTACACCTACGACGACTACCGCCGCTTCGAGCTCGACGCGAACTCGAGGCACGAGTACCTGGACGGGCAGATTCTCGCCATGGCGGGCGGAACCCTCGAGCACGCGGCGCTCGCAGCCGCGGTCTGCACGCTGTTCGGCCGATCGCTCGAGAATGGCCCCTGCCGATGGTTTGGACCCGATCTGCGGGTCCGTGTCGTCGCGACGGGCCTCGCAACGTATCCCGACGTGACCGTGATCTGCGGTGATCTGCAGCGCGACCCGGAAGATCGCAACAACGCGATCAATCCGACGCTGCTGGTCGAGGTGACCAGCCCGAGCACGGAGCACTACGACCGCGGCGTGAAGGCAGCGCACTATCGGCGCATCGCATCCCTCCGGGAGTACGTACTCGTCTCGCACCGAGAACGGCGTATCGAGTGCTGGAGGCCCGATGACGGCGACGGGTGGCGCGTGGAAACCGGCGGGCGGGGTGAGCGAGTCGAGCTCACCGCGCTTGGCGCCGTGCTCGACGTCGACGCCGTCTACGACCGCTCGTCGCTGACGCGCGACCTCTGACCGACGTCGCCGCGCGCTACGGGATCGTGAGGCTCGACGTCGGGCCGCCGTCGACCGAGAACGTGTGGCCGGTCACGAAGCCCGCGGCTTCCGAGGCGAGAAAGACGCAGGGCCAGGCGATCTCCTCGACCTTGCCGAGGCGGTTCAGCGCCGTCGACGCCTCCACCTGCTTCTTCATCTCCGGCGTGCCCCAGCTGCGCTGCGCGGCCTCGGGCGTGTCGATCGGACCGGGCGCGACGCAGTTCACGAGGATGCCGTGCGGCGCCCATTCCATCGCGAGCGTGCGCGTCAGGTTCTGCACGCCGGCTTTCGCGGCGGAGTAGTGACACATGCCGGGCGCGCCGTAGATGCCGGCCTCCGACGACATGTTGATGATGCGGCCAGGATGCTTGCGGTCGATCCAGCGCCGCGCCGCCGCGCGCGAGCAGAGGAAGGTGCCGTTCAGGTTGATCGCGACGATGGTCGCGAAGCCGTTCGGGCTCAAGTCTTCCGCGCGGGCGTAGAAGCTCGCGCCGTGGTTGTTGATCATCACGTCGACGACGCCGAAGAGCTCTTCGGCGCGGTCGAACATCGCTTCCACCTGATCCGGGTCGCGGACGTCGCACGGGAGGCTCTCGACGGTGCCGCCGGCTTCGCGGAGCGCGCGGGCGACCGGGACGAGGTGCTCGCCGTTGCGGCTCGCGATCAAAACCTTCGCGCCGCGTTCGCTGAAAGCGCGGGCGATGCCGGCGCCGATGCCGGTGCCGCCCCCGGTCACGATGACCGACTTGCCGGCGACGCTGAATGGATCGTGGCTCATGATTGTTTCCCCGCGGGGTCGCGTCGGCCCGGCGACCATCGGCCGTCGCGGCCGATCGTCTCGTCGATCTGGCGTTGGGCGTCTTCCATCTCGCGCGCCCAGTTGCGTGACTTCTTGGGTGCGTCGCGGAACTCCTCGTAGAGAGGCCGGGCGAGCTCGCGCCGGCTGATGCCGGCCGGCGCGACCATGATGTCGACCTGCGCGCTCGGCAGGTCGAAGCCGCTGTGGACGATGTCGTCCGCGGCCATGCCGAGATTCGTCAGCACTTGGCGGAGCTCGGCCGCGTTCGTACCGAAGCGGCGCGCGACCTCGTGGATGTTCTGGATGCGGTAGCCGTCTTCCGGCGTGATGCCGAGATGGTACGCGCAGAAGAGCTCGAACGCGTCGATCGTGGATGCGCTCGGAACCCGCGGCGCGTCCTGCCGTGGGGCAGGGCGCGTGGCGCGCGCCGCATCGCGTGCGCCTCCACGCGGTCCGCGCCCGTCTCCTCGTCCCGGCGCTTGTCGCGCCGGCGGATCGAAGCGGCGCGGGCGGTCCTGCGGTGGTGGTCCACCACGGCGCTCGGGACGCGCGGGCGCGGCGCTACTCGCCGACCAACGCGAGCGCCCCGGATTGTTCGCTTTCGCCATCCGTTGTTGGTGCGACGTGTGGTACTGCCAACGGGTCAGCGGCGACTGTGGCGGCGTGTAGCCGCCGCGAGCAAGGTCGGGCCGTCCATCGGGCCCGACACGCGGCTGCTTGTCGGCATCCTCCCCGTCTGGTGATTCTCCGGGACGGCGTCCTCTCCGCCTGCGGGTCATCGAGCGCGAGACTATGCCTCAATGATTCCATGGCGTCGAGTCGCGCCGCCGTCTTCCCGGCCACGTAGTCGCACGATATGCACGGCCGCGTGAGCGACGCGCGCACGACGGTTCGCGATTTGTCGCTGCTGACGCTGCTCGTGATCGCCGTTCTGGCGTGGCCGCTCACAGCGCCGCCGATCGGCGCCCACGGCGAGGCGCGCGAGGGGCTCGTGGTCGAGCACATCGTCGACCACGACCGCTGGATCCTGCCGCTCAGGAACGGCGAGGTGCCCTCGAAGCCGCCGCTCTTCCACTGGATCGCGGCGGCTGCGTCGCGCCTCGCTGGTCCATCGGATGCGATGGTGCGCGTGCCGTCGGCGCTCGCCGCGTGGCTCGTGCTCGTGCTCGTCTATCTGGTGGGGACGGCCGCGGGTGGCCGTGCGAGCGGGTGGTTCGCGGTCGTCGCGCTCGCCGGCATGCACACGTTCTTCGAGTCGGCCACCGAAGCGCGCGTCGACATGGTGTTCACCGCGGGCGTGACGCTCGCGCTCGTCGCGTTCCTGCGCTGGGACCAGCCGCTCGTCGGGCCCCGTAGAGGGCCCGACCTTGCAGGCGGCTACGAGCAGCCGCTCGTCGGGCCCGGTGGAGG
>DAIQBH010000305.1:0-2272 GCA_036781285.1 Thermodesulfobacteriota bacterium | reverse complement strand
GAGGGCCCGACCTTGCAGGCGGCTACGAGCAGCCGCTCGTCGGGCCCGGTGGAGGGCCCGACCTTGCAGGCGGCTACGAGCATGGCGGCGTCGACGCGGCTCGCACCGATCCGGCGTGGGCGCGCGCGTTGTGCTACGGGGCGCTCGCCGCGGCCGTGCTCACGAAGGGGCCCGCGGGCGCGGTGCTGCCCGGACTCGTGATCGTCGTGTTCCTCGCGCGCGAAGGTCGACTCGGGCGCCTCCGCGAGCTCTGGTCGCCGCGGCTCGCGCTCGCCGCGGCGGCGGTGGTGGTCGGATGGTACGCGCTTGCGACGTGGCTCGGTGGCTCAGACTTCCTCGCGCGCCAGATCTTCCACGAGAACGTGGACCGTTTCGTCGGGCGCGGCGTCTTCGGCATGCACGGCGGCCGCTCGCGGCTCACGATGGTCGAGAATCTCGCGACCGACCTCCTGCCGTGGAACCTGGTGCTCGTGTGGGCGGCCGTTCGCTGGTGGCGCGGCGAACGCGAGGACGGGGTCGGGCGATTCCTGCACACGTGGTGGATCGTGATCCTGCTGTTCTTCACCGCCGCGTACGGAAAGCGCGGCGTCTATCTGCTGCCGCTGCATCCCCCGATCGCGTTGCTCGCGGGCCGTGCGCTCGCGCGCCTGTGGGCGGCGTTGCCTCCGCGGCCGGCGCGCACCCTGGTCGTCGGCGTCGCGACCGTCGCCTTCGCGGTCGCGCTCGTCGGTCAGATCGTGCGCGTGCATCGCGCCGGGCGGCAGTCGCTCGTTCCGTTCGGCGCCGAGGTGGCAGCGATCGTGCCACGCGCGGAGCCGCTCGTCGCGGACGCGTCGCTCGACGAGAGCGATCTGCTGGTGCTCGCCTATCGGCTCGGCCGCGACGTCCCGCGGGTACCTGCGGGGGCGTGCGTTGCGGGAGCCCATCGGCTGGCGTCGCCGCGGGACGGTGCCGACCTGGGGTCCGTGCTGGTGCTTTCCGAGCGCCGCGGGGTTCCGGTCGTCCTGACCCGCGATCCCACGCCGTGCCCTCTTGCCCCCGAAAGCGGGAACGATAGATAGGCACCGCCATGCCGACGCCGAAGGTCGCGCCTCCGAAGATCATGCTCGGCTTCGTCGTACGCCAGTGCGCCGTGGCGCTCGGGCACCGGCCGTCGGCGGAAGAGCTGGTCGCGTGGGCCAACAATCAGGGCAAGGGACGCGAGCGTCACTGTCTCTTCGGCCGGCCGATCACGATCGCCGAGGCGCGCGTCATCCTCCGCCATCCCGGTCGTCCGGTGACGGTGCGCAGCATGGAACCGTATCCGATCTTCGCCCTGGCAAGTCGCTAGGATCTCTACACGAGAATGATCGGAGAGCGGACTTTCTCCTCGAGCCACCGGGTGAGGTCGGTCAGGCTCTCGGCATTGATCTCGTGGCCCATCTCGTACTCGCGGTAGCTGACGGGAACCCGCATCGCGCGGAGTGACTCGAACGATTGCTGCGCGCGGGCGACCGCGATGATCTCGTCGCCGGTGCCGTGCTGCACGAAGGTCGGAAGCTCCTCGCGGCCCTCGGCATCCGGCAGGTTCGCGAGCATCTGCGGCGGGAGCCACGAGCTCAGCGCCGCGAGGCCCGCGTAGCGGCGCGGCGCCGCGAGCGCCAGGCGATACGCGAGCACGCCGCCCTGGCTGAAGCCGAGCAGCACGATTTTCCGCGGATCGACGGCGTAGCGGGCGAGCGCGGCGTCGAGGAAGCGCTCGAGAAGAGCCGCCGCCTCTTCGATCGGTCCCTCGATCGCGGGTTGCACGGCGCTCAGCGGGAACCAACCGTAGCCGACCGCGCCCTCGACGCCGAGCGGAACCTCGAGCGGACCTTGCGGGCAGATCACCTGGAAGCCGCCGCCGCCGAGATAGGGTGCGAGCCCCATCAGGTCGAACGCGCTCGCGCCCCAGCCGTGCAGCGCGACGATGGTCGGATGCGGGCCGGGTCCGGCGGGTTCGTAGAGCGTGTGCACGAGGTCCACGGGATCTCCTTCGACGTTGGTGCGACCGTTCGCCTCTGCTAACCTTTCGCGGTGCACTCCCGCAAGGCGGCGCCCCGGAGACATCGCGAGACGCTCCCGTGAAGCTGCTGCTCTTCGATCTCGACGGAACGATCCTCCACGCGCGCCACACGCCGGGACGCGTGCCGTTCGACCTCGCCATGCGCGACACCTTCGACGTCGAGGTCGAGCTCGCGTGCATGCGGCCGGACGGCAAGACCGATCCCGAGATCGCCGCCGAGCTCCTTGC
>DAIQBH010000304.1:0-5895 GCA_036781285.1 Thermodesulfobacteriota bacterium | reverse complement strand
GGTGAGGCGATCGGCGATCAGGCGGCGGTGACACTGCCACCAGAGCGCTTCGGCGCAGCAGAACGCCGTCGGTGCCGCCGCCTCGCGCTCCAGCTCGGCGAGCGCGGCCGCGAATTCGGGCGTTTCCATGTAATCGGCGTACGCCCGAAAAGCCGCGACTTCCCACGCAACGTGGGGCGACGACCGGTCTTTCGGCGCGCGCCGGCGGCCACCGAGCCCGGGCATCCAGCGATAGGTCATGCCGTGCCTCCGGCAGCTCGCCGTCAACGCGTCGCGGCCGAAGTGCGGATGGCGGCGCGAGCCGGGAATCGCGCGCACGTCGGCGAGGGTCCGGATGGCGTGCGCTTCCAGGAGGCCGAAGAAGCGCTCCTCCGGGTGGTTCGAGTGCCCGATCGTGTAGATGGTGCCGGCCACGTCCCGTCACCAAAGCAAACGGCGGCGCGGTACGCGACCACACCGCCGTCGATTCGACTCACCCCGGACGAAGCCGTCAGCGAGGAGCCCGAGTTGACCTCGGGCTCCGAGGGCCATCGGAGCATTCGGCGCGCAGCGCCGAAGCGCACGGGGCCGAAATCTATTAATCCGCTGGGTTGGCGCCGTCGTTGGTGAGGGCGCGCACCTGATTCGCGGCCGCCGTCACGGACGCCGGGTCGGTGAAGTCGGTCGTCGCGACGAAGCGTTGCGCCGCCGCCTCGAGGTTCGCGATGCGATTCGGACCGAGGTCTTCGCCCCTGATCGAGCCGTCGATCACGGCGCTCACGCCCGCCTCGCACGCGATGTCGGTCTGGCCGTCGAGTTGCTTGTCGACGTTGTTGGACGACGCCGCGAGCAGGCCGCTCACACGGATCGTCTCGCCGTTGACGATGCCGGTCACGATCACCGCAACGCTCACGGTCTTGCGGACGATCCCGAAAAAACGCCCTACGTCGGTCGTGACGTCGGACGTCAGGGGATCGTTCGGCCGATCCGGATCGATGATGATGAACGGCGATTCGGTGACCGCCTGGCCGCCGTTCGCCACCGGGAAGTTGGCGTTGCCGCCGATGTTGACGCGGTTGCTGCTGCCCGATCCGTCGTTACCGCATCCTCCGACCACGACGGCCAACGCCAGCACCGCCCCCAGAACTCGAACTCCACGCAGTCCCATCATGGGCCCCTCCTCTGTGAGCGCGACTTGTAGCGGCGGAACACCAGGAATTTCAAGCTCGAGCGCCCTCGACGGGTTGCGTTTGACGCGCTCGTCGGCTCAAATCGGCCGTTCGCCGTAATCACCCCGCGCGACAGGAGGACCCACCCATGGCTCAGACCGCCCAGATCCGTCATCTCGAGATCGTCGAGAACGAGGCGCAGCGTATTTTCAATCTGCAACGCGCCGCCTATCTCCGACATCCGTATCCCTCGATCGAGGAGCGGCGCGCCAACCTCGACACCGTCGAGCGCATCCTCGTCGACAACGCCGACGCGATCGCCGACGCGATCAACGCCGACTTCGGCCATCGCGCCGCCGAGGAGTCGAAGCTCCTCGAGCTCTTCAACTGCGTCGACGGCATCCGCAACGCCAAGAAGCAGCTCGGCAAGTGGATGAAGCCGCAGCACCGCCACGTCGGCATCCTCTTCGCGACCGCGAAGAATCGGCTGATCCCGCAACCGAAGGGCGTCATCGGCCTCGTGTCGCCGTGGAACTACCCGCTCTTCCTGACCATCAGCCCGCTGACCAGCATCCTCGCCGCCGGCAACCGCTGCATGATCAAGATGGCGAGCAACTCGCAGCATCTCTGCCGCCTCCTCGCCGAGAAGTTCGCGCAGCAGTTCCCCGAGGACATGGTCGCGATCCTGCCGGGCGTGAAGCCGAACGACTTCACGACGCTGCCCTTCGATCACGTCATCTTCACGGGCTCGGCCGACGCCGGCCGGAACGTGATGCGCGCCGCCGCGGAGAACCTGACGCCGGTGACGCTCGAGCTCGGCGGCAAGTCGCCGACGATCATCGCCGACGACTACGACGTCGAGACCGCGGCCGGCCGCATCCTCTACGCGAAGTACGTGAACGCCGGCCAGACCTGCCTGGCACCCGACTACCTCTTCATCCCCGAGGGCAAGCAAGAGACGTTCGTGCAGGCCGCCGAGAAGATCCTGCGCGAGCGCTATCCCGACACCAACGACCGCAGCTACACGTCGGTCATCGACGAAAAGTCGTACCGGCGCCTGCGCGCGACGCTCGACGACGCCGCGAAGAAGGGCGCCCGCGTGATCTCGCTGGTGCCGGGCGCCACCTTCAACGATGCCCTCCGCAAGATCCCGCCCCACCTCGTCCTCGACGTCACCGACGACATGACCATCATGCGCGAGGAAATCTTCGGACCGCTGCTCCCGATCAAGACCTACCGCTCGCTCGACGAGGTGCTCGCGTACGTGAACGCGAAGGATCGGCCGCTCGGCCTCTACATCTTCACCGACGACAAGGCGACGGAAGAAAAGGTCCTCTACGGCACGATCTCGGGCGGCGTCACCGTCAACAACTGCATGTTCCACATCGCCCAACACGACATGCCCTTCGGCGGCATCGGCGCGAGCGGCATGGGCCACTATCACGGGTGGGAAGGCTTCCAGGAGTTCAGCAAGATGCGCCCGGTGCACACGAACCCCCGGATGTCGGGCATCTCGATGTTCTACCCGCCGTACACGAAGCTGCACTCGCGCCTCTTCGACCTGCTGGTCCGCTTCAAGCGCTAGGACGCGTCACGGCCCCGCCGCCCGCGTGCGGCGGAGAGGACACCCCTGCGCGGGGGTGTCCTCCGTCGTGGACGCGTCGCGACCCCGAGCGTTGGGGCCGCCGGAGCTCCGCTCTGGCCTGCGAGTTGCTTTTCCGAACGTGTGCCGTTCGACACCGTCCAGAACCCGACGCTGACCACGCTCGTGGTCGACGTCCGGGGGCTCGCCCCGCTCGCGACGGCGACGCCCGATCACGCGGTTGCGACGATCCACGACGTGTTCGCGCGTCTCGGCACCGCCATCGCGGCCGAGCGCGGGACGGTGAACGGCGTCCTCGGGAATTGCCTCCTCGCCGTGTTCGCCGAAGAGGACACCGACACCGACCATCCGTCGGCCGCCGCACGCGCGGCTCTCGAGATCCGCGCGCTCTTCGAAGGCGGACGCGGTCCGCGCGAGTTTCGCGCCGGCCTCGGCCTCAACACGGGGACCGTCGTGGCCGGGCGCGTCGGCTTTACCGTGATCGGCTACGCGGTGACGGTCGCCTCACGGCTGGGTGCGCGCGCCGAGGCGGGCCAGATCCTGGTCGGAGCCGGAACGGCGGCGCTCCTCCCGGTCGAGTTCGACGTCCGCGACCGCGGGACGGTCGATCTCGCGGGCGTGGGTCCCACGGCGGTCTTCGAGCTCGTCCGCTGACGCCGCGCTCGCGCCGTTGATTTTGCTGCGGCGTTCGGGCTCACATGCGAACGCCCCATGACTCCGCCAGAGCCCCCTGGCCATCTGCTCGCGCCGGGCGCACGCTTCCAAGACCGATACGAGATCCTGAGCGAGATCGGCGTCGGCAGCTACGGTCGCGTCTACCGCGCCCGCCAGCTCTCGACCGGTCAGGACGTCGCGCTGAAGATGCTGCGCTTTCGCGAGGGCGACGAGCCGGCGGCGCTCGAGACGCAACGCCAGCGCTTCCTTCGCGAGCTCCGGGTTTGCGCGCGGCTCTCGCATCCGCACATCGTGCGCCTGCTCGACTCGGGCGAGCACGGGGACGGCGTCCTCTACGCCGTCTTCGAGTACGTCGCCGGCTCCACGCTCCGCCAGCTGCTCGATCTCGAAGGCAAGCTCGACCCGATCGAAGCGCTGCACCTGATGACTCAGGTGCTCGACGCGCTCGCCTGCGCGCACCACGAGGGCATCGTGCACCGCGATCTGAAGCCCGAGAACGTGATGGTGACCCACTCGGGCCTCCGCCGGAACGCGACCGTGCTCGACTTCGGGCTCGGCGGCTTCGCCGCCGACGCCGCCGAGGGCGGCGCGCGGCTCACGGGGAGCCGCGAGTTCATGGGGACTCCGGCATACGCCGCGCCGGAACAGCTCCGCGGCGATCCCCTGACGCCGCGTTCGGACCTGTACTCCTGGGGGCTCATCCTGCTCGAAAGTCTCACCGGCGAGCCCGCGATCGCCGCGCGTACGGCGCACGAAGCGATCGTGAAGCAGCTCGGACCCGAGCCGGTGCCGATCCCGAGCTGGCTTCGCGAGCAGCGGCTCGGACGGTTGCTCGTCGCCGTCACGGCCAAGGACGTCGCGGCGCGCGACGTCTCGGAGCAGGCGCTCTTGAAGGCGCTCGAATCGATCCAGCGCGACGCCGGACCGTCGCGCGATGGCACGATCCACCGCTTGCCGACCGCCGAAGGCGAGCGCCGCCAGGTCACGGTGCTCGCGTGCACGACCAACGTGTCCCGTCCGGACGGCGGGCCCGTCGACCTCGAGGACCTCGATCACGCGATGCAGGTGCAGCAGGAGCTGTACGACGACGTCGCGCAGCAAAGCCGCCACACGCTCGTCCGGGGCAAGCTCGGCGAAGCCCACATCGTCTTCGGCTACCCCAAGGCGCACGAGGACGACGCGCGGCGCGCCGTACGGACCGCGCTGCACGTCGTCGCGGCGTCGAAGGCCTCGAGCCGGCGCCTGCAAGCCGAGCGTGATCTCGCGATCACGGTCCGGATCGGCTTGCACTCGGGCGTCGGCATCCTGCGCGCGCGCCGGCGCGGCGGCGCATCGGAAGGAGGCGTCGAGGTCGTGGGCGCGCCGGTCGTGCTCGCGACGCAGCTCGCCGATCGCGCCGAGGCCGGCGAGATCCTGGCGACCGCCGAGACCCGCGCGCTGCTCCGCGACGAGATGGAGTGCACGCTGGTCGGCGAAGCGATGGTCCCCGACCGGGCCGCGACGACGGCGATCTTTCGCGTCGTCGGCGAGCGCGTCGGAAGCGCCTTCGAGAGCTCGATCCGTCCCGACGAGACGCCCCTCGTCGGGCGCGCCGGCGAGCTCGCGCAGCTCACGAGCCTCTGGCAGCGCGCCGAGGGAGGCGGGCTCGCGATCGTGCTGCTCCAGGGTGAAGCGGGGATCGGCAAGTCGCGCCTCGTGCGCGAGCTCCGTCGTCGTGTCCCGCCGGACGCGTTCGTCGCGTGTCGCTGCGTGCCGGAAGGCCGCGACACCCCGCTCCATCCCGTGCTCGCCTGGCTCCGCCAGCTGCCGCTCGAGCAGCTCCTCGGCGAGCTCGATCTCGACGTCGCGACGACGTGGCCGCTGCTCGCCGACCTCCTTCAGGTGCCGCGCGGCGCGTACGAGCCTCCTCGAATTTCTCCCGAGCGACAGAAGGAGCTCACGCTCCAGACCGTGGCGACCCTGGTGCTCCGCATGGCCGCGCGCCATCCGCTGGTGGTGACGATCGAGGACATGCACTGGCAGGACCCGACGACGGCGGACTTCATCGCGCGTCTGCTCGACGAGGCGCGCGCCGCGCATCAGCCGGGAGCCCCGCGTCCGCCGGGCCTGCTGCTGCTGTGCTCGGCGCGTCCGGAGTACGCCGCGACCTGGACCGGCAGCGACGTGACCGTGATGCCGCTCGGGCGCCTGAGTCGCGACGAGGTCGCCGCGATCCTGGACAGCAGTCGCGCGCCCGAGGAGGCGCGCTCGGCCGCCGTGCTCGACCGGATCGTCGAGCGGACCGACGGCGTACCGCTCTTCGTCGAGGAGCTCGCGCACGCGCTGATCCACGGCGACGACCACGCGATTCCCGAGACGTTGCGCGAGCTCCTCACGACCCGCCTCGACGGCCTCTCGATCAGCGCATACGAGACGGCCCAGGTCGCCGCGGCGGTCGGGCGCGAGGTCAGCTACAAGATCCTGCGCGCC
>DAIQBH010000303.1:0-5907 GCA_036781285.1 Thermodesulfobacteriota bacterium | reverse complement strand
CTCGACACCGTCCCGAGCTTCGCGCTGAGCGAGTTGCGGACGCCGCCGCGGCGCGGAGCAGTCATCGCGATGGCGCCGGCGGATCACGTGGGGGCGCCGCGCCAGGGCACGGTTCCCGACGAGCCGCGGGAGACCGATCCGAGCCCCTGGGCCGTCGTTGCCGCGCCTCTCCGACATGGGAAGGTCGGCCGCGTGCCGGACGCGGCCCACGCGCTGACCCTCGACAGGAGATCTGAATGTTTCGTTCGGGAACCACAGAATGGGGCCATCGGTTGCACGAGCTGACGCACGTCAGGCCGCGCCGCGGCGCCGCGCGACCATGACCAGCCGGATCGCCAACAGCACCGCCAGCACGGTGCCGTAGGCGACCGGCTCGCTCACGTCTTTCTTCACCCGCCAGACGAAGTGCAGCACCGCGAGCATGGGCGCCACGTAGGCGAGCCGGTGCAACAGCTTCCAGCGCGCGAATCCGAGGCGGCGGACCGACGCGTTGGTCGAGGTCAGCGCCAAGGGAACGAGCAGCACGAACGCCGCGAATCCGGCGAAGATGAACGGCCGCTTCCGGATGTCGGCGGTGATCGCTTCCCAGTCGAAGAATTGATCGATGCCGACATAGGTCGCGACGTGGAGGCTCGCGTAGAGGAACGCGAGGACACCGAGCATGCGGCGGACGCGGAGCGGCCACGTCCATCCCGCGATGAGCTTAACCGGCGTGCAGGCGAGTGCCGCGACCAGGAAGACCAGCGCCAGCAGGCCGAGCTGGTTCAACACCTCGGCAATCGGATTCGCGCCGAGAGCGCCACGCATCCCGCGAACGGCGAGCGCGGCGAGGGGCACGAGCGCACCGGCGAGCACCGCGGGCTCGAGCCAGGGGTACGGCTTCCGGCGAGCGGGCGACGCCACCATCAGAAGGAGCGGACGAGGTCCGTGCCGGCGTAGAGGCCGGCGACCTGTTCCGCGTATCCGTTGAACGGCAGCGTCGGCCGGCGGAGGAAATCGCCGATGCGCCGCTCGGTCGCCTGGCTCCAACGTGGATGATCCACGGCGGGGTTCACGTTCGCATAGAAGCCGTACTCGTCGGGCGCGGCCAGGTTCCACGTCGTCGGCGGCTGCCGCTCGACGAGGGCGATCTTCACGATCGACTTGATGCCCTTGAAGCCGTACTTCCACGGCACCACGAGGCGGAGGGGCGCGCCGTTCTGGTTCGGCAACACCTTGCCGTAGAGGCCGACCGCCAGGAGCGTCAGCGGGTGCAGCGCCTCGTCGATCCGGAGCCCTTCGACGTACGGCCAGTCGAGCACCCCCGAGCGCTGGCCGGGCAACTGCTCGGGATCGTGCAGCGTCGTGAACGCGACGTACTTCGCCCGCGACGTCGGCTCGACGCGCTTCAGCAGGTCGGCGAGCGGGAAGCCGACCCACGGAATCACCATCGACCACGCTTCCACGCATCGCATGCGGTACACCCGTTCTTCGAGCGGGATCTCGGCCAGCAGCCGGTCGACGTCCAAGACCGCGGGCCTCGCGACTTCGCCCTCGATCGCGACCGTCCACGGCCGTGGGCGGAGCATGTGCGCGTTCGCCGCGGGATCGCTCTTGTCGAGCCCGAGCTCGTAGAAGTTGTTGTACGTCGTCACGTCGGCGTACGGCGTCGGCGGCTCGCCGGCAGCGAGGCTCCGGCGCCGCGCGACCCTCGGCGTGGGATCCCCGGAGCGCGCGGACGCGCCGGGGACATCCTCTTGCGGGTCCGCCCGGCTGCCGCCCGTCAGCCAGAGCAGCCCGCCGCCGACGGTGCTGCTCGTGGCGGCGAAGAGCGCGGCGTTCCGGAGGAACTCGCGGCGACGAAGGTAGAGCGACTCAGCGGTGATCTCGGAGGACGGCGGCGGCGTGCCGATGCGGCGCATGTCGCTCCGATGACGACACGCCTCCTAGCGTTGCACGACCACCGAGGAGCCGTGCCCGAAGAGGCCTTGATTGACGCTGACGCCGACCTTCGCCCCCTCGACCTGGCGGCCCTGCGCCTGACCGCGGAGCTGCCACGTGAGCTCGCAGACCTGCGCGATCGCCTGCGCGGGGATGGCCTCGCCGAAGCAGGAGAGACCGCCGCTCGGGTTGACCGGGACACGCCCGCCGATCGTCGTGACGCCGTCGTTCAGGAGCTTCTCGGCATCGCCGGGAGGGCAGAGGCCGATGTTCTCGTACCAGTCGAGCTCCAGCGACGAGGCGAGATCGTAGACCTCCGCGACGTTCACGTCCTCGGGACCGATCCCGGCCTGCTTGTACGCGGCGGCGGCGATCGAGTCGCGGAACGCGACGGGTGGCGCAGGCACGGCCGCGGCCGAGTCGGTCGCGAAGTTCGGCATCTCGATGATCGTGCTCGGATAGACGGGCGTGACGGTCGAAAGGCCGGAGATCGTGACCGGGTTGGTCGTGTGCTTGCGCGCGTACTCCATGCTGGTGAGCACGATCGCGGCGCCGCCGTCGGACGTGGCGCAGATCTCGAGGAGCCGCAGCGGGTCCGACACCATCGGCGACGCGAGCACCTCCTCCTCGGTGACGAGCTTCCGGTACCGCGCGTTCGGGTTCTCGAGTCCGTGCTTGGCGTTCTTCACCTTCACCTTGGCGAAGTCGCGGTCGGTGGCGCCGTACAGCGCCATGCGCCGCCGGGCGTAGAGCGCGAAGTAGACGGGGTTCGTCGCACCGAGGAGGCGGAAGCGGAGCCAGTCGGGATCGGTGCCGCGCTCGCCGGCCTGCGGCGCGAAGAAGCCCTTCGGGGTCGTGTCGGCGCCGACGACGAGCGCGACGTCGCAGTTGCCGGCGAGGATGTGGGCACGCGCGACGCTCACCGCCTGCGAGCCCGACGCGCAGGCGCCGTAGCAACTGGTGACCTGCGCGCCCGTCCAGCCGAGGGCCTGCGCGATCGACGCGCCGGCGATGAAGCCGGGATATCCGTTTCGGATCGTGTCGCCGCCGGCGACGAACTGGACGTCCTTCCAGGCGATGCCCGCGTCCGCGAGCGCGGCACGCGCCGCGGCGACGCCGTATTCGACGAAGTTCTTGCCCCACTTGCCCCAGGGGTGCATGCCCACCCCGAGCACCGCGACCTTGCGCTCGCTCATGACCGGCTCCGTTCGGCGGGCGTCCACTTCCAGACGACGTAGTCCTTGTCGGCGTCGCTGTAGAGCGTCTCCGCGACCAGCTTCATGCGCATCCCCACCTTCAGATCCGTGGTGGGGACGTCCTTCGCGACCTGTCCGAGCACGACCATCTTCTCGTCGGCCAGATCGACCGCCGCGATCGCGTACGGCACGAACGGATCGGGGGACATGTACGGCGCCGGCGGCTTGTAGTGGTTGTCCGTGTACGACCAGAGCGTGCCCGTCGCCGACAACGGGACGTCCTCGAGCTCGGCGGCGCCGCACGCGGGATTCCGGCAGGCGAACTCTTCCTTCGGGAAGAAATAGCTCCGGCACGACCGGCAGCGGCTGCCGATCAGGCGGGGCCGCTCGGGGTTCGCGTCGAACCAGCTTTCGAGGGCGGAGACTCTGGCTTTCACGGGTGTACCTCCTCCTGGTCGAGCACGGCGGCGGCGACGCGGGTCCGGTGCCAACCGCTCGTCCCCCAGGACGCTTCGAGCGCCCAGGCGCGCTTCATCCAGATGTGCAGATCGACTTCCCAGGTGTAGCCGATCGCGCCGTGCACCTGGAGCGCCGTCCGCGCCGCGAGCGCGGCGGCTTCGGCCGCGACGATCTTCGCGTGCGAGACGTCACGCCCGCGGGTCGGCAGCGCGTGCGCCACCCCGAAGGCGGCGCGGTAGACGACCGGGCGCGCGAACTCGAGCCGTACCTGCGCGCTCGCGAGCATGTGCTTGATCGCCTGGAACGAGCCGATGGCGCGCCCGAACTGCTCGCGTTGTTTGCCGTACCGCACGGCTTCCTCGATCAGGCGCTGGCCGACGCCGAGCAGCTGCGCCGCCGCGCCGAGCGCGCCCCGATCCACGGCCGCGCCGAGCAGCGCGCGCGCCTCGGATCCGGCGGCGACCCGCGTGCGCGCCGACAGCGTCGCGTCCACGCGGAAGAGCCGCTGCGCGCCGTCGAGATGCGGCACCCGCTCGCTCCGAACGTCGCTCGCCGGCAGCGCGTGGAGCTCGCCGTCGCGCGCGAGCAACACCAGGCCGGCGACGTCGGCATGACTCACCCACGGATTGGGATCGCAGCCGATCGTGACGAGCGCATCGCCGGCGGCGACACGTTCCAGCCACGGGTCCGCAAGCGTACGATCGGAGAGCGCCGCGAGGAGGGGCACCGCGACCAGGGCGCTCTCGACGACGGCCTCGGGAAGCGCCGCGCGTCCCGTCTCCTCGAGCGGCAGCACGAGGGACACTTCGTCGAGACCGAGTCCGCCGGCGCGCTCCGGCGCGAGAAGCCCGAGGACGCCGAGCTCGGCGAGCGCGCGCCAGCGGGCCGGATCGTGCGCCCGTTCGGCCTCCCAGACTTCGCGGACGGCGGCCGGCGCGCAGACGCGCTCGAGCACGCCGCGGACGCTGTCACGGAAGCGGAGCTGCTCTTCTTCGAAGGCGAAGTGCATGGCGTCAGTCGCGCGGCAGGCCGAGCACGCGCTCGGCGATGATGTTGCGTTGGATCTCGTTGGTGCCGGCATAGATCGGTCCCGCGAGCGAGAAGAGGAACCCGTCGAGCCAGCCGTGCGCTTCCGGCGGCGCGGCGGGCGACAGGACCCCGGCGTCGGTACCGAGCAGCGCCAGCGCCGTCTCGTGCATGCGGACGTCCATCTCGGACCAGAAGATCTTGTTGAGGCTCGCCTCGGCGCCGATCGAGCCGCCAGCGAGGAGGCGCGACGCGGTCGCGTACGTCGAGAGCGAGTACGCCTCCGCGTCCATCCACGCGCGCGCCACGACGTCACGAAAGGCCGGATCCGAGCCACGGGTCTTCCAGAGCTTCCGCAGGCGTCGCGCGGTCGCCTGGAAACGGGCGGGGCTCCGGAGCATCAGGCCGCGCTCGAAGCCCGCGGTCGCCATCGCGATCCTCCAGCCCTGGTGCTCGTCCCCGAGCCGGTTCGCGCGCGGCACGCGGGCATCGTCGAAGAACACCTCGGCGAACCCGGTCTCGCCGTCGAGCTGCGGGATGGGGCGCACGCGCACGCCCGGCGTGTCGAGCGGGACGAGGATGAAGCTCAGGCCCTTGTGCCGCTCCGACTGCGGGTCGGTGCGGACGAGGCAGAAGATCCAGTCGGCGAAGGCGGCGCGCGAGCACCACGTCTTCTGGCCGTTCAGGACGTAATGATCGCCGTCGAGGCGCGCGCTCGTGCGGATCGCGGCCATGTCACTGCCGGCATTCGGCTCCGACCATCCCTGCGCCCACACTTCTTCACTCCGCGCCATCCTCGGGAGGTAGCGTGCCTTCTGCTCGGGTGTCCCGAACTCCATGAGCGTCGGGCCGAGAAGGAAGATGCCGTTCTGATTCACCCGACCGGGCGCACCGGCGCCCCAGTATTCCTCCTCGAAGATCAGCCACTCGATGAGGTTGCAGCCGCGGCCGCCGTACTCGACCGGCCAGGACACCATTGCGTAGCCGCCGTCGTGGAGCACGCGCTCCCATTCGCGATGGAGCTCGAAGCCTTCCGCCGTGTCCATCGACGGAAGCGGCTTGCGCGGGACGTGCGCCGCGAGCCACGCGCGCGCCTCGGCGCGAAACGCGTCCTGCTCGGGTGTGAACGTCAGGTCCATGAGGCCGCGATCACTTCTTCGTGTCGCCGAAGCTCGCGTCGCGCTTCTCGACGAAGGCGTCGCGCGCCTCCTGCGAGTCGGGCGAGGTGTAGTGCTCGAGCGTGAAGCCCTGCTCGAAGCGGTAGCTCTTCTTGACGTCGAGGAGCTCGATGCCGTTCAGGGACTCC
>DAIQBH010000302.1:0-5987 GCA_036781285.1 Thermodesulfobacteriota bacterium | reverse complement strand
GGAACCTCGGGATCGCGGCCGGCGTCGTCGCGATAGTTCCAGCAGCGCGGACACTTCTCTCCCTCGACGCGCTTGGCACTGACGGCGAGTCCGGGCGCAACGACCGGAGCGTCGATGGTGCCCTCGGGAACGACCCGCACCTTGGACACGATGAACGTCTCGGCCAGCAGCGCGGCGCGCGGTTGGAGCACGGCGGCGACCGTGGCCGTCGGCGCCAAGGTGACGTCCGCTTCGAGCGAATGACCGATCGTCCCGGCGCTGCGAAGTCCTTCGAGCGTCTTCGTGACGGCCGAGCGCACCGCGAGGAGCGTTTCCCAGTCGGCGGCGAGCTTCGGGTCGCGGAGGGCCGGGTCGACGCTCGGGAAATCTGCGAGGAGCACGCTCGGCGGCCGCTTCGGATCGGCCGGGAGGTAGCCCCAGATCTCTTCCGCGGTGAAGGAAAGGATCGGCGCCATGATACGGACCAGCGCTTCGAGAACGTGGTACTGCGCGGTCTGACCCGAGCGGCGGGCACGCGACGTCGGCCCTTCGCAGTAGAGCCGGTCCTTCGCGATGTCGAGATACAGCGCGGAGAGGTCGACGCTGCAGAAATTGTTCAGCGCGTGGTAGACGGCGTGGAACTCGAAGGCATCGTATGCGCGCCGGCATCGCTCGATCAGCGTCTGGAGACGATCGAGGATGAAGCGATCGAGCTCAAGGAGCTCCGCCGTCGGCACGAGGTCACGCGCCGGATCGAAGCCGCCGAGGTTGCCGAGCAGGAAGCGCGCGGTGTTGCGGACGCGTCGGTAGGCCTCGCTCGCGCGATCGAGGATCTCCTTCGAGATGCGCACGTCGTCACGATAGTCCTCGGCGGCGACCCAGAGACGCAGGATGTCGGCGCCGTGGCTCGCGACGATCTTTTGCGGCGCGACGACGTTCCCGACCGACTTGGACATCTTGCGCGCGTCCTCGTCGAGCACGAAACCGTGCGTCAGGACCGCCTTGAACGGCGCGTCCCCGCGTGTCGCGACCGACGTGAGCAGCGAGCTCTGGAACCAGCCGCGATGCTGGTCGCTGCCTTCGAGGTAGAGGTCGGGGTGGCTGTCGAGGTCCGTCCGGCGCTCGACGACGGCGGCGAAGCTCACACCCGAGTCGAACCAGACGTCGAGAATGTCCTCTTCCTTGACGAACGTCGTCTCGGCCGAGGTCTTCCCGCAGCCCTTGCAAACGAATCCCGGCGGCACGAAATCCTCGACCGGCCGCGCGAACCACGCGTCCGAGCTCTCGCGGGAAAAGATGTCCGCGACGTGGTCGAGCAGCGTCTCGTTGGTCGTGGTCGTGCCGCACTGTTCGCAGTGCAGCGCGACGATCGGCACGCCCCAGGCGCGCTGGCGCGAAATGCACCAATCGGGTCGCCCGCCCACCATGCCCGCGATGCGGTCGCGGCCCCACGCCGGAAACCACTGCACGCGGTCGATCGCCGCGAGCGCCCGCCCGCGAAGATCCTTCGCCTCCATGGAGATGAACCACTGCTCGGTCGCGCGGAAGATGATCGCCTTGTGACAGCGCCAGCAGTGCGGGTACGCGTGCTCGAGCGGCACCGCCTGAAGGAGCCGGCCGCGCGACTCGAGAAGCGCGATGATCTCGGGGTCGGCGGAGAAGACGTTCTTGCCGCCGAAGTGCTCGACGGCGGGCACGAAGCGGCCACGGCCGTCGACCGGCGCATAGACGTCGAGCCCGTACTTCAACCCGACCTCGTAGTCCTCCTGGCCGTGCCCGGGGGCGGTGTGCACGAGCCCCGTGCCCGCGTCGAGCGTCACGTGCTCGCCGAGCACGATCGGCGACTCGCGATCCAACCAGGGATGGCGCGTGCGGACGTTCTCGAGCGCCGATCCCGGTAGCTCCGCGAGCACTCGCGGCTCTTCGCCGACGATCTTGCCGAGCTTCGGCACGAGCGCCTTGGCGACGATCAGCGCACTGCCGCCGTCGCGACCCGCGACGGCGACGTACTCGATCTCGGGGTGCACGGCGATCGCGAGATTGGCCGGCAGCGTCCAGGGCGTCGTCGTCCAGATGACCGCGGCGACCGGACCCGTCATGGCGCCGAGCGCCGCCGGCAGCGGCTCGACCAGCGGAAACGCGACGTAGATCGAGCGCGTCGTGACGTCCCGATACTCTACCTCGGCCTCGGCGAGCGCGGTCTGACACGACGGACACCAGTGCACGGGCTTCTTCCCGCGGTACAGCTCGCCGCTCGTCACGAACTTCGCGAGCTCGCGGACTTCGGTCGCCTCGTAGCCGTATTCGGTGGTGAGATACGGATTCGACCAGTCGCCGATCACGCCGAGCCGCTTGAAGTCCTCGCGCTGCACGTCGACGAATCGCGCCGCGTACTCGCGGCAGAGGCGGCGGATCTCGGCCTTGCCGAGCGCAGCCTTCTTCTCGGCACCGAGCTTCTTCTCGACCTCGTGCTCGATCGGCAGGCCGTGGCAATCCCAGCCCGGCACGTACGGTGTCTGGAAGCCCGCCATGCCTTTGTACTTCACGACCACGTCCTTGATGATCTTGTTGAGCGCGTGACCGATGTGGATGTTGCCGTTGGCGTAGGGCGGGCCGTCGTGCAGCAGATAACGGGGCCGGCCGGCACGCGCGGCGAGGCCGGCACGGTAGAGGTCGATCTTCTCCCAGTGCGCCAGGATCTCCGGCTCGCGCGCCGGCAGGTTGGCGCGCATCGGAAACGTGGTCGTCGGGAGGTTGAGAGTGGGCTTGAAATCCGGGCCCGTGCCCTTGCTCATCGGCCGATCAACCGACGGCGCGGCGCGCTGCGTGAGGCGCGGTGCGCTTCACCGAAACCGAGGCGCCACTCCTTCCGGACGCCGCGGTAACAACAGCAGAGCTCGTTGTCCATGTCGTTGATGAAGGTCCGCTGTCGCCCGTCTTCGAAGAGGATTCGCACGATGCAGGTTCCGCCGGGGACGATCGAGGTCATGACCTCGACCACGGCGCCGAGGCCCCACTCTTCGTAGTCCGCGTGCAATACGCGGTCTCCCAAACGAAGAAAGAGCCGTTTCTCGTCATCGAGCACGCCGTCACCAATGTCGTCGGACAGTAGCGGATCGACCCGGTGAACGCCACCGAGACTGCCTCCCTTGACACCCTGGGCGCGCCCCGGGACACTTCGGTCCGCTCGAATCATGGGGCAAGATTGGAAGACGCTGAGTCTCGTCGTGATCGTCGCGGCGATCGCGGGGTGGTGGGTGGTGCGTGCGCTGGACGGACGAGATTCCGCCCCGGCGCCCCGTCCGGTCGCAACGGCTTCGGCGCCGGCACCGGTCGAAAGCGAAGAGCCCGTCGCCGCGGCCGAGCCGGTCGAAGCCACGCCGGCCGTGACGGCGCGCCCCGGTGACATTCCGGTCGTCGTGAACGAGGAGGCGGAGGTCGCGGCGATCCAACGTGACCTCGACGTTCTCCGCCAGGCGTTGGCGCGCGATCAACGGATCGAGGACAGCGTGATGCCGCGCGTGAACGACGCGCTCGACGTACCCGGCGTGGTGACGTACCGGCGGGCCACCGAGTTTTGGGAGCCGGCCCTCGCCATGCCGAAGGAGGACAAACCGTGACACTGACGGGTCGAAGGATCGTGCTGACATGCGCGCTGGTCGGCGTGCTCGCGGCCGGCGCATGGGCGGCGGAACGCACGCGCCGCGACCGCACCGGACACGGAAAGCAGCTCCAGCAGCTCGAGCAGCAGATCAAAGCGGGGCGCCTCGTCACGAAGCGCGTGCAGCGCGATCCGCGGTCGTCGACTGACCTGAAGCAAAAGGCGACCGCGCTCGACCAGGTTCTCGACACGCGCGAGCGCACGCTCGCGAAGCTCGACGCCCTGTATCGCGACTTCCTGTCGCAGCACAAAAGCGAGCTCGACGAGCTCGAGGACCTCCGCCGCCGCGCGCTCGCGATCGACGAGCGCCTGGGGCAGGCGCGAACGGCGCTCGTCCAAGCCAACAAGCCGGACATCGATCAACTGAAGGCAACCTCCGCCGAGGCGCGCCGACTCGTCGAGGAGCTGCGCAGCGCCTACGAGACGGATCGCCGTTCGCGTCGCGCGCGGTGACGGGTCAGAACTCGGAGCCGCCCTCGGCCGCGACCGTGATGCGCGCGCCTTCGACGAGGACGGGAACGATGCGGCGCCCCTTGGTGAGCTTCAGCAGCTCGGGGACGACCTCGGGATGCGCCGTGACGTCGACCTCCGTGAAGGCGACGGCGCGGCGGACGAGATCGTCGCGTTGACGGTCGCAATGCGCGCAGTCGCGTCGAACGTACAGCGTGGCCGGTCGCGCCATCCGGCGGAGCTACCACGGCACCGGCGACGTCGTCGATGACCGCGGGTCGCGAGATGGTGGACGTCGTCGACGGCGACGATCGCGTGCTCCGGCAGGTCACGCGCGCCGAGATGCGGCGCGAGAACCTCCTGCACCGCGCGGTCTATCTTCTCGTTTTCGACGAGCGGGGCGACATCCTAGTCCATCGCCGCACGATCACGAAGGACGTGTACCCCGGGTTTTTCGACGTCACGGTCGGGGGCGTGGTCGACGCCGGCGAGGATTACGCGACAGCCGCGCGCCGCGAGCTCGCGGAGGAGGTCGGAATCACCGGCGCCGCCATCGAGCCGCTCTTCGAGGTGCGGTACGCCGACACCGTGACGCAGCTCATCGGCCGCGCGTTTCTCGTGCGCCACGACGGCCCGATTCGTCTTCAGCCGGAGGAAGTGGTCTGGGCCGCGTTCGTGCCGCTCGCCGAGGCCGAACGCATCATGCGCGAAGAACGCTGCTGTCCGGACGGCGTCGCGGTGTTGCGCCGCCACGTCGCGGGCGGAGCGCTCACGAGCTCTTGATGACGAGCAGCTGACCGGTCTTCAGGCGGGCCCCGGCCAGGTTGTTGGCGGCGGCGAGATCGCGAACGGAGACGCGATGGCGGCGCGCAATCGTCCACAACGAGTCGCCCGGCCGCACGACGTACTCGAGGACCGGCGGATGCTTCATGTCCGGAAAGTAGTGGCGCGCGTTGCTCGCGACGTGCGCGGCCGCCAGCACCTCGGCGTAGAAGTTCTGCGAAGCGAACCCGAAGCTCGCGGCGTCGTAGCCGCGGACGATGTCGTCCAGCGAATCCACGCCGACCGCCGCCCGGGCGCGGACCATGCCCGCGACCCCGTGGTTGTACGACGCGATCGCGAGCGGCCAGCTTCCGAGGACGCTCCGCGCCCGCGA
The DNA here is from genome assembly GCA_036781285.1 of Thermodesulfobacteriota bacterium. Lineage (GTDB taxonomy): Bacteria > Desulfobacterota > Binatia > UTPRO1 > UTPRO1 > UTPRO1. Next base: position 741 of record DAIQBH010000302.1, on the reverse strand, counting down.
CAGATGCTGCGCCGCGATCTCGGTCGAGCGCACCGGGTCGAAACGCGCGTCGGCTCCGAGCGGCATCTTCTCGTAGTGTTCGAACGTTTCGCGGGTGAACTGCCAGAGACCCGCGGCCCCGGCTCGTGACACGGCCGACGGGTTGAAGGACGACTCCACGTGCGGAAGGTACACGAGCTCGGGCGGAAGCTTCGCCTCGCGAAAGATGCGGCGGATGCCGGGGAGGTAGAGCTCGGCGCGCTCGAGTCCGTCGACGAACGGCTCTTGCATACCGCGTTGCGCTCGGATGTTGCCGAGCGCCCGCACGTACGCGATGGGGCCAGCGCGCGCTCCGAACATCGCCTTCACGCGCAGCTGCTCGGGCGAGGGCGGCAAGATCGACCGCACCCAGCCCTCGGTCGCCATCAAACCGAGCAGGTGCTCGTAGCTCGCGCGCATCGCGTCCACGGCCGTCGCGTCTCCGCCGGGACCGTACCGAACGACGTCATACACGAGGGTCGGATCGTCCCGGTCGTGCAGGATGGCTTCCGTGTGCGAAACGCGCGCGAAGACGTCGACCCAGAATCGGATTCGATCCGCCATCGCCGGAGTAACAGGCAGTTGCGCGCTGAAATGCAGCGGGATGTCGGCGGCGGACGACAGGTTCGTGGCCAGGACACACGACACCACGACCAGGATGCGAAGCAACTGCGACGCTACGGCGGGGGTCCTCATGGCGAACCGTGCTGCTCGAAGCACGGC
>DAIQBH010000301.1:0-6111 GCA_036781285.1 Thermodesulfobacteriota bacterium | reverse complement strand
GGCGCGGAGGCCAGTACTCGAATGCATCAGCAGGGCGTTCGCGTTCGTCACGCGCTCCGGCGAGCAGCGCCACCTCGCCGAGCTGCATCGCCTGAACGGCGAGTGCCTGCGGCTCGGCGGGCCGGGTAGGGCGGGGACGAACGCGTCCTCGGCCAAAAGCTTCCAGCGAGCGAGAGATGTCGGGCGAGGGCAGGGCGCGCGGCTCTGGGAGCTCCGCGCCGCGACGTCGCTCGCACGGCTCCTCGCGGCGGACGGGAAGCGCGCCGCCGCGCGCGCCGTGCTGGCCGATGCCGCCGGGCTGCTGCCTGCGGACGCGGACCTGCCGGACGTGAGGGCGCTCCGACTGCTCGCCGCCGAGATCTGAATAGCTCGACGAGGTCCAACTCCCGTGGCGCGGCCGCCGGAGCAGAGTTGGACACAAATTGGACGGAGCACCCCTCCTTTTCCACGGCAAAGCGAGGGATGACAGACGCCTCTGTCGGCGCGGACGCGCCGCAACGATGCGTCGAGGAGACTCCATGCGTTCCCACCTTGTGCCAGCCACGTTCGCAGCCGCGCTCTTGGTAATGCTGGTCCTTCCTGCCGTCGCCGCGGCGGACCGCCCGGTGTTCATCTGGGGCCCGGAGTGCCACTTCGCAGAGTCGTTGGAAGCAGCGCGCGAGGAGTGCGAGGCAACGACTCCGGGTTATCGTCACGCTTTTCTCGTGCCTTGCACCGCGGCCCGTAGCATCATCGACAGCGAGTTTGCGTTGCCGTGTCCCGGCGACGGAGGCCCGCTCGCCGACTGCGATCGCGGCAAGCCGTACGTCTGCGTCGGCGTCCCGACAGAGTAACGGGTCGCCGCCCGCGGTGTGCCAGCAGACCACCGCGCGATCCCTGGAACGACCACATGATCCGCGCCAGGTGCATTCGCACCGGCGAATCGAGGAGACTCTCGAATGACGCGCATCCGTCACACCCTGCCGGCGGCACTCTGCCTCGTGCTCGTCTCCGCCGTGCCGAACGCCGCTGCACTCACCGCGATCGATGCCGCCACGAAGACGTGCCAGGATCGCATCGTCCTCGAAACGGGGACCTTCGTCACCGCCCGCTACCAAGCGCTCGCGAAATGCATGAAGGCGGCGATGGCGTGCAAGACGCTTGCGTCGCCGAGCGGCCAGCGGACGTGTCTCGGCAAGCTGCTCGTTCCCGTGAAGGGTGATTGCGCCGTCGGCAAGCTCGATTCCGGCAACGCCACGATCGGGGCGGGGGCCGCCGAACGCGCGCTCGACGGCAGCACGGCTCGCCTCGACGCGGCGCTCGCCACGCTCGTGGCCGGGCTCGACACGGACTGCTTCGGGGTGGTGCCCGCGGATCTCTCGAGTCTCGCGAACGGTCTCGGTTTCCCGGCCGACGTCGCGAATGCGGTCGTCCTCGCCGACGAGCTGAATCGCGAGCCGGGAGGGCTCGGGTGCCTCGCGCTCGAGAAGCTCGTTGGCGCGGTGCCTCGCGCGCAGGAGCTCGCCGTCGAGCTCCAGGCCCTCCACCACAAGTGCCTGAAGGTCGGAGCCGGGGTCCCGTTGCTCGCTGACTGCACCACCGACGCCGCGTGCGGCATCGGCGGGGTGTGCGGCCAACTCGCGTTCGCCGTGAACCAGGCGTCGATCACGTGCTGCGCCGCCGGGACGGTGCGGGTCGGTGGCAGCTGCGTCCCGTGCGAGCCGGGGAGTTTCGCGGACGGCTCGGCCGGTGGGGTGTGCACGGAGTGCCCGACGGGCCAGTTCACGCACGTGGCGGGACTGCCGGAATGCATCGCGTGCCCGACCGGTCAGTTCAGTGCCGCGCCTGGCGCGACGGCGTGCGCCGCATGCCCGGCGGGAAAGTACGCGGCGGATCCCGGCGCTTCGGTCTGCGCGGAATGCCCCGCGGGTAGGTTCTCCGGCCCCGGGGCATCCGTTTGCAACGCGTGTCCCGCCGGGACCTCCTCGGCGTCGGGCGCGACGACGTGCGCCGCGTGCGAGCCCGGAACGTTCGCGTCTGCCGGGAGCGCGACGTGCATCCCGTGCGGTGCGGGTACGGCGTCCGGCGCGGGCGCGGCCACGTGCGCCGAGTGTCCGAGCGGAACGTCCTCCGCCTCCGGGTCGGCGAGCTGCTCGCCGTGCGCGGCGGGCACGTTCGCCGCGGCGTCGGGGAGCGAGGCATGCGCGCCGTGCGAGGCAGGAACGTTCTCCGCCGCGGGTTCGTCGATGTGCTCGCCGTGCGCCCCCGGCCGCTTCGCGAACGCGACGGGGCAAACCGAGTGCCAGGAATGTCCGGCTGGACAGTACTCCGCGGAGGCGGGTGCAGCGACGTGCGTAGCGTGTCAGCCAGGCACGTTTGCGGCCGCGACCGGGAGCACGACGTGCATCGGATGCGCCGATGGCACGGCCGCCCCGACGAGCGCGACCGCCGAGTGTGCGGCGTGCCCGGCGAACGCCACCTCGAACGCGACCCACACGCTGTGCCTCTGCGACGCGGGCTACTACGGGACCACCGTGAACGGCGCCTTCACCTGCGTGGCGTGCCCCGAGGGCGCCGATTGCTCGCAGCCCGGCACGACGCTCGAGACCCTCACCGCGTTGCCGGGATGGTGGACTCCCACCTCCGGCTCGTTGCAGTTCTACCGGTGCCTTCTCAGCTCCCAGTGTCCCGGCGGAGACAGCTGAAGGGCTTCGCAGCGCGCATCTGATGGCACCGCCACAGCTCTCGTAGCGGCAGTGTCCGGGATGCCGACGTTCAAGCGTGGCGAACGCCCATCTCCTGGGAACGTTCACGACCGTCGGGCTCGCAGCCCCGCCAGCAGCAGCTGAGCCGCTTCCAGAAACACCGGCCGACACGCGAAGAGATTCCGGAGCTCGCGCACCTCGCGCGGGCCATTCAGCGGGGGACCGGCGTCGAGCTGCACGGCGCCGAGAAGCGTGGCGGTGAGCGCGGTCAGCGCGGTCACGCCGGAGCCCGTGGAGAGCTTCAGGCAGCGCTCGAGATGGGTCGCGAGCGGGACGAGCAGGGCGTGCATGGCTTGTTTCGACTCGATGAGACGTTGGGTGGAAACGTTTTGCTCGAGCACGTTGCCGAGGCGGGCGGCGAGATCGAGAAACGCGGGATCCGCCCGCGACGCAGCAGCTCATCGTCGATCTCCTCGCGCAAGGGCATCGCGTCCGTGGCACCGTGCGCTCGACGGCCAAGGCCGCCGCTCTCACGGACGCGCTGGCCCCGCACTCCGCCCGTAGTGCCGAGGTCGAGCTCGTGGAGGCCGACCTCGAATCCGATCGTGGGTGGGATGCGGCGGTCGCGGACGTCGACGTCATTCATCACGTCGCGTCGCCGTTTCCGATGGCCGCGCCCAAGAATCCGGACGACCTGATTCGCCCGGCGCGTGACGGGGCGCTCCGCGTGCTGAAGGCCGCGAAGCGGGCCGGCGTCGATCGTGTAGTGCTGACGTCGTCGTGCGCGGCGGTCGCGTACGGCAAGAACACGCTGCCCGAGTCCTTCAGCGAGAGCGACTGGACCGACGCGGCCAACACCGCCGACTGCACCGCCTACGTGCAGTCGAGGTGAGGGAAACGGCACTGGTACCTGCGGGAAAGCGGTAGCGACGTCCGTGATCGCCTGCGAGGTGAAGGCGAGCAGCGCCGCACGTGGGCGACGCCCTCCACCTACGCTGGCTCCGCGACCAACTCGGCGACCGTTTCGTCGGCGGCGTGATTTTCCATACCGGGCCGCACGCGACGCGGACCATCGAGCACGCGATCGCCAAGGCGACCCACCAACGGAGCAAGCGCATGTGGAAACTCTACTGGCAGCGTGCCGACCTGAAGTGGCACGGCTATCAGCCGGTACGCGAGGTGCAGCCGCTCGAACAGTTCGTCGCCGTCGTGGACGAGGACGCCTACGGGTGCTTCTTCGGCTGAGCGGAAACGGCGGTAATCTCATTCGCGTCACCAGGTGACGGATCCGCGTCGACGCTCAGCGGCCGTACCGATGGACTCCGACGTCGGCGCGTTGCAGCCTGAGCGCGCATGCGGAGGCCCGACGGAGCGCGACCGACTACCCACGTCGCGTCTGGCATCACCTTCCGTGGCCGAGCCGCCGACCGGACAGCGATGCCACGCCCCGGACCATGGCGCGTCGCCGTCGTGCTGCTCGCATCCGGTCTACTCGGCGCCGTGGCCGGCTGCGCCACCACGACCACCCGCCGGGGCCTTCCGCCGCTCGCGACGGTCGCGCACGTCGACCTCGCCCGCTACTCGGGCACGTGGTTCGAGATCGCGAGCTTCCCGCAGCGTTTCCAGGCGGGCTGCGTCGCGAGCCGCGCCGAGTATACGCCGCGCCCCGACGGCACGGTCGCGGTCGTGAACCGCTGCCGTGACCGCACGCTCGACGGTCCCGAGCGCTCCGTCACGGGGACCGCCCGCGTCGTCGACCCCGCGACGAACGCCAAGCTCGCGGTCGCGTTCTTCTGGCCGTTTCGGGGCGCGTACTGGATCGTCGACCTCGATGCCGACTATCGCTTCGCGGCGGTAGGTCACCCGAGCCGCGACTACCTCTGGATCCTGGCGCGCACGCCGACGCTCGACGCGGTCACCTACGACGGCATCCTCGCGCGTCTGCGTCGGCAGGGCTACGACACGAGCCGCCTGCGCCGCACGCTCCAGCCGGACGCGTAGCCCCGCGCCGCCGGGCGGATTTTCTCTTGGTACAGATAGCGCCATGGAGTATCCGCGGTGCATGCGCTCCCCCCGCGTCACGCTGCTCCTCGCCGCCTGCATCCTGTTCAACCCCGCCACGACGCCCGCCATCGAGCTCATCACGAGCTGCGGGCAGTTCGTGCGCGGCTCCGGCGCGCTCGCCGGCGACCTCGACTGTTCGGCCACGGACGACGACGCCGTGAAGCTCCAGGGCCGCCTCCATCTGAACGGCCACGTCCTCACCGGCCACCCGGCACATGCCGCCGTGCGCTGCTTGAAGGGTGCGTGTCGGATCGAGGGGCCGGGCACGATCTCGGGCGCCGCTGAAGGCGTCCGCAGCGACAAGAACACGCGGCTGATCGGCGTGACGGTCACCGACAACGTCGGCGCCGGCGTGCACGCCTTGAAGAAGGCGCGACTCGACGGCTCCTCGATCCTCGACAACGGCGGGACTGGTGTCATCGCCGACAAGATCGGCGCAAGCTCGACCGACTTCCTCGACAACGGCGACGACGGCGCCCATACGGTGCGGAAGGCCCAGCTCTCCGGCTGCAACGTCGCGGGCAACGCCGGTGACGGCGTCAGCAGCGACCGCCTCGTCCAGGTGACCCACGGCACCACCGTGACGAACAACGGCCTCGACGGGGTCGATGCCGGACGGGTCATGCTGAAGACGAACGCGTCGGTGACCCTCAACGGCACGTCGGCCGCATGCGGCGTCACCGAGGAGTGCGACGATCTCGCCGTCGCGTATCGCCCGATCATCGCCGCCGGCACGGTCTGCGGTACGAGTCGCGATACCGTGGACGGCGGCAGCTGGGCCGCGTGCCTCGACGACTGACGGCCGCGAGGGTCTCTCCACCGTGCAGCGTCGACGACGGGAAAGAAGCTCGAACCGAGTCAGGTCGTCCGCGCGGGGACACTACTCCCGGACGAAGCGCAGGATGCGGCCCATCTTCGAGGCAGAGCCCACACCGGGAAACGCACGGCGCCGCTCGCTGCTGAGGTAGCCTTCATCCCGCATGGCCGTGAGGAAACGGCCGCAGTGCGCGCGGCCGGGGTCGGCCACGATCACCTCGGTCGTGAGCATCGAATGCCGCGCGATGAATGCCGCGATCTCCACCGGGTGGCCGCGTTCGTAGAGCACGTCGCTCGCGACGATGAGATCGAACCGGCCGAGGTCGGCATGGCTGCTCGTCCACGAGGCGCGCCGGAACGCTATCCTCGGAAGGTCGTTCAATGCGGCGTTGCGTCGAAGGAACTCTTCCGTCAGCGGGTGGTGGTCGATTGCGGTGATCTTCGCGCCGCGGCGTTGCAGCACGAGGCTGGCGATGCCGAGCCCGCACCCGATTTCGACGACGCTCCGGCCCGCGAGCGCGAACAGGCTCATCTCGTCCGCGAGTGC
>DAIQBH010000300.1:0-6231 GCA_036781285.1 Thermodesulfobacteriota bacterium | reverse complement strand
GCGCGTCCGAGCTCGGGTGCTACGGCGTTGACCGATTCGACGAAGATCCCGGGTAGGAACGGCTCGCGTGCCGCCGGCTTCACCAGCGACGGAACGCCGGCGAGGAGCGCGGCGACGATACCGAAGATCCCGACGCCGGGGACGTTGCCCGCGAGGACGTGGAGCGCGAGGCCGGGCAGGGGCTGGGTCGCGGCGTCGACGTGCTCGCGCTCGTACACGGCGCTGAGGTGCGGAGCACGGAGCGCCGCCCAGAGATTACCGAGCGCGATCTCGATCGTCGCCGGCGCATGACCGGTCGAGATCGGAAGCTCGGCGAGGGCGCGTCGATGCCAGACCGAGTCGGGCGCGAGCCAGCTGGCAGCGACGCGGTCGAGCGCGGCGATGCGATTCGCCGGCGAGACGCGCAGCAGCCCGGGACCGCCGGCACGGAGCGCCCGCGCGACCGCGCGCAGGCGCGGCGGCGTGAGCGGCGCGCGTGTCGGTGTCAGTCGGTCGTCGAGGGAGATCATGCCGTCACCGTCTCGGAGGCGAGGAGCGAGCAGCCGCGGGTCACGGCTCCCGGCGCGCGGCCGAGGAGCTCGATGCCCCCGTCGCGCACCCGCCCGGCGTCCTCGGTCTGGATGGCGAGCACCGAGCCGAGGTTCGCGAGGTCGATGAACCGGAGACAGCCCACCTCGCCGCGGGCGACCTCTCGTCCCGTCGCGAGATCACACACCATCGTGCGCAGCCACGGCGGCGGTCGATGCGGGTCGTCGCCGCGAGCGTACATCTGCGAGGCCAGCTCCGTCATGCCGTACTCGTTGATCACCTGCTCGGGCTCGATCCCGAGGATGCGTCGATAGGTCGCGAGTACGTCGGGCCGCGGCACGTCGCGCTCGTAGCCTTTGCTTCCACCCGTGTCGACGATCAGGCTTCCGCGCGGCAGCACCCAATGGCGCTCGCGTGACGCTGCCCAGTCGGCCAGGCGGAGGAGCGCCGAGGTCACGGCGACCAGCACGATCGGGCGCGCGTCGAGCCGATCCAGCGTATGGCCGAAGCGTTCGAGGTCGACGCCGTCGGGGCCGAGGAGCGACGGGATGCTGTCGGCATCGTGCGTCGCGCGCAGCCATGTCACCATTTCGCCGAGCGACGATTCGGGATGCGACTCGCGCTCCGGCGCCGCGACCACGAAACGGCGGCGCGCGCCAGGCGGCAACACGGCGCGGGCGAATCCCGTGAGCGCGGAAGCGCGGTAGACGTCGACGTCGGGGACGTGATGCGCGGCTCGGCGATCACGCCCGGCCGTCGTGCCGCTGCTGCGATACACGCGCGCGGCCGGACCGCACGCGAGCTCGCTCATGCGGAACGCTTCCGCGGGGACGGCCGGGAGCTCGCGCCACGAGCGCGGCGCCGGCCTGGCGAGCCGATCGACGTAGCGCCGGTACACCGGGTTCGCCCGGTACTGGTAGCCGTGAACGGCGAGGGCCAGTGTGTCAAAGTCCTCGTGGGAGGAGCTCGCGATGAAATCCAAGACGCGCGCGCGCAAGGAGTCGGCGGCTTCGTCCGTCCTGTCGGTCGTCGTCGGTTGGATCGTGATCACGCTGTGTCTACCGAGTCCGGCCGGCGCGGAGGTGCGCATCCGGTTCACCAACGGCCGTGACATGATCGTCCGCGAGCACTGGTTCGCGGACACGCAGACCTGGTTCTCTGCAAGTCGCGGCATGGTCGGGGTGCCGCGTGCGTTCGTGGCCGCGATCGAGCCCGTCGACGTTCCGAGAGGAATAGGGGGCCGCGAAAAGGCTGTCAACGCGACGCCGACGCTTGTCGCTCCCGAGCCCGTTCGTTAGGCTTCGCGCCATGCCGACTGCCGAAGAGCTCTACGATCTCGCCGTCGATCACGTCGCCGACGGCCGTCTCGACGATGCCATCGCGACCTACCAGCAAGCGATCGCGCTCGACCCGGGATTCACCGACGCGATCCTCGGGTTGGCGATGGCGTACGCGGACGCGCAGCGGTTCGACGAGGCGATCGAGCAGGGCAAGAAGCTCGTCGAGCTCACGCCCGACGATACCTTGGCGCACACCAGCCTCTCGATGTTCTATCAGCGGAAGGGAATGATCGCGGAGGCCGAGGCGGAAGGTGCGAAGGCCCGCGTGCTCGACTGGAAACGTCAACTCGCGGAACAGGAAGGAAAGAAGTAGCGAACGGACCGTCGTCCGAGCCCGGCGCGCGGCGCCGCAGAGGGATGGGACGACGGCCCGCTCGAGGGCGGATCGCTACTGCCCGCCGCCACCGGCGGCGAGCTGCTTCTGGCACGCGTCTTTGTCACGGGTCGCCAACGCGAGCTGGCTCTTCAGCGTCTCGCGCTCGTTCTTCAGCGTGTTCACCTGCTCGACGGTCTTGTCGAGATCGACCTTGAGCGTGCTCGCATCACCCCACAACGTCCAGCCCAGGAACGTGCCGGCGCCAAAGCAGATCGCGAGAACGACCGCGTACTGCGTGTAGACCCAGATTGTCTCTTTGACCTCTTCAGCTTCGTGGCCTGCCTGTGACATGTCGTGACCCCCTCCTTACGCATCAAGCTGGTCTTGCTGTCATTTCGTCGTCGGCTCGCCAAGCGTGAGCTCGAGCATGCGCTCGCCAATGGGCTCCCCCATGATGATGAACCGCGCCGAACGGCCGCAGTCCACTATCACGCGGTGCGCGCCGTGGGGAAGGGGAACGCGCCGCCATCGATGCGGGCCATCTCGCTGTCGCGGATGTGCTGCCCGGCCATCCGCAGGAGGCCGCGTCACGCGCGCTCACGGGCCGGGCTTCTTCATCGAGGAGCATCGCACTCTGCGTGGAAGGCTGCGCCTCGGCGCGCCCGATCGACCGGGCGGCGAGGAACCGATCGCCGAACGTCGCATGGTGAGCCTCACCGTTGCGCCCGGCGTAGTCGGGTCGTCGTGCCGATCGACAGCGGTTCACGGATCGATCATACGCGAGTGGCTTCACGGAAACGCAAGGAAACCATATGGTTGCTGGCCTACGCCGCATTGTCTATGGTCCCCCGCTCCATGGCGGACGCGGCACGGCAGTGGGCACTCATCCTCGGCGCCTCGAGCGGATTCGGGGAGGCCGCCGCGCGTGCGCTCGCGTCGCGTGGCTTCGACATCTGCGGCGTGCACCTCGATCGACGCGCAGGGATGGCGCACGTCGACGAGATCACCGCCGCCATTCGTGACACCGGACGGCAGGCGCTGTTCCTGAACGTCAATGCGGCGGATCACGACAAGCGCCGCCAGGTGCTCGATGCGCTGGCACAGAGGATCGCGGAAGACGGTGGGGGCGTGGTGCGTGTCCTCATGCATTCGCTCGCGTTCGGCAGCCTGACGCCGTTCGTCGGCGCCGACGCCGCGCGGCTCGCGACGCCGGCCCAGATCGAGATGACGCTCAACGTGATGGCGCACAGCCTCGTCTACTGGGTGCAGGACGCGGTCGCGCGCGGCCTTCTCGTGCGAGGCAGCCGGGTAGTCGCCATGACGAGCGCGGGATCGACGCGCGTGTGGCCGGGGTACGGAGCGGTTTCCGCCGCCAAGGCGGCGCTCGAGGCGCACGTGCGCCAACTCGCGGTGGAGCTCGGACCGAGCGGTGTCACCGTGAACGCGATCCGCGCCGGCGTCACCGACACGCCGGCGTTTCGCAAGATTCCCGGATCGGACTTCATGGCCGACCAAGTGCGGAGCCGCAACCCGAGCGGACGCATGACGGAGACGGTGGACGTCGCGCGCGTGATCGCGATGCTTGCCGGCGACGACGCGCAGTGGATCACGGGAACGGTCATCGGCGTCGACGGCGGCGAGGACGTCGCGACCTGAAGGTTCGCCACGAGGGCGCCCGTTCGCTCCGCGTCCGACGTCCCATGTGATCATGCCGCACCGCCGTACGTGGCGCGGCAGGGGGGATGCGGGGCTCGCGGTGGCTCAGCCGACGGCGGAGCGGCGGCGCGCGACGCTGCGCTGCTGGCCGGTCATCCGCACGCGCGTGAGCGGCTTCTGCGCGCGCCGCGTGCGTGACGGCTGACCCGATACGCCTTGCATCATGTTGTCGGCGAACAGGTCGGCCTTGCGCTCGGCGTCGGCCCAGAAGAGGTAGTGGCCCATCTCGTGATGCACCGTGTGGATCCACTGGCGCATGCTGTTGTACTTCCGCCCGCGCTTCCAATTCTCCGGGTGGACGAGCGCGATCTTCCCGTCATCCCACGTACGGCCAGCCCCCTTGCCCCAATCGAGATATTCGTACCATTCCACGCGCGGCTGCCGGATACCGTAGAAGCGACAAATGGTGGAGACGAAACGCCGAAAATCCGCGGCGCGGTAACTGGTAAAAAAATCTCTCAGCGCGCGGTCGACGTCGCGTCGCGCCCGCACCGTCGGGAGAATCATTCGCATGTTCGGAGCCTCGAAAATCGTGTGAACGGAAGCGTGGACCGGCAAACCTTAGAGGGGGTCCGTGGGGCTGTCAACATGGACCGGGGCCGTGATCCACTGACTATAGACGAGGCGCGGAACGAGTGAGGCGGGGCGGCGGCGCGGCCGTCCGCGTGCCCCGAAAACGGGCAGGAGGCGGGCTCGGACCGGGGTCCGATGCCCGCCTTTCGAGCAGGTGGCCCGGTCCTCAGGCCGACCGGGTATAGCGGGTGCCGCGTCGCGTTCCGGTGCGCTTCAGCTTCTTCTCTTCGACCCACCCCGTCAGCCGCTGCGACAGGGTGCCGGCTGCGACGCCGGGGACGAGAGCGCGTACATCACTGGCTTTGAAGGAGGTTTTTGGCAGCTTCGTAAACACCTGATCCCAATCGACCCGGCTCCGCTGACCCCGTCCGGCGCCGCGAGCCCGCCCGCCCCGGCCCGCTTTTCCTCCCCCGCCGAGACTCGCCCCGATGTCGGCGAGCAGTTGTTGCCGCTGCTCGTTCAGTCGCTCGATCTGACGCTCCAGCGCGCGGACCTGTTGCATGCCCGCCTTGCGGACCCGGCCCATCATCGCCTCTGCGCGGCGTCGCAGGGTGGCGAAGGTGCCGGCTGCGTTTCCACGGGATCGTGTTGCTCGCTTTTTCGTCGCCATGTGTGACCCCCATTGGCAAATATGATGATTACCAAAACGCAGGTCACGGATATCAACGCCGGACTTCAGGCGCAACCAGTTATTTCCGTGGCATATGTCGATATGTAGGCATCATTCGAGATTGGTTCAGTCGATCGTGAAGTCGAGCCAATCGCCCGCATACACCATCGTGAGATGCAGTACCGTCTGGGTCGCGCCGGAATTGCGATACGTATGGGCTCGATCCGCGCGGAAAAAGACCGTGTCTCCCGGCTCCAGTGTCGCGCCCGATCCGCCGACCTCGACGGTCAGCGTGCCGCGCACGACGACGATGTGCTCGAAGGTGTCGGACGCGTGCGGCGCGGCGGCCTCCACCCATCCGGGCGCGAGCGTCACTTCGTAGACGTCGGGCTCGCGTGGATCGCCCGCGGCCGAAAGCGCGCGGGTTCGAAAGCCCCCGTCCGCCGAGCCGACGACCGCGCTCTGCGTCACGCGCAAGACGTGGAAGCTCGTCGCCGCGCATGCCGCACCGGAGAGCAGCACGCCGAACGGTACCTCGAATGCATCGGCGAGCGCCCAGAGAACCCGCAGGCTCGGCGTCGTACGCCCGGCCTCGAGCGCGAGCAACTGCTCGCGGGCGACGCCACTCGTCTCGGCGAGCGCTCCGATCGCGAGGCCGGCGTTGCGGCGCAGGCGCACCAGGTTGGTCGCGACGGCGTCACGCAGCGCCCGCTCGGGGGCCGTCTCGGGTTCCGCGGATGCCGGCGGCCGCTGGCTGCCCGTCACGCTGCCCTCGTTCACGACGTGGTTGGCGACGCGCTCGGACGATCCCCATTCTCGCCCAAGCGCGCCGCCGCGAGTCGGGTGACGGCGTTCCCGTTGCCGGGTCCCCGCGAGTTCCGACTCGAAGTCGCCGCGTCCTCCTCGAACGTCACCGTGACGCCCTCGGACGCCAGCTGTCTGACGAACGCCGCCACCCCGGTGACCTCGGGCCCCACGTCGCGGTCGCCGAGGCGGAGCGTCGGATGCAGCGGCCCGCGCAGACGGCGCTGCATCCGCCGGACCTGTCGCTGGGCCTGCAACATCAGAGGATCCTCTCTCCGGAGGCCCCATCTGGAATCGATCGGGAGCATGCGTGTGTCCGAGCGGCCATGCGGTTTCATGGTGCG
>DAIQBH010000299.1:0-6243 GCA_036781285.1 Thermodesulfobacteriota bacterium | reverse complement strand
AGGAAGGCACCTACCCCCTGCCGGAGGCGCAGGTCGACCGCTTCATGCTGAAGCTCAAGGTCGGCTACCCGACCCGCGAGGAGGAGCGCCAGATCCTCGAGCGCATGGCCGTGATCGGCCAGCCGCGGAAGATCACCGCGACGGTGACGCCCGCGGACATCCTCGCGGCCCGCGCGCTCGTCGACCAGATCTACCTCGACGACAAGATCAAGGAGTACGTCGTGAACCTCGTGTTCGCGACCCGCGAGCCGCAGACGTTCCAACTCGACCTCGGCCCGTTGATCGAGTACGGCGCCTCCCCACGCGCGACGCTCAACCTCACGCTCGCCGCCAAGGCCCACGCGTTCCTCCAGGGCCGCGGCTACGTCACCCCGCAGGACGTGAAGTCGATCGCGCCCGACGTGCTCCGCCATCGCCTGATCGTCACCTACGAGGCGGAGGCCGAGGACATCGACGCCGACGAGGTCGTGAAGCGAGTCCTCGACGGCGTGCCGGTGCCTTGACGGCGGTTCGGTGACGGTGGCCGCGCGATGCTGACGCGGGAACAGCTGAAGGCCGTCCGGAAGATCCAGATCCGGACCTCGCACATGGTGTCCGACCTCTTCGCAGGTCAGTACCAGTCGGTCTTCAAGGGCCGCGGCATGGAGTTCGCCGAGGTCCGGCTCTACCAGCCGGGCGACGAGGTCCGCACGATCGACTGGAACGTGACGGCGCGGACCGGCATCCCGCACGTGAAGCGCTATTCGGAAGAGCGCGAGCTCACGGTCATGCTGCTCGTCGACGCGAGCGCGTCGACCCGGTTCGGCAGCGTGCAGCAGCTCAAGAGCGCGCTCGCCGCCGAGCTCGGCGCGCTCTTCGCGTTCTCGGCCATCAGAAACAACGACAAGGTCGGGCTCGTCATGTTCACCGACCGGATCGAGCTCTCGGTGCCGCCGCGAAAAGGCACGCGCCACGTGCTGCGCGTGATCCGCGAGATCCTCTCGCTCGAGCCCGCGGGCCGGGGCACGAACCTCGCCGGCGCGCTCGAGCACCTCCAGAAGGTCAGCACGCGGCGCTCGGTCGTGTTCGTGCTCTCGGACTTCCTCGACGCCGGCGCCGAGCGCGCCCTCAAGATCGCGGCGCGCCGCCACGACGTGATCGCGGTCGTCCTCGACGACCCGCGCGAGCGCGAGCTCCCCGACGTCGGGCTCGTCGAGCTCGAGGAAGCGGAGACGGGCGAGCGCTACGTCGTCGACACCAGCGACGCGCGGCTGCGGAAGGCGTTCGCCGAAAGCGCCGCCGCGGCCCGCGTCGCGCGCGACCGCTGGCTGCACGCCGCGAACGTCGACAAGGTCGTGATCACGACCGACCGGCCGTACGCCGAGGCGCTCTTCAAATTCTTTCGCATGCGAGAGCGCCGGCAGTGAGGATCCGGATCGCGCTGCTGCTGGCCCTCGCCGCCGGCGTCGCCCGTGCCGACGCGCCCTCGCCGGCGCCGTCGACCTCGCCCGCGGCGTCCGTGGTCGCGATCCACGGCTCGGTCGAGAAGGGACCGTTCACGATCGGCCAACGCTTCCGTTACACGGTCGAGGTCGCGGCCGCGACCGGCACCGAGATCCTGCTCGCGCAGCCGACCGAGCGACTCGGCGACTTCGACATCGTCGACTTCGGCGATCAGCCGGCGGTCGAGCGCGACGGTACGACCGTGGTGTCACGCTGGTTCACGCTCGTCGGGTACGAGACCGGCAATTACCTCCTGAAATCGCCGCCCGTCCGCTTTCGCGTTCCGGGCGAGGAGCTCACGGAGGCACCCCCTGACGAGACGCTCGTCGAGATCACGAGCGTCCTCGCACGCGAGCCCAACGCGACCGACATCCGCGACATCAAGCCGCCGATCGATCCGCCGGTCGACCGCCGTCCGTTCTACGTCGCGGCCGCGGCGCTCGCGGCGCTCGTCCTCGTGAGCGCCGTGCTCTATCGCCTACTGCGGCGGAAGGAGCGCATCGCCATGGGCCCGCCGCCGCTCCCGGCGCACGAGATCGCGCACGAGGAGCTCGCGCGCCTCCGCGCCCGCGGCCTCGCCGAGCAGGGCGCCTTCAAGGAGTACTATTCGGCGCTGACCTCCATCGTGCGGAGCTACCTCGAGCAGCGTTTCCGCCTCCGCGCACCCGAGATGACGACCGAGGAGTTCCTGATGGTGACCGCGCGCGGCGCGGCGGCGCTCCAGAGCAGTCATCGCGCGCTCCTCGGCGACTTCCTCGGCGAGTCCGACCTCGTGAAGTTCGCGCGCCACCATCCGACCCTCGCCGACGCCGAGCGCGCGTTCGGCGCCGCCACGCGATTCGTCACCGAAACCACGGAAGGGGTTTCGACCCCGGGAGCCGCGCATGCACCTCGCTGATCCCTGGTGGCTCCTGCTGGTCGCCCTCGTACCGTTCGTGCTGCGCGCGGCACGGCGGCCGATGCGGCGCGCGACCGTCCGTTTTCCGAGCCTCGGCATCCTGCGCACCGTGGCGCCTCGTGGCGCCGGCTCGCGCCGGCTCGTGCTGCTCGCCCTCCGCGCCGCCGTGCTGATCGCGATCGCCGCCGCGCTCACGCGCCCGCAGGCCGGGTCCGCCGCGACCAAGATCCATCGGGAAGGCGTCGACGTCATGCTCGCCGTCGACATCTCGGGGAGCATGCTCGCCGAGGATTTCACCGTCGGCGACGAGCGCGCGAGCCGCCTCCAGGCCGTGAAGTCGGTCGTGAAGGAATTCGTCGCGGCGCGCCCCGAGGACCGCATCGGGCTCGTGCTCTTCGCGGCGCGCCCGTACACGCAGTGTCCGCTCACGCTCGATCACGGCTGGCTCCTCCAAAACCTCGACCGCGCCGAGGTCGGCATGATCGAGGACGGCACCGCCGTCGGCTCCGCGCTCGCGACCGCCGTGAACCGCCTCCGGCCGTCGACGGCGAAGAGCAAGTTCGTCGTGCTCCTCACCGACGGGCAGAGCAACGCCGGCAAGATCACACCGCAGACCGCCGCCGACGCCGCCGCCGCGCTCGGCATCAAGGTCTACACCGTCGGCGCCGGCACGCGCGGGATGGCGCCCTACCCGACCAAGGACCTCTTCGGGAACAAGGTCTACCGCCCGATGCAGGTCGACGTCGACGAGCCGACGCTTCAGAAGATCGCGACGACGACCCACGCGCGCTACTTCCGCGCGACCGACACGCCGACGCTCCGCGAGATCTACGCCGAGATCGACCGCAGCGAGAAGACGGAGTTCGAAGCGCCGCAGTACCTCGACTACCGCGAGCTCTATCCTTGGCTGCTGTGGCCGGCGCTGGCGCTTTTGCTGCTCGAGATCGGCCTCGGGGAGACCGTGCTGAGGAAGCTGCCGTGATCCAGTGGCGCGATCCTCTGAGCCTCGCGGCGCTGGCGCTCGTGCCCGCGGTCGTCGCGTTCCTCTGGTGGAGTCTCCGCCGGCGCCGTCAGGCGCTCGCCGCGTTCGTGGCGGCGGGGTTGCAGTCGGCGGTGGCACCCGACCTCGATCCGCGGCGGCGCACGATTCGCGCCGTCATGCTCACCGCCGCCGTGCTCGCGATGGCGGTCGCGCTCGCGGGGCCGATGTGGGGCTTCCGCTGGCAGCAGGTGCAGCGCGAGGGCATCGACCTCATCGTCGCGATCGATACGTCGCGAAGCATGCTCGCGACCGACGTGAAGCCGAACCGTCTCGCGCGCGCGAAGCTCGCCGTGCAGGATCTCCTCGCGCAGCTCTCGGGGGACCGCGTCGGGCTCGTGGCGTTCGCCGGCTCGGCGTTCCTCCAGTGCCCGCTGACGCTCGACTTCGGGGCCTTCTCGCAGAGCCTGGAAGCCATCGAGGCCGGCATCATCCCGAAGGGCGGCACCGACATCGCCGCGGCGATCGACGCCGGGCTCGCCGGCTTCGAGGGCCGGCAGGCCGAGCATCAGGCCCTCGTCATCATCACCGACGGCGAGCGCACCGAGGGCGACGTCGATGCAGCGGTACAGAAGGCGACCGAACGCGGCGTGAAGGTCTACACGGTCGGCATCGGCACGACCGAGGGCGAGCTCATCCCGCTCGAGCAGGGCGGCTTCGTGAAGGACCGGAAGGGCCAGGTCGTGAAGTCGCGGCTCGACGCGGCGACGCTCCAGAAGGTCGCGACCGACACCGGCGGCGCCTACCTGCACGCGACCGACACCGCCTTCGGACTCACCGAGCTCTACCGCGACTACATCTCGACGATGGAGAAGCGCGAGCTCGCGAGCACCCTCGAACGCCGCTTCGAGCATCGCTTCCAGTGGCCGCTGCTGATCGCGTTCCTCCTGCTGGTCGTCGAGCCTCTCGTCGGTGAGCGTCGTGCGGTGCCGCGGGGCGAACGGCGTGCGGGCCCGCCGGCCGCGCAGGGCGCCGCGGCCACGAAACGCGAGGTGGCGTCGTGAAGCGCGTCCTACTCGCGGCCGCGCTCGTCGCGGCGACGTCGGGCACCGCGCATGCGGCGTCCCCGCTGGCTTGGCTCGGACTCGATCCCCACGCGCCGGTGCGCGACGCCAACCGCCTCTACGCCGAGGGCAAATACGAAGACGCGACGGCCGCCTACAACGCGGCGCTCGTCGACCGCCCCGATCTGCCCGAGCTGCACTTCAATCTCGGCGACTCGACCTACAAGCAGGGGAAGTACGACGAGGCGATTTCGTCGTTCCAGAAGGTCGAGACCGCGAACGAACCGGCCCGCGCGAGCCGCGTCGCCTACAACGTCGGCAACGCGACCTTCCGGAAAGGCCAAGCGCTCGAGCAGAGCGAGCCGCAGAAGGCGCTCGAGCTCTACGCCCAGGCGCTCGCGTCCTACCGCCGCGCGCTCGGGCTCGCGCCCGACGACCAGGACACCAAGTTCAATCACGAGTTCGTCACGCAGCGGATCACCGAGGTGAAGAGGCGCCTCGAGGAGCAGAAGAAGGAGCAAGAGCAGCAGCAACAAGAGCAACAGAACCAGGATCAACAGCAAGACCAGCAGAACCAGGATCAGCAACAGCAGCAGGACCAGGCGAATCAGGAAGAGCAGCAACCGCAGGAACCGGGCCAAGACAATCAAGAAGAGCAGCAGCAACAGGCAAGCGACGAGCAACAGCCGCCGGAAGACCAGCCACAGCAGGAGCAACAACAGCAGGCGGGCGGCGAGCAGCCCGAGGAGCAGCAGAAGCAGGACGAGCCGCAGCAAGGCCAGGGTGAGCAGCCGCCCGAGCAGCAGCAGGGCGAGCCGCAACCCGGCGGCGAAGCCGTTGCCGGCGAAGAGACGGAAGGCGAGCTCTCGAAGGGCGAAGCCGCCGCGATCCTCGACTCGCAACGCGGCGAGGAAGTCGCGCCCGAGGAAGTCATCGAGAAGCTCCAAGGCGGTCGCGTCGCCGAGCCCGCCCAGGACTGGTAAGGAGCGCCATGCGCCGCGGGTCGAGTCGTGCACGGCGAGCGCTGCTCGCTCTCCTGGTGCTCACCGTTGCGCTCGCGAACGGAGCGCTCGCGGCCGACGTCACCGTGAAGGCGCAGCTCGATCGCGCCCAGGTGTCCGTCGGCGAGCAAGCCGACCTCGGCGTCGAGGTACACGGCGTCCAGAACAGCGGCGTTCCGACGATCGGCAACGCGGGCGGGGCCTCGCTCAGCTACCTCGGCCCGTCGTCGCGCGTGAGCTTCGTGAACGGCGCGATGTCGGCCTCCGTGACGCATCACTTCTCGGTGAGCGCCGCGCAGGCCGGCAAGGTCACGATCGGCCCGATCACGGTCGAGGTCGCCGGGAAGCGGTACGAGGCCGGCTCGGTCACGCTCGACGTGGTCGCGGGCCGCCCCGGCGGCGCCGCCGCCGGTCCCGCAGGCAACCAGATCCGCCTCGAGCTCTCCGCCGCCAAGACGCATGTCTACGTCCACGAGCGCCTACCGATTCGCGTGAAGCTGATGGTCGGACAGGTGCGGGTCACCGACGTGCAGTACCCGACGATCGGCGGCGACGGCTTCGCGCTCGACAAGCTGTCCGAGCCCGATCAGCGCCAGGAGCAGACCGCCGAGGGCACGTTCCAGGTCCTCGACTTCCCCACCGTTCTCACGCCGCTCCGCAGCGGCGCCATGACCGTCGGGCCCGCCGAAATGGGCCTCTCGATGGTCGTGCGCGGCCGCAGCCGGCGCGGGATCTTCGACGACCCGTTCTTCGGCGGCGAGCAGCGCCGGCTCGAGGTCACGTCGGACCCGTTGCAGCTGACGGTCCTGCCGCTCCCCG
>DAIQBH010000298.1:0-6244 GCA_036781285.1 Thermodesulfobacteriota bacterium | reverse complement strand
CGCGACGCCGACGAGCTCCACGACGTGCTGCTGACGCTCGTGCAGCTCCCGGCGGACACGCTCGGCGCGTGGGCACCCTGGGCCGACGAGCTGCTCCTCACGAATCGGGCCGCGTGGGCGTCGTGGGACCACGACGGCCGCCGCCACCGCGCGCTCGTGCCGGCGGAACGCGTCGCGGTCGCGCGCGCCGCGCTTCCGGGCATGACGCTCGCGCCGGCGCTCGCCCCGCCGGCCGGCGCCCCGCGGGAGTGCGACGAGGAAGCCGCGCACGTCATGATGGTGCGCGGCTGGCTCGAAGCGATCGGGCCGACGAGCGTCACCGACCTCGCGGGTCGGCTCGGCCTCGCGGCCGCGGCGGTCGCCGTCGCGCTCGCCCGCCTCGAAGGCGAAGGCGTCGCGATGCAGGGCCGCTACACGCCGGGCGGGAACGGGGAAGAATGGTGCGAACGCCGCCTGCTCGCCCGCATCCATCGCCTCACCCTCGGCCGGCTCCGCCGCGAGATCGATCCCGTCTCGATCGCCGATTTCATGCGCTACCTGTTCCGCTGGCAGCACGTCCTGCCCGCCACCCGCCTGCACGGCCGGGACGGCCTCGCGACCATCCTCGGCCAGCTCCATGGCATCGAGGTGCCGGCGCCCGCCTGGGAGCGATGCGTCTTGCCGGCGCGGGTCGCGCTCTACGAGCCCGGCCTCCTCGACGAGCTCTGCCTTTCCGGCATCACGACGTGGGGGCGTTTCTCGCAGCCGAACGACGATACGGCCGCGGCGACCACGGGACCACGCGCGCCGGGCCGGACCGGGCTCGTACCCGTTCCGCCGAGGACGCCGCGTCGCACCGCTCCGACCCGCGCCGCCCCGCTCGCGATCGCGCTCCGGAGCGACGTCGACCTGCTGCGCACGACGCGACCCGACGCCGCGAGCCCGCGCTTGTCGCGCGCCGCGCGCGACGTCGCCGCCTACCTCACCGCGGAAGGCGCGTCCTTCAGCGCCGACATCGCCGCAGCGACCGGTCTCCTGCCGACGGCCACCGAGGATGCGCTCTGGGAGCTCGTCGCGCGCGGGATCGTGACGGGTGACGGATTCGCCGGGCTCCGCAGGCTCGTCGCGCCCGAGGAGCGCCCGCAGCCCGAAGTGCGCCTCCGTGCGCTGCGCGGCGGCCGCGCCCCGCGGCGCGCGCTGCCCGCGGGCCGCTGGTCGCTCCTCGCGAGCAAGCGCGAGCCGCTCGCGCCCGAGGCCCGCGCCGAGGCCGCCACCCGCCAGCTCCTCACCCGCTGGGGCGTCGTGTTCCGCGAGATCCTCGCGCGCGAAGCCCTGATGCCGTCGTGGCGTGAGCTGCTGGTCGTGCTCCGCCGCATGGAAGCACGCGGGGAGATCCGAGGCGGCCGCTTCGTGTCGGGACTCGTCGGCGAGCAGTTCGCGCTGCCCGAGGCGATCGAGGCGCTGCGCGCTACGCGCCGCGCCCAGGACGACGGCGACGTGCTCCTCGTCGCCGCCGCCGACCCACTGAACCTCGTCGGCATCCTGACGCCCGGCCAACGCATCTCGCCGCTCTCGGGCCAGGTGATCGCGTTCGAACGCGGCGTCCCCATCGACAGCGGCGACCTGGGCGCGGTCCGGCATCGTTTGCGCGCCCGCAGCCTCGCGGCCCCGGGCGCGTGAAGAAGACCGCCGTCGCACCAAGGAACGCTCCGGCATCAGCGACGCCCGAGGTCGCCTGGTGGCAACCCCCCTCAGCGGCCCTATCGAGTCTGGTCGTCTTCGTCCTCGCCCTCGCGGTCTTCGCCAATACGTTCGGGCACGGCTTCGTCTGGGACGACTCCGTCCTGCTCGATCAAAAGGCGCGCTTCTATCGCACCTGGCTGGACGCATGGCGCGAGCCGCCGGGGCTTCCGAACATGCGGATGTATCGACCGCTCGAGATGATGACCCTGTGGATCGACTCGCGTCTCTGGTCGAGCAGCAGCGGCTACCACGTGACGCAGGTGCTTCTACACGCCGTGAACGGCGTCCTCGTGCTCCTGCTGATGCGCGCACTCGGCGCCCTACCGTGGGCGGCGATCGCGGCGGCAGCTCTTTTCGTCGTCCATCCGGTTCAAGTGGAGTCCGTCGCATGGCTGACGTGTCGCGCCGACATCATGACGGCGACGTTCGCGACGTCCGCCACGCTCGCCTTCGTGCGCCATCAAGCCGCCCCCATCTGGTGGACGACTCCAGTGATCCTCGCAGCCGCGTTCCTCGCGACCGCCAGCAAGGAGACGGGCAGCGTGACGCCCTTACTGTTGATCGTCGCGGCCCTCGTCCTACCGATGCCGGCAGGCGGAACCGCCGCGCGTCTTCGGCGCGCCGCCCCGACGCTCGCCGCCTCGGTCGTCGGCGTCGCGCTGTGCCAGCTCTTGCGGCCCGCGGACGTCACGACCGGCGTTGGACGGGCACCCCTTGCGCTGTCGGACGTGGTGAACCTGGCGGGCGCCTTCAGCTATCAACTGGCGCGCGTGCTCGGTCCGATCGACTTCGCGCCGTTCGTCCCGACGACCCCGACGGACACCGCACACCTGCTGCTCGCCGCGGCTGGTGGCACCGCGCTGCTGGCGGCCTTCGCGCTCGCGCCCGTCGGCACGACCGGCATGCTTCGCTTCGGCATCGCGTGGTTCGCGATCGCAGTCGCGCCCGCGGTGGCCGTCGTGCTGGCGGACTTCAGCGCGACACCCGTGGCCGAGCGGCGTCTCTACCTCGGCATGGTCGGCGTCGCGATCATCACGGCAACGGTGCTGTCGAGCACCCGATGGTCCCGGTCGCGCGGCGCGGCGGCAGTGGTGGCAGCCATCCTGGCGCTCCTGGCCGTCGTGACGATCACCCGGAACGCACACTGGAAGAACGAGCTCACCCTCTGGACCGCCGTCACCGAGCGGCTCGACAGCGAGCCGCTGCCCTACTTGAACCTCGGCCTCGCGCTCGCCGACGCCGGCCGCCCGGCGGAGGCTGAAGCCGCGTATCGTCGCGGGCTCGCGCTCCGACCGAACGACGTCAACCGCCAGCGCCTCAGCATCAACCTCGGGCTCATCGTCGTCGAGCAAGGCAAGCTCGACGAGGCCCAGACTCTCTTCACGACCGCCAACGAGATCGGCGGGCACGCGATCGCCTACCGCGGCCTGGCACTCGTCGCGCGGAAGCGTGGCCAGGCCGCCGCGCGTACGGGGGACACCGCGACCGCCAACGCCGAGCTGACCCGCGCCCTCGCGAACGCCAACCAAGCCCTCGCGATCAACCCGCGCTATCACCAGGGGCACGCGACGCTCGCCGGCATCCTCTACGACGCCGGCCGCTATCGCGACGCCCTCGCCTCCTACCAGCGCGCGGCCGCGCTCGCCGGCGACACTCCCGGCGGCCGCCAGGCCGCCGCCGCCGCGCAGGAGCTCTCGACCTGGCTCGCGGCGCACCCGGAAGCACCCTGAGCCACTCCCAAGATCTGT
Source organism: Thermodesulfobacteriota bacterium (assembly GCA_036781285.1). GTDB lineage: Bacteria > Desulfobacterota > Binatia > UTPRO1 > UTPRO1 > UTPRO1. Next base: position 2,774 of record DAIQBH010000298.1, on the reverse strand, counting down.
TCGACCTCAGACGTGGTTCCGCAGCATCAGCTCCTTCGGGTGCGGCGCGAGATACGTCTGGCCCCGCACGTAGTCGATCGCGTGACGGTCGACGTGATGGCGGAGCAGCGTGAGCGGGACGACGAGGGGAACCAGATGACGCCGGTAGTCTTCGATCACGCCCGCGAGCTCCTGACGGTCGTGGGCATCGAGGTGCTCGCGGCAGAAGCCCGCGAGGTGCTGGAGGACGTTCGTGTGCTTCGCCGTCGTCGCGCGAGCGGCCAGCGCCTCCATGAAGACCCGTCCGTACTCGGTCACGAAGGCGGCCGGGCGCTGCCGTGCCTGCTCGGCCACCAACCGACCGATGGCGCGGTAGTGCGTTGGACTGTGCGCGAGGAGCTGGAACTTGTGGGCGGTGTGGAAGGCGACGACCGCCGCCCGGCTGGGCGCCGCCCGGAGGTCTTGCCACCGCCGGTACGCGAAGACGCGCTCGATGAAGCTCTCGCGCAGGACCGGGTCGTGGAGGCGGCCCTCCTCCTCGGCGGGGACGAGAGGCTCGGCTCGCAGGAACGCGTCGGCGAAGAGGCCCCGACCGCGACGCGCGGGCATGCCGCCCTTGCCGTACACGCGGACCCGCTCCATACCGCAGCTCGGCGAGCTCTTCTTGAAGACGTAGCCCTGGAGGTCGAGCGCGGCGAGCTGCCGCACCCGCTCCTCGGCGAAGCGCCGCATGGCGTCCGTGTGATCCGTCCCGCTGCGGACGCCGACCATGCGCGGCGCTTCGACGTCGCCCTCGAGCCGCACCGACTCGCGCGGGACGCCCATCCCGACCTCGAGCTCCGGACACACCGGGACCCATTCGACGTACGGCCCGAGCACGTCCGTCAGGAAGCGATCGTGCTTGTGGCCGCCGTCGAAGCGCACGGCCTCGCCGAGGAGACAGCTGCTCACCCCGATCCGAAGCCTATCGTTGCCTACCGTCGAGCTGGATGGCATGTGAGCGGCACTGTATCGAGGGCCTCCCGCCCGGACCAGCGCGGGACACGGGGGCGCGGGTAATTGTGTTCGTCGACGACCTCGGCCATCATGCGCCGCTCAAAATCCTGGGAGGAGGAGTTCAGCATGCACCGTTTCATTTTGCTCGCCGTCGCCGCCGTGTCGGTCGCCGCCTGCTCGAAGACGCCGACCAACGCCACTGCCACGTTCGAGCCCAAGAGCGGCAGCCAGATCACCGGCACCGCCACCTTCGACGAGGCCGGAGGATCGACCTCGATCACCATCGCGGCCAAGGCGATGGCGCCCGGGAAGCACGCCGTCGCGATCCACGAGAAGGGTGACTGCACGGGCGCCAATGCCGCCGCCGTGGGCAACCGCTTCCAGCCGGGCGGCGACAAGGAAGGCGGCCTCCTCGGCGAGCTCGAAGCCGGCGCCGACGGCACCGGCACCCTGAAAGTGACCTCGAGCAAGCTCACCGTCGCCCCGGGCGACCGCTCGGTGGTCGGCAAGTCGATCGTGATCAGCGGCGATCCCGCGAACCCCGGCTCGCTCACCACGTTCGGCATCATCAGCTGCGGCGTCATCGAAGCGGCGCATTAGTTCTGTTCGCCCCCGTGCGCTTTTTCGAACGCAGAAGTGCGCTCGAAAAATCCTCCGATGGGCCGAGGACCGCGGAGTGAATCCGCGGTCCTCGCTCTAAACGGCTTTGGTCGCGGACCGCTTTGGGACTCAGCGGGGGCGGTTCGTGTTCCGGCCCGTCAGGTAGTCGCCGAGCGTGTGGGTCGTGTGCTCGGCTTCGTGGCAGTAGACGCAGAGGTTCTCCCAGTTGCTGCCGTTCGCGGGGTTGTTGTCGTGGTTGCCGTCCTTGTGGTGGACGGTGAGGAGGTGGAGGTTCTCCGCCTCGAACTCGCGGGCGCAGCGAGCGCAGATCCAGCCGTGGAGCGCGAGGGACCGCTCGCGGTAGCCGGAGGCGCGCGCGGCGCGGGCTTTCGTGGCTTCGGCGACGATCTGTTCCATCGCCGAGGGTCCCTCCGCGGGCTTCGTGTCACCGTCCGGACGGCGCCGGCTTCGCGGTCGGAAGCTCCGGGTCGGCATCGGCCGCGCGCCTAGAGTCGGAGGACCGACTGGAGATCGTCGGCGCCGAACCGGATGCCGACGTAGAACGCGCCGAAGACGCCGTAGAGCGCGCTGCCGGGATCGAAGCGCATCTCGTAGACGACGTCGCGGATGGCCTTGAGGTCGCCGGCGAAGAGCGTGACGCCCCATTCCCAGTCGTCGACGCCGGTCGCAGTCGTGATGAGCTGGGTGAGCCGCGTCGCGTACTTCCGGCCCGACTCGCCGTGCGCCTGCATGAGCTGCTTGCGGTCCTCGAAGGGCAGCGCGTACCAGTTGCGCGTCTCTCCACGCGCCTTCGCCATCGGGTAGAAGCAGACGATCGGAAAGTTGTCGGGCAGCTTCGGGTGGAGGCGCGACTCGACGTAGTGGGTCATGCGCTTCCGGAAGGTCGCCATCTTGGTCGCGAAGTCGGGCGACGCCGGGTCGACCTGCTGCTCGTCGATCAATGTCCGCGCCCAATCGGCGTCGGTGCTCATGTACTCGCTCGCCTCGGAGAGCGAGAGGAACGAGTAGACCGGCTCCAGGCAGGTGCCGAGCGTGCTCGCCGCGATCTCCTGCGCGAGCTGCTGATGGCGCCAGAGGTCGGCGTGCACGGCCATGAAGCCGAGGTCGGCCTTGCCGATCATCGCGAGCGGGACGAGCTGAAGACCTTCCTCGCCGGCGGCGCGGGCGAGCCACGCGCG
>DAIQBH010000297.1:0-6288 GCA_036781285.1 Thermodesulfobacteriota bacterium | reverse complement strand
CGACCAGCGGGCGCGCGCCGCCCGCCTGCACGAGCGTCAGGTAGCCGAGCGTCGTGTCACGGATCGCGAGCGGCAGGGTCATCGCTCGTGCCCCGGACGCCGCGAGGACGGGGAGATCGGTGACGGCGATGCGGCGGAGCGCGCCCTCTCCTTCGACCAGATGGACGACTGCCCCGTCGGCGAGCAGCGGCACCGCGAGGGCCACGAGCGTCTCGGCGACGGCCTCCAGGTCGAGCGAGCGCGCGAGCGCGGCCGTTGCCTGCGTGAGGAACGCGAGCGCCACGCGCGAGCGGCCGTACTCGCGGCGTATCTCCGCCGACTCGACGGCGCGCTCGACGGCGGCCGGGAGCCGCGTCAGGCGATCCTTCAGAAGGTAGTCGCTCGCTCCGGAGCGCATCGCCTCGACGGCCACGTCTTCCCCGATCGTGCCGGATACGAGGATGAACGGTAGATCCGGCGCCAGCTCCCGTGCGATTGCGAGCGCATCGAGTCCGCTCCAGCCGGGCATCGAGTAGTCCGACAGCACGAGGTCCCACGGCTCGCGCCCGAGCGCATCCGTCAGCCCCTCCGCCGTGTCCACCCGGGTCAACGCGACCGCATGGCCGGCCCGGCCGAGGGCGCGCTCGATCATGACCGCGTCGACCGGAGAATCCTCGACAAGCAACACACGTAGGCGCACGTCCACCTCCGCTCCACCCTCGACAATGATCCTAGGCAGTCGACTGTCCTAGGCGGAAAATGCGCCCATGGGCATGCCATCGAGTGGGATGCGCGAGATCCTCGTCGTCGACGACGACCGCGGCATCCGCGACACCCTCACGACCCTCCTCGAGCGCGAGGGCTACCTGGTCCGGCGCGCCGAGAACGGGCAGGTCGCGCTCGAGATGATCCGCGGGCAATCGAAACCCGACCTGATGCTCCTCGACTTGATGATGCCGATCCTGAGCGGCTTCGAGCTGCTCGAGATGCTGGAGGACGGCGACCCGGACCTCGACACCATTCCGATCTTCGTGGTGTCGGCCTTCAACGCTCCGATGACCGCGACGGCCAAAGGCGGCGGCGTACGGCGCTGCTTCGGGAAGCCGTTCGACACCGACGCGCTGCTCGGCGCGATCCGCGAGCGCTTCGCGGCCGCCGAGGCGCACCCGTGACGGTCGCCGTCAGGCGCCCGCCACCCGCTCGTTGAGCGGACAATCCAGGGCGATGGTCGTGCCGCGCGACGGCACCGACCGGACCTCGAGACGACCTCCGAGGGCGAGGGCACGTTCTTCCATGCTGAGCAGGCCGAGCGCGCTGCTCCGGCGCCGACCGGGCTCGAACCCGCACCCGTCGTCCCGTACTTCGAGGTGCAGCCTTCCGTCGTTCGCACACAGCTCGACGACGACCGCGGAGGCGCGCGCATGGCGGAGCGCGTTCGCCAGCGCCTCCTGGGCGATGCGGTAGACCGTGACCTCTGCCGCCTCCTCGAGCCGCGGCACCGGCGTCGGAAAGACCGTCACGATGGTCGTCGTTTGGCTGGAGAGGCCGACCGCCAGCGACCGCAAGCTGCCCTCCAGACCGAGATCGTGGAGGAGCATGGGGCGGAGGTCGCCGGCGAGGAGGCGGAGGTGCTCGACGACCTCGCCGAGGTAGCGGCTGACCCGACCGAGCTCGGCCGACTCGTGCCGCGTGAAGCCCGGACGGCCACGCAGCGACTCGACCAGGATGCCGATTCCGATCAGCTCCTGGCAGACGCCGTCGTGGAGATCGAATCCGAGCCGCTTCCGTTCCTCCTCGCGGACGACGACCTGGCGTTGCGCGAGGCGCCGGAGCTTTTCCTCGCTTTGGCGGAGCTCCTCGAGCGAGGCGCGGAGGGCGTCGGCCGCCGCGCGGCGCTCCGTTACGTCGAAGCCGACCGACTGGAGCTCGATCGGCTTGCCATCCTCGTCGAAGATCGCCGTGCCCTCCCACTCGAACCAGCGGATGTCGCCGGCGATCTCGACGCGGCAGTCGAGCGTGGCATGGTACGGCGGCACGAGCTCGCTCCGAAACGCCGCCTCCGCGATCTCCTTGTCGGAGGGGTGCACCCACGAGAGCACGTGCGCGCCGATCATCTCCTCGCGGGAAACGCCGATCAGGCGACAGCCGTAGTCGTTCACGAAGGTGATCGCGAGGTCGAGGTTCATGCGCAGCACGACGGCCTGCTGCGACTCGACGACGCCGCGATAGCGCGCCTCGCTCGCGCGCAGCGCCTCGGCGATCTCGTGCTCTTGGGTCACGTCCCGTCCGATCGCTTGCAGCTCGATCACCTTCCCCGTGTCGTCGAAGATCCCGCAGCCTTCCCATTCGAGCCAGCGGACGCCCTCGATCGTCGGTTGGCGGATCTCGATGCGGGCGCGGTGCGGCGGCATGGCGAGCCCGCTGATCGTCTTCGCCGCGATCGGACGGTCGCTCGCCACGATGCGCGGCATCACGCTCCGGCCGATCACCTGCTCGCGGCGAAGGCCGAACTTCGCGGTCCATGCGTCGTTCACGAAGGTCAGATTGCCGTCGAGATCCATGCGGACGATCAGGTCCTGCGATAGCTCGACGAGGCCCCGATAGCGCGCCTCGCTCTCGCGGACCGCGTCCTCGGCGAGCTTTCGCTCGGTGACGTCGACGACCTGCGAGACGAAGTATCGCGGGACGCCCTCGGCGTCGCGCACGAGGGAGCTCTGGTAGGCGCCCCAGACCACTCGGCCGTCGGCGTGCAGATAGCGCGACTCGCCGGCGATCGTGTCCGAGCAGCACCCGCTGAGCGCAGCCGCGACTTGCATGCGGGTGAGGTCGACGTCGTCGGGGTGGATCACGTCGGGCGCCGAGAGGCTCGCGAGCTCCTCGGGTGTCCGGCCGAGCATCACCGCGAGCGCGGGGTTCACCTGGATGAGATGGCCCTCGGGCGCGATCAGCGCCATGCCGATCGGTGCGCTTTCGAAGATCGTCCGGAAGCGCGCCTCGCTCTCGCGGAGCTTCGCTTCCTGCGCGCGCTGCGTGGAGACGTCGACGAGCTGGGTGATGATGAGGTCGACGTTGCCGTCGGCCTCGCGCTGGACGGAGCTGCGGACCTGGAGCCACAACACCCGGCCGCTTTTGTGCATAGCGCGCCGCTCGACGGAGACCGTGTCGACCTCGCCGGCGTCGACGCGTGCGCGCATGCGATTGCTCTCGGCGAGGTCCTCGGGGTGGAGCAGCTCGCTCACGATGCGGCCGACGAGCTCGGACTCTTCGTAGCCGAGCATCGCGCAGACTGCCCGGTTCGCCCCCAAGATGCGCACGTCCGGCCCGAGCAGCAGGATGCCGATCGGCGCATGGTCGAACACGCTCCGGAAGCGCGCCTCGCTCCGCCGGAGGCGTTCCTCGGCGTCGTCGGTCCGGTGTTCTCTGGCCCCGCGGGCGGGCGTCGACTCCCGTGTACCCATGCGGTCGTCCGAGGCGGGGCGATAGTGCCCTCGGCGACCGCCGCCGGTCAACGCGAAGCTGGGGGCGGGGGCAAGGGGTCGTCGACGGAGAGCGTCGCGTCGGGAACGCCAGGACCGTCAGGCAGGTCGCGAGAGACGTCGAGGAGACCTCGATGACGAGCAGCGCAACATCCGGCTCGGGTAGCGGTCACATCCGGAAGACCCCGTACCCCGTGGCACCCTCGATCACGTTGTTGTGCACCGCCGAGAGCGAGATGCCGAGGACGGTGCGCGTGTCGCGGGGGTCGATGATGCCGTCGTCCCAAACGCGGGCGGTCGCGAAGAAAGCGTAGCTCTCCTTCTCGATCTGGCCCTGGACCATCTGCTTGATCATGGCGTCCTCGGCCTCGTTGAATGGCTGCCCTGCCCGCTCGGCGGCCTGCCGGCGGACGATCGACAGCACGCCTGCGAGCTGCTCGGGACCCATGACGGCGATCCGGTGATTCGGCCAGCTGAAGACGAAGCGCGGGTCGTAGGCGCGGCCGGCCATGCCGTAGTTGCCGGCTCCGTAGGACGCGCCGACCATGACGGTGATGGCCGGGACCGTCGAGTTCGAGACGGCGTTGATGAGCTTCGCGCCGTCCTTGATTATGCCGCCCTGCTCGTAGCGGCTGCCGACCATGAAGCCGGTGATGTTCTGGAGGAAGATGATCGGCGTATTGGTCGAGTTGCAGAGCTGGATGAACTGCGCGCCCTTCTCGCTCGACTCGGAAAAGAGGATGCCGTTGTTGGCGAGGATGCCGACCGGGTAGCCGTGGATGTGGGCGTAGCCGGTGACGAGCGTCGTGCCGTACGTCGGCTTGAACTCGTGGAAGCGCGAGCCGTCGACGATGCGCGCGATGATCTCCTTCACGTCGAACGGCTTCCGGATGTCGATGCTCGCCAGGCCCAGCATCTCGTCGGGGTCGTAGATCGGCTCCTCGACGGGGATGCGTTTGGACCAGCCGAGCTTCTTCCAGTTGAGCTGGGCGACGATCTCGCGGCCGAGCCGGATCGCGTCGCGCTCGTCCTGGGCCAGGTAGTCCGAGACACCCGACACGCGGCTGTGCATGTCGGCGCCTCCGAGCGTCTCCTCGTCGACGTCCTCGTGGATCGCCATCTTCACGAGCGGCGGACCGCCGAGGAACACCTGGGCCTGGTTCTTCACCATGACTATGTAGTCGGACATGCCGGGGACGTAGGCGCCGCCGGCCGTCGACGAGCCGAAGACCAGGCAGATCGTGGGAATCCGCTCGCGCGACCGGCGCGTGAGCTCGCGGAAGCCGCGGCCGCCCGGGACGAAGATCGTCGATTGGAACGGCAGGTCGGCGCCGCCGGACTCCGTCAGGTTGATGATCGGCATCCGGTTCTGCGCGCAGATCTCCATGGTGCGGCCGGTCTTGATGGCCGTGTACGGGTTGATCGACCCGCCCTTGATGGTCGGCTCGTTGGCGGTGATCACGCACTCGACGCCGGACACGACCCCGATCCCGGAGATCAGCGAGCCGCCGAGCGCGAACTCGGTGTCCCACGCGCAGAGCGGCGCGATCTCGAGGAACGGCGAGTCGCGGTCGAGGAGCAATTCGATGCGCTCGCGCGCCATGAGCTTCCCGCGCTCGGCATGGCGCTTCACGTACTTGGGGCCGCCACCCTCGCGGACCTTCGCGAGCTGCTCGTTCAAGATCCCGATCTGCTCGAGGAACCCCTCGCGGTTCTGGCGATAGGTCTCGGACTTGGTGTCGACGTTCGTGCGCAGGACTTCCATGGCGCGGGAGTCTTAGCGGCTTCGATCGACCCTTGCCAACGACGCGCGCCGCGCCGCGCGCTCAGGGCAGCGGCGGAATCGAGGTCTGCGGCAGCACGCGCAAGAGTCCGAACGAGCCGCTGACGAGGTCGGGCATCGCGTCGCCGTCGACGTCGCCGACTGCGAGCGCCCAGGCCGCCGCGGCGGCGAAGCGTTGGGGATGGGCGAACACCCCACGCACGAGCCAGATCTCCTCGGCGTCGATCCCGGACGCGACGAGATCCTGGCGCCCGTCGCGGTCCACGTCGGCCACGACGAGCGACGTGAGCCAGCGCTGGAGCGGAACGTCGACCCCGACCGCGAACGCCGCGCTTCCCTGGTTGAGGAACGTGCGCACGGTGCCGTCGAACGTCGCGACGGCGAAGTCGCGCCGGCCGTCCCCGTCGAGATCGCCGGCCGCGACCGCGGCCGTTTCGCCGCCCGTCGGATACAGCACCTGCGGTGCGAACTCGGCGCCCCCGAGGCCGCGGAGCACCGCGACCTCGGCCGACTCGCCGCAGCCGACGAGGAGATCGAGGTGGCCGTCCGCGTCGAGATCGGCGACGTTGATCGGCGCGAAGGCATTCGCGGACGACGTGACGTCGCGCCCGGCGGGGATCTGTCCTCCCGCCGCGAACCCGCCGGCGCCGTCCCCGAGCAGGATCAACGCCTCGCGCGGGTGCCGGAAGGCGACGACCAGGTCGTGGTCGCCGTCGCCGTCGAGGTCGCCCCAGCCGAGCCCCGCCATCGCGCCGCTCGTGATCGACACCAGGCCCGCAGGGACGAACGTGGCGTCGCCGATGCCGCGATACGCGTAGATGGCGCGGTCGAACGGGCGCGCGGCGAGAATGTCGGCCCGCTCGTCGCCGTCGAAGTCCGCCACGGCCAGCGCCGTGAACTGGCCACCCGGGCCACGTGGCGGCGCGGGCAGGATGATCTCCTGGCCGGGGATCGGCTGTCCGCCCGGAGAACCGCGGAGGATCAGGATGCGGGCCGTCTCGTTGCCTTCGTCGGAATCGACCTCATTGCCGCCCGCGGCCACGAAGTCGG
>DAIQBH010000296.1:2909-6361 GCA_036781285.1 Thermodesulfobacteriota bacterium | reverse complement strand
CGTTTCCGACGGTGATCGTCTACACCGGCCGCGAGATAGATCACGACGAGGAGCAGCGGCTCCGGCGCTACTCGAAGTCGATCATCATCAAGGGCGCGCGCTCCCCCGAGCGCCTGCTCGACGAGGTGTCGCTCTTCCTCCACCAGATGGAGTCGACCCTGCCGCCGGAGCGCCAGCGCATGCTGCGGGCGGCTCGGGAGCGCGAGAGCGCGTTCGAGGGTCGGACGATCCTCGTCGTGGAGGACGACGTGCGGAACGTCTTCGCGCTGACGGGGTTGCTCGAGCCGCGCGGAGCCGAGGTCGAGATCGCGCGCAACGGCCGCGAGGCGGTCGAGCGCCTGGCGCGCGCGCCCCGGCCCGATCTGGTGCTCATGGACATCATGATGCCGGAGATGGACGGCTTCGCGGCCATGCGCGCGCTCCGCGAGCGCCCCGAGCTCCAGGATCTTCCGATCATCGCGCTGACCGCCAAGGCCATGCGCGACGACCAGGAGCGCTGTCTCGCGGCCGGCGCCAATGACTACGTCGCGAAGCCGATCGACGTCGACAAGCTGCTCTCGCTCTGCCGCGTCTGGCTGCCGAGGTCGGCGTGAGCGACGCCGACGCGACGACCGCCGCCGACCCGCGGCGCGATCTCGAGGTCGATCTGCTGCTGGAGGCCATCTATGCCCGCTGGCAGCACGACTTCCGCCAGTACGCGCGCGCGTCGCTGCGGCGCCGGTTGGAGCAGGCGATGATCGCCCTCGACTGCCCGAGCCTCTCGATGCTCCAGCATCGCGTCCTCCACGAGGACGGCGCGATCGGCCGCCTCCTGCCGTACCTCACGGTCGGCGTGAGCGACCTCTTCCGCGACCCGCCCTTCTACCGCGCGCTCCGCTGCACGGTGACGCCGGTGCTCGCGACGTACCCCTCGCTGAAGGTGTGGGTGGCGGGATGCGCGACGGGCGAGGAGGTGTACTCGCTCGCGATCCTCTTCGCGGAGGAGGGTCTTCTCGACCGGACGATCTTCTACGCGACCGACATCGACGCCTTCGCGCTCCGGACCGCGGAAGCGGGCATCTATGATCTCGAGCGCGCGGCCGCCATGACCCACGCGTATCGTGAGGCCGGCGGCACCGGCTCGCTCGCCGACTACTACACGGCGGCGTACGGCAAGATCGCGTTCGACCGCCGGCTCCGCAGGAACATGGTGTTCTCGGACCACAGCCTCGCGACCGACCATGTCTTCGCGGAGGTGCATCTGGTGACCTGCCGCAACGTGCTCATCTACTTCGACCGCGCGCTCCAGGATCGCGCCGTCGGACTGTTCGCCGACGCGCTGGTGCGGAGCGGGTTCCTCGCGCTCGGCGCGGGCGAGAGCCTGATGTTCACCCCGCAGCGCGATGCCTTTCGCGAGCTCGACCGGCAGTGGCGCCTCTATCGGAAGGATGGGCAGAAGGACGGACGAGGAGAGCCCGCGTGATCGACCCGCGCACGGAGCTCGCGCGCCACGACGTGCGCGCGGTGGTGATGGGCGGGTCGGCCGGCGCCGTCGACGGCCTCTTGCGCGTCCTTCCGGGCCTGCCCGCGACGCTCGCGGTGCCGGTGCTCGTGGTGGTGCACCTGCCGCCGCGCGCCGCGATCGGCGCCGCCGACGTCTACGGCGCGCGGTGCCGGCTCGCGGTGCGCGAGGCGGTCGACAAGGAAGCGTTGTCCGCCGGCGCGGTGCTCTTCGCGCCGGCGGACTATCACTTGCTCGTCGAGGACGACGGGACGGTGGCGCTTTCGGTCGACTCGCCCGTGCACTTCTCACGGCCGTCGATCGACGTGCTCTTCGAAACCGCCAGCCGGGCGTTCGCCGCCCGTCTCCTCGCCGTGCTCTTCTCGGGCGCCAGCGAGGACGGCGCGGCGGGGATGGCGACGGTCCGTCGCGGCGGCGGCCTCGGCTGGGTCGAGAGCCCGCTCACCGCCGCGCAACCGTTGATGCCCGCCGCGGCGCTCCGCGACGCGCCGGGGACGCGCGCCCTCACGATCCCCGAAATGATCGACGCCGTCGCCGCGCTGCCCTGCGGTGCGCCCGCGGCGGGCATCGACGGGAGTCCGTCATGACGCCTCTGCCCGTTTCCGACGTCGCGATCCTCGTGGTCGACGACGTGGCCGACAATCTCGTGGCGCTGAAAGCGCTGCTCGAAGGTGGCGGCGTCCACGTCGTCACCGCGCCTTCGGGGGCCGAGGCGCTCGAAGCGCTCCTCGTGCACGACGTGGCGCTCGCGCTGATCGACGTCAACATGCCCGGCATGGACGGGTTCGAGCTCGCGGAGCTCATGCGCGGGACCGAGCGGACGCGCGCCGTTCCGATCATCTTCGTGACCGGCATCGCCGCCGAGCCGGCGCGCATGTTCAAGGGATACGAGACCGGCGCCGTCGACTTCCTCGTGAAGCCCGTCGAGCCGCGTCTGCTACGGAGCAAGGTCGAGACGTTCGTCGAGCTCCACCGGCAGCGCCATCAGCTGTCGGACCAGCTCGGGCAGCTGAGGGAAATGCTGCGCCTGAGCGACATGTTCGTCGCCGTCCTCGGGCACGATCTCCGCGGGCCGCTCCAGAGCATCGAGCTCGGTGCGCAGGTGATCCTCGGAAAGCCCGAGGACACGAACGCCGTGCTGCGGATGGCCAACACGATGCAGCGCGCGTCGCGCCGGATGGCGCGGCTCATCGAGCAGCTTCTCGATTTCGCGCGCGCCCGATTGCAGGGTGCGATCCCGGTGCTGCCGGCCGCGTGCGACCTCGGCGACCTGACCCGGGCCGCGCTGTCGGAGCTCGAGCCCGCGGCCGCGGAGCGCGTGACGCTCGACCTCACGGGCGACACCGCCGTCACCTGGGATCGCGATCGCATCGGCCAGGTGCTGAGCAACGTGCTCGGCAACGCCGTCCAGCACGGCACCGAAGGCACGCCGATTCGCATCACGGTCGCCGGCGATGCGTCGCGGGTGTCGGTCGTCGTGCACAATCGAGGGCACGTGCCGGCCGAGACGCTGCCGATGCTGTTCGATCCGTTCACGCGCGCGGAGAACGGCCGCCAGCGGCGCGGCGCGGGCCTCGGGCTCGGGCTCTACATCGTCGATCAGATCGTGCGGGCGCACGGCGGGCGGGTCGAGGTCGAGTCGACGTCCGAGGCGGGGACGACGTTCCGCATCGCGCTGCCGCGGCACGTGGCGACGGTCGCCGCCTAGAGGTGACCCGCCACCTCTAGGCGAACGGATCGCTGCGCTACGTCGCGGCGAGTTGGTAGACGCCGATCGGTTCGCGGCGTCCGCGCAGGACGACTGGCTCGCGGCGGTCGAGCGCGGCGGTCGTCCCGGCGGCGCGCGCCCGCTCGTAGGCGGCGTCGGAGACGATGAGGCAGAGGTTCTCGTCCTTGCAGAGCTGTTGCAGGCGGGCGGCGACGTTCACGGCGTCGCCGCTCACCGTGTACT
>DAIQBH010000296.1:0-2899 GCA_036781285.1 Thermodesulfobacteriota bacterium | reverse complement strand
CCACTCGTGCATACGGAGCGCGCAATGTAACGCCGCGGCCGCGCCGCCGTCGTAGCGGGGGCGGTCGGCGGCAGCGGGCACGCCGTCGAAGAGGCCGAACACGACGAGCATCGCGTCGCCGATGAACTTGTCGACGAAGCCGCCGCACTCGCGGACCCAGACGGTCATCACCGTGAAGAGCTCGTTCAGGCTCGCGACGACCTCCGCGGGCGGCGCCGTCTCGGCGAGCGCGGTGAAGCCGCGGAGATCGCAGAACAGGATCGACGCCGTGCGGAGCTCGCCCGTCGCGCCGACCTCGCCCGCGAGGAGGCGATCGCGGACCGACGGCTCGACGACGCGGCCGAACGTCTGGAGGATGCGCTCGCGGTCGCGCAGGGTTTCCACCATCGCGTTCACGCCGTCGGCGAGGACGCCGACCTCGTCGGCCGAGTTCACCGCGACCGCGACGTCGAGGTCGCCGCCCTGCACGCGGCGGAGCGCCGCCGCCATGCACCCGAGGGGCAGGGTGAGCGAGCGCGCGACCACGAGCGTCAGGAGTATGCCGAGCACGACGAAGATCGCGAACGTGATCGTGCTCGCGGTCGAGAGCGACGCAACCACTTCCGCGGCGGGTCGCCCGGCTTCCAGACGTACGGCCGCCGCTCGGACGAGGCCCAGCAACATGAACAACGGAATGAACGCGACCGCGATCAAGAACAGCAAGAGCCGCGTCCGTACGCCCGGCGCCAGGGATCCCGAGACGGCGGCGACGCGCCCGTGCGGAAAAACCGTCGGCGTCACCATCGAGCGGAAGAGCCAGTCGACGAGCAGATAGGACACCGTCATCGCGAGGAAGCCGTTCACGAAGGGTCCGAGGATCTGCTGCGACATGAGATCCGGGCTCCAGTGGCCGAAGCGCCAGATCGTGAGGAGCGGAAAGACGAAGATGCTGGCGACCCAGAGCGCGAAGCCGACGAACGCCAGTACCGCCGGCGCGTTGGTGACCCGGCGCTGCACGAGCTCCGACGCGGGCCCGGCCGCGCCGCACCGGAAGTAGGCGATGATCGGCTTCAGATAGACGAGCACGGCGACGATCCCGGCGAGGTACGCGAAGCAGCGCCACGCCGGCAGCACCGAGAGCTCGAAGGCGCGGGCCTCGAGGGCGAACGGAGTCACGCCGTGCATCAGCTCGATCGTGGCCCAGGCGGTGACGCCCGCGAGCATGTTCGCGGCGATCACGATGAGCGCGGCGAGCGCGAGCCACGCGGGAACGACCGAGCCCGGGCGAACCTCCGCGCGCGCAGCGCGCGGGCCGAGCGCGAGCGAGCCGGGGGATACGCCGTCGCGGCTTTGCCGCGGCGGCGAAGGGGGAGAGAATCCCCCTTGTTCGTTATGACGGCCGGACGGTGATGCCTCCATCGACGGGGATGACGACGCCGGTCACGTACGCGCCGGCGCGGGAAGCGAGATAGATCGCGACGCCCGCCATGTCCTCGGGCTCGCCGATCCGGCCGAGCGGACACGCCGCGACGATCGCGTCTTTGAAGCGGTCGAGCGTGACCGCCATCATCTTGCTCTCGAACGGTCCGGGGGCGACGGCGTTCACGGTGATGTGGCGGGGCGCCAGCTGCACGGCGAGGACGCGCGTCAGGTGGTGCACGGCGGCCTTGCTCGCCGAGTAGGAGTACGTCTCGAGGAACGGGACCTTCAGCCCGTCGATCGACCCGATGTTGATGACGCGCGCCGGGTCGGCGGCGCTGCCGCCTTTCTCGAGGAGCGGGACGAGCATCTTCGTGAGGTGGAAGACGCCCTTCACGTTCAGGTTCAGGACGCGGTCCCAGCCGGAGTCGGGAAACTCGGCGAGCGGCGCGCCCCAGTTGGCGCCGGCGTTGTTCACGAGGATGTTCAGCGCCGGCTCGCGCGCGGCGATCGCGTCCGCGAGGCCCTTGCACCCCGCCTCGGTCGAGAGGTCGGCGGGGATCGCGATGCACGTGCCGGACTTGGAGAGCTCTTCCGCGGTCGCGGCGCACTCCGCTTCCTTCCGCGCCGAGATGTAGACCTTGGCTCCCGCTTCGACGTAGCCGCGCGCGATCATCGCGCCGATGCCGCGCGAGCCGCCGGTCACGACCGCGACCTTGCCTTTGAGCGAGAAGAGATCTTTCACGAGGGGCCTCCTGGCGGACGACGGAAACGAACGCGTTCCCTAGCGTGGTTTCCGCGCCGTTGGTAGAGCGAACGGCCCATGCGCGTCTTCGTCGCCGGCGGGACCGGCACGCTCGGTCGGCCGACGCTGCGCCTCCTGCGCGAGGCCGGTCACGAGGTCGTGGGGCTCGCGCGGACCCCGGAACGTGGCGAGGATCTCCGGAAGCTCGGGGCCGAGCCCGTCGTCGGCGAGCTCTTCGATCTCCGCACCATGACGGAGGCGGCCGCGGGCTGCGACGCGATCCTGCACCTCGCGACCCGCATCCCGCCGCTCACGAAGATGCGGAAGCTCGCCAACTGGCGCGACAACGATCGCCTGCGCAGTCAGGGTGCCAGCGTCCTCGTCTCGGCCGCGCTCGCGGCGAAGGTGAAGATCTACGTGCAGGAGTCGATCACGTTCCTCTACCAGAGCCTCGGCGACACCCAGATCTTCGAGACCGCGCCGATCGACGCGCCCCAGCCGCTGGCCTCGGCGCGCGACGCCGAGCGCGAAACCGCTCGTTTCACGGCGCGCGGCGGGCAGGGGGTCGTCCTGCGGTTCGGGTCGTTCTACTCGGCCGACGCGCCCTCGACCCAGGCGACCGTGGCGCTCGCGCGCCGGCGGATGTTCACGGTGCTCGGGCCGGGCGACCACTACATGTCCTCGATCCACGTCGACGACGCGGCGGCGGCGACGGTCGCCGCCCTCTGCGTACCGGCGGGCATCTACAACGTCGTG
>DAIQBH010000295.1:0-6369 GCA_036781285.1 Thermodesulfobacteriota bacterium | reverse complement strand
GGGTGGTGGTCGATTGCGGTGATCTTCGCGCCGCGGCGTTGCATCACGAGGCTGGCGATGCCGAGCCCGCACCCGATCTCGACGACGCTCCGGCCCGCGAGCGCGAACCGGCTCATCTCGTCCGCGAGTGCCAGGCCCGCGGGCCACACGAGGCCGAAGAGCGGCCAGGACGCGGACGAGATGCCGGCGCGCTTGGCGTCGCCGTCCGGATCCCAATACTGTCGGCGATCGAGAAGCGCGCGAATCCGATAGTCGTCGGTGCCGATGCGGTGGGTCGTCGTGTCGACGGCGTACCCGAGCTCGCTCAATTAGCGGGAGCCGCTGGCCCTCCGAACCGCATGTTGTTGTCGACCGAGCGGACCCCGGGGGTGTCGCGGGCGATCCGCTCCGCCGACGCCCGGACGCTCTCGGTGACCTGGCCGCTCAGGCTCACGACGCCGGCCTTGGTGTCGACGGTTATCGGCGACTTGCTCGCCGCCGGGTCTGCGCTCAGCCGCTCTCGGATGTCCTTGGTGATGGCGCTGTCGTCCCGAACGACGACTTCCTGCCGCGCCGCGCATCCGGTGGCTGCGATCGTGGTCGCGAGCGCGATCATCACGGTCAGGGCTCTTCTCGAAGCTCTCATGGCGTCACTGCCTTTCGCATGCGCGAAACTCGTGCGGCGTCTGGATCGTTCGTGGACGCATGTCGCGCACACGAACTCCGTTGACGCGTCGACGATCGTTCGCGGGCTCGGAGGAGGAGGCTAGCGCGGAACGCGCCGTCTGAGGTTCGTGCGTGGGAGCCGTGCGCGGGCGAACGACAGACCTGAAGCTAGAGGAAGCGTACCCCGCCGAAACGGTCCGGCACAAGCGACGACAGACGTCGTGGATGTCGAAACGGTAGAAGCGCGACGCTCGCGCCACGGCCCGCATCGACGACGTACTCCTCGAGGATCGCGGAGAATGAGCCTCTACATCGACACGAGCGCCCTCTTGAAGCGCTACGTTGCCGAGGATGACAGCGATGCGTGCGAACGCATCGTGGGAAACCCTACGTGGGTCACCGCCCGGCACACGTGGCTCGAAGTGCTGCGCAACCTCGCGGCGCTTCTCCACGGGGCCGAACGCACTCGCATGAAGCGTGCATTCCGTGCCGACTGGGAACGCACGCACATCGTCGAGCTCGACACGACGACATGCGAGCGCGCGGGTGACCTCGCCGAGACTCTGCGGGTGCGCACCCTCGACGCGCTGCATCTGGCCGCCGCCGAACGCGCCGGCGTCGTCGCCCTGACCTTCGTCACGTATACGACATCCGCCAAGCGCAAGCCGCCCGCTCACTCGGGTGGCGCGTCGTCGGTCGGTGAAGACGTAGGTGGACCCAGTGGCGGAGCGGCGACCGGCAGCTCTTTCAGTACCCCATCACGACGGACGAGCATGGTGAAGACGCCCATCTCGATCAGGTGCCGCAGGATCTGCTCTTTGGAGGTCACTGGGAAGCGTACCGATCGGAGTTCCTCGCGCTCTCTCCTGCCCCGATGCCGTCCACGGCGATCACTTGCACCACGACCACGTGCCCGGACAGAAGCTCTTGCAGTCGGCTCGGCTGGGCTGGACGGGGCATTCGATCTTCTGCGTGGCCGAGGGAACCTTGGGCGTTGCCGGAGCGGCGGCTGTTTGGGAAGCGCTAGGCCTTTTGGTCCGAGTCGGCGATCGCACCGGCTCCGGCGTCGGATCCGGGGCCGGGGCCGGTGTCGACACGTCCGCCGCATCCGTTCCAGGTGTGTACGGACGCCGCGCGCTCGGCACGTACCCTTCCTTGGTACGGTCGAGCGCGATTTCGAACGGCGCTCCCGGTCCGCGCTTGAAGTAGATCTCGAAACGCTTGTGGATCCAGGCGCGACCGATGACGTAGATCGCGTCGGGCTCGGGGAGCGCCGCGAAGAACCCGGTGAGCTCCGGCTGCTTCTTCAACGCCTGGTAGACGAGTTGGCCGCTGGTACCCGGATCGGTGCCGTACACCTCGAGCACCGTGTTCGGGAAATCGTCCCAGATGTTGTCGGGAGCGCCCGGCGGCCGCGGCAGCCGCCGCCCCGGACCGCAATCCGTGAGCGCCAGCACGATGCACAGCATCCCGAGCCACGACACGTAACGCCGCATGACTATCCTTTCACCTTCTCGACGAGGTCCGCGATCGCTTCTTTGAGGTTGTCGAGGACGAACGGCGTGGCCTCGATCTTCTGACGCCGCGACAACGCGTCGAGCGCGCCGACGCAGCCGCTGTCGCCGAGCGCTTTGGCCGCCCAGGCACGCTTGCCGGGCTCGGGATCGTCCACGAGCCCGATCAGCGGCGTCTCGATGTGGCCGCATGCCCGCCCCGACAGACCGCTGATCGCGCCCATGGCGACGACCCGATCCTCGGCTGCGGTGGTGTGCAGCAGCACCTTCGTCGACCAGTCGTTTCCGTCGGACGTGAGCCGAGCGATGATTTCGAGCTTCTGATCGCTCGACACGTTCGGAAGGTCCAATGTGTCCTGCATCGTTCGATAGAGTCCGGGCATGGCCGGCGTTTCGGCCGGCGGCGGCGGGGTCGGCAGCACCGGCGGCGGCTCCACCGGCGCTGCGGGGCGCGCCACTGGTGCGGGTCGGCTCGTCATGAGCCATGCGCCGGCGGCGACGATGAGCAGCACGGCGGCGGCAAGCATGGCGATTTTCGATCGGCCCCCCCTCGCTGCGGCCGCGGCGCTCGTGACCGTCGGATCGTCGACGAGCGTCGTCGCCGGACGAGGAAACTCGGACGTCGACGACTCGGTCGGCGGCACGACGATCGCTTCGGGCACGCTCGCGGCTCGCCGCGGCACGCTCTTGCGAATCGGCAGCTGGTAGGCCGGATCGCCGTAGAGCATGTAGCTCGCCCACGTGAGCTCGTTCCAGCCACATTGGTCGACGACGCGCCGGCGCGCCGCCTGCATCGCCTCACCGATCGGCGCCCCGCGCAGCATCGACTGATAGAACGCGCGCGCGAAGAGCGCGCTCTCGTCGTCGTGCGTTACCCAGAAGGTGCCGACGTAGTGTGGAACGCCGGCGAGAAGAAACGCGCTGCCGATGCCGAACGCGTGGCCTTCGTAGCTGCTGGTGCCGTCCCAGCCGACGGTCGCGCCGGCGTGACACGAGTTCGAAAAGACCAGCTGGGGCAGGCGATCGAGCTTCGTCATCTCGCCGGCGGTGAGCACGCCGTCGCTCAGCACCCATCCGCTTCGAGTCGGGTCGTCGGCGTCGTAGACGCTGTGGCCGGCGAAGTGGACGATCGTGCTGCGACCGAGCGCCTGGAGCAGTGCCATCTTGCGGACGCTCTTGCCGGTGAGCCGGCTGACGCGGACCTCCGGTGCCGTTGCGAGCTGCGCCTCGATCGCCAGGCACTCGGCGCGCGCGCCCGGCAAGGTTTCGGTCGGGTCGGTCACCAGCAAGATCTCGATGGGACCGCGGTCGGTTGCCGCTGTCGGCTGGCGATGCGGAAGCTGCCGATCCGTGATCACCTGTCGTCCGATGCGAAACTTGGTCGCCAGGAACTCGTGCCCGTCGTAACAGAGCTCCCAGGGCACGTGGACGAGCTGCTCGTCGAGGCGGAGGTAGAGATCGCCGCCACTGCTGGCAGCGATCTTTCGGCGCGCCGGCTCGGTCAGCAGGTGCGAGTAGACGAGGCGGCCGATGGCTTGCAGCTCCGACACGCGCTCGCCACCGTCGTACGCGGAGTCGCCGTAGTCGCGCGTGGTCGCGTTCCCGATGGTATCGGTCTGCGTGTCCCCACGGCCTTGGCTGCGTCCGCCCGCGAGTCGTTCGACCTCGCCCGCGAGCTCCTCCATGAACCCCGCCTCGACGCGCGTTTCGCTGCGAGGGATCAACGTGCCGGTCTCCGCGAGGTCGACGAAGTGCACGTCACCCCGCCGAATGATCGTCATCCGAACCGCCTCCGCGGCGGCTTCCACGGCCGCTTCCTCCGCCAACTGCTCGAGGGCATGCGCGAAGTCGGCACCCGAGCGGTACCGACCCGCCGGCTCCCGCGCCAGCGCGCGTTGCACGACGTCGTCCACCGTCTTCGGCAAGCTCGGGTCGATCTGGGTCGGCAGGCGGGGAGGATCGTTCAACACGGCGTACATCAGGTGTGTCGTCGAGCGTGCCGTAAACGGCGCATCGCCGGTCAGGAGCTCGTGCAGCATCACACCGACCGCGAAGAGATCCGTGCGTCCGTCGACATCCGTGCCCCGCCACTGCTCGGGCGACATGTAGCGCGGCGTGCCGATGGCG
The DNA here is from genome assembly GCA_036781285.1 of Thermodesulfobacteriota bacterium. Lineage (GTDB taxonomy): Bacteria > Desulfobacterota > Binatia > UTPRO1 > UTPRO1 > UTPRO1. The sequence continues at coordinate 2,083 of DAIQBH010000295.1, read as the reverse complement.
GTGTGGGTCGCCGTGGCCGTCGCGAGTCGTGCGATACCGAAGTCGGCGAGCTTCACGCTGCCGTCGGCGAGGCACAGGATGTTGTCGGGCTTGACGTCGCGATGCACCACGCCGCGCGAGTGGGCGTACCCGAGGGCGTTGCAGATTTGCACCAGGATGTTCACCGTGTCCGCGAGCGTGAAGCGCGGCGTCTGCTCCATCTTCGCGCGCAGCGACACGCCCTCGACGAACTCCATCGCGATGTAGATCTCGTCGCCGTCTTCCGCGACGTCGTACACGGTGACGATGTTGGGATGGCTGAGCTTGCCGGCGGCCTTCGCTTCACGTTCGAAGCGCGTGAGGGCACGGGATTCGGACTCCTCGCCGGTGTAGCGATCCTTCCGAATCGTTTTGATCGCGACGACGCGATCGATCCGAGGATCGTGCGCCTTGTACACGATCCCCATCCCGCCGCGCCCGAGCTCGGACACGATCCGGTACCGTCCGATCGCGCTCCTCATGCGGCGCGGGGGTGCTGCCGATTCATTCCGCGCGGGGGATAGCTCACATCTCCGCCCGGATACAATCGCCGAGCGTCAGCGGGTCAGAGCGACCAGGCGGTTGGGTGCGTCGGATCGGGGCAGTACGAACAGCATCGCCCCGTCTTGATCGTCGTCGTGAGGTGGTGGCCGAGGCCGGGATGGCAACGCGTGATTTTCGCTAACGTTTTCTTTATGCGAACGGTGACGGTCACGCGCGCGCGCTCGGCCGCCGAGGCGACCGGCCGGTCCCGGCCGCCGAGTCCGACTGCGCGCGCCAGCTCCTGCTCGTAGAAGATCTCCATGACCCTATGCGCGCGACAACCGAACTACCGCCTGCGCCGCATGCGATCGGATGGCGGCTCGGCATGCGACCGGGGGCGCCCGTTCCCGACGTTCGTGGGCGACTGATACTGCCTCCCCGCGACGCGCGAGGTGCACGAGGGCGCCGCCGCGCGCTAAGAGACGCCGACGATGCGTTGGCCCGCGGAAGCGTCGTGGCGTGATGGGCTGGTGACGGCGTGGCGCCTGGGCGTCGCCGCGACCGAGCTCGGGTGGGCTCGGATCGCGGGGACCGACGCGGAGCCGACCCGCGTGGGCGACGTCGACGCGGCGTGGCTCACGCGCGCGCTCCGAACGACCTTCCCCGGTTGCCGGGTCGCGACGGTCGAGAGGCAGGACGAGACCGCGGGCACGACCGAGCGCGCACGCCTCCGAGTGACCTACGACGAGATCGGCTGCGCCGGTCCGCTACCCGCGACGCTCTTCGTGAAGCTCGCGCCGCGCGACGTTCGGACGCGGCTCTTCGTCGACCTCATGCGGCTCGGCACGACCGAGACGCGCTTCTTCCGGGAGATCGCCGACGACCTCCCGGGCGAGCGGCCGGGCTGTTACTACGCGTCGGCCCCGTCCGGCGGGCGAAGCTTCGCGCTCCTGTTGGAGGATCTCGCCGCACGCGGCGCTCGCTTCACGGACGCGTCGCAAGCGCTCGGCGTCGACGAAGCCCGTCTCGTCATGGTCCGCCTGGCGCTCCTGCACGCCGCATGCTGGGACACCCCGCGCTTCGCGTCCGACCTCGCCTGGCTGAAGTCGCGCGACCGCAACGACCGCTACCCGGTCGAGCGCTTCCTCTGCGCGCTCGCCGTACCGGCCGGCGTCGACAAGCTTAGCGATCTCATCCCCGCCGCCGTCCGCGCCGCCGTGCCGCGCATCATCGCCGCCCGCGACACGCTCGAGGACGCCTGGGCCCGCGGGCCGCTCACGCTCGTCCACGGCGACGCCCACGCCGGCAACCTCTACTTCCTTCCGGACGCCGCCGGCTTGCTCGACTGGCAGCTCGCGCAACGCGCACAGGGCATGCGCGACGTCGCCTATTTCCTCACCAACTCACTCCCGATTGCCGTCCGTCGCGACCACGAGCGCGAATTGCTCGCCCTCTACCTCCGCACCCTCGCCGAGCACGGCGTCACGCCGCCGCCCGCCTTCGACGTCGCCTGGGAGCAGTACCGCCTGCACGCGGTCTACGCCTGGATCGCCGCCGCCGTCACGGCCGCCGCCGCCACGCT
>DAIQBH010000294.1:0-6371 GCA_036781285.1 Thermodesulfobacteriota bacterium | reverse complement strand
CGAGGACGGCGGGCCGCTCGGCCAGCGGTTCGTGGATCGTCGCTTCGACGGTGCGGACGACGAGATACACCGCGAGATCGAGATCGCGCACCGCGAGCTCCTCCCGCCGACCCTCGAGCAACGCGCGCACGCGCGCGACCGTCCGGCGCTCGAACGCATCGGCGGCGTCCGACGCCCCGAGGTGCGGCACCTCCGTCGACAGCACGCGGTGGAGCGCGGGGTCGAGCAGGTGAGTCGCGACGTTCGCCGCGACGACGGCGGCGACGAGGTCGGCGAGCGGCGCGTTCCCGACGCGCGCCAGCACCTCGTCGAGTCCGCGCTCGAGCGCCGCGACGTGGCGATCCTTCAGCTCGGCCAGCAGGGCCTCCTTCTTGGGGAAGTACTGGTAGAGCGAGCCGACGCTCACGCCGGCCACCGCGGCCACGCGGTTCGTCGTGAACGCGCCGTAGCCGTCGCGCACCAGAATGCGAGCAGCGGCGTCGATGATGGCGTCGACCGTCGCTTGCGAACGCGATTGAACCGGCCGTTTGCGCGGACCTGGGGCGGTGGGCATGGGCATTCGCGAATGCGAGTTGCGCAATGTGAGCGATCGCTCGTATTCACTAGCCGCGAGCTCGAGGAGGATGCAAATGCACGACGCGCTGACCGACCCGAACGTGATCGCCACTCTCGACCGCCTGCACGAGGCCGCGAAGGGTGACCGCTGGGTGTTCTTGCGCGCCGCTCCGTCGGCGCTCTGGTCGGTGCTGCGCGGCGGAACGGTGCTCCAGGGCGTCACGCCGTACCTGAAGGACGCCTACATCCCGGTGACCCCGGAGCAAGGAAAGTTTCTCTACCTGACCGCGCGCCTCATCGACGCGCGCACGATCGTCGAGTTCGGCACGTCGTTCGGGATCTCCGCGCTGTACCTCGCATCGGCGGCGCGCGCGAACGGGGGACGCTTCATCGGCAGCGAGATGGAGCCGCACAAGATCGCGGCTGCCCGCGCCAACCTCGCGGAGGCCGGCCTCGACGGCGTCGCGGAGGTGCGCGACGGCGACGCGATGCAGACCTTCGCCGACCTGCCCGCGCCGATCGATCTCGTGCTCCTCGACGGCTGGAAGGAGATCTACCTGCCGATGATCCGGATGCTGCGCCCGAAGCTCCGGAAGGGCGCGGCCGTGCTCGCCGACAACATCTTCACGTTTCCGAAGGAGCTCGCGTCCTACGTCGCGTTCGTCCGCGATCCGGCGAACGGCTTCGAGTCGACGACGCTACCGCTCGGCCACGGCCTCGAGTTCTCGGTGGTCGTGCGTGAGCACGAGCACGCCCAGACGGCACGTGAGCACGCCCAGACGGCACGATGAGCCGCGACAAGGAGAAAGCCCGGAAAGCGGCGGCGCATCCCGATCGACCAGGCGAGCATTGCAAGGCGGCGCCGGGCACGCGGCGTCCCGTCGTCGACCACGCGCGCTGCGAGGCCAAGCGCGACTGCGTCGACGTTTGTCCGTACGACGTCTTCGAGGTGCGCCGCATCGACGACGCCGACTGGGCGCCGCTCGGGCTCTTCGCGCGGCTCAAGGTCTTCGTCCACGGCGGCAAGACCGCGTACGCGCCGCGCGCCGCGAGCTGTCAGGCGTGCGGGCTCTGCGTCGTCGCGTGCCCGGAGGGCGCGATCACGCTCGCGCCGGCGTGACGATGCTCGCACGCGAGCGCGTCGACCGTACGATGCATTCTCAGCGCGTCGATCCCACGACGCGAAGCCGTCCCGCCGCGGTGTCGACCTCGACCTCGTCGCCGTCGTGGACGGCGCGCGTCGCCTCGGCGACGCCGACGAGCGCCGGGATCCCGAGCTCGCGGGCGACGATTGCGCCGTGCGAGAGCACGCCGCCGGCCTCGAGCACGAGGGCCGCGGCGCGCTCGAGCACCGTCGTCCAGCCGGGATCGGTGTAGACGGCGATCAGGACGTCGCCGGGCCGCACGCGCTCGAAGTCCTCGGGCCCGGTCACGATCCGCGCGGTCCCGACGGCGCGGCCGGGGGCGCCGATCTCGCCGATCAGCTCCCCGCCGCCGTCGGTCTTGCCGGATGGCGCCGGCTCGTCGAGCGTCTCGGGCGGTGGGCGCTCCGTGTCGCGCGCCCTGGCGGCGCGGCGGAGCGCGATCCTCGCCCGGAGATCGGCGGGCTCGGCGCCGGTCGCGGTCGCCGCGTGCACGAGCTCGTCGACGTCGAGCCAGAAGACGTCGTCGACGTCGTTCACCCGTCCTGCGGCGACGAGCTCCGTGCCGAACGCGCGGGTGATCACGCGCAGCCGCGCCAGGAAGAAGTCGGCGTGGTAGCGCATGTTCTCGCGGACCGCGTAGTAGCGCTGCGCCTGCGCGAGCACGAGGCGGAAGAGCGCGCGGCGAGCGAAGCCTCCGAGCCCCTGGCCGATCGTCTCTTCGAGGCGCGTGGTCGCGGCGATTCGGCGGCGCACCGCGGCGGCGCGATCGAGGAGCGCGGTTCCGCCGTTCGCCCCCGAAGCGGCGAGCTCGACCACGAGGTGCGGAGCCTCGTTCCAGGTTGGGCAGGCGAGGTCGCGACCGCTCAGGCGATGGCCGTGCACGCGGAGGACGCCGCGAAACGCCTGGCCGGCTCGGCCGGGATGCGCGGCGAGGACCGCGGCGGCCGCTCGGAAGTCGCCCGCGGCGAGCGCGGCGGCGCTCGCCGGCTCCTCACGCAAGAGCGGGGTGGCGGCCCGGAGGTCGTGGTGCGCTTCGAGCGAGGCGATCCCGGGAAGGCCGACGGTCAGCGCGGCGGCGTCCTCGGCGAGGTGCGGCGCCCAGCGCCGGCAGAGCTCGTGGAGCAGGTGGAAGAAGACGTACGCGAAGACCATCCCCCAGCTCACCACGTCCAGGTAATGACCGAGCCGCTCGGCGACCCGGACGAGCTCGTCGCAGAGCTCGGTCGGCGACGGTTTGGCGCCGAACGTCCCCCGGTTCTGGAATCCCCGGCGGACCTCGACGCACTCGCGATCGAAGGCGTCGGCGCGCGCCCAGGGGGCCCAGTCGGGCTCGTTCCGCCAGGCCCGCTCGGCGATCGCGAGCGCTTGGGTGATCCCGCCGAGCCACGACGTCCCGGGCCCCAGGCCCGCGCGCGCCGAGGCGGGCAGGAAGCCGAGAAGTCCCTCGCTCCGGAGCGCCGAAGGCAGCCGCCGGACCACCTCCGAAAGAAGGGTGGCGTTCACGTAGACGTGGCTCGCGTGCTGGCGAAAGACCGGGAGGTCGGCGAGATCGTCGAGCCCGGCGGTTCGCAGCGGCCGCCGAACCATGTGCTCCGCCATCGGTTCGGCGAGGAGCGAGTAGGTAAGCGGGGTCACCGGACCGCTCCAGAGCTCGTTTGCGATCCGGCGGGTCCAGACCGGGGTCGATGTCAAAAAGGTAGTTGACACTACAGGGCTCTACGCGTAGCACTGAATCCGCATTCAGTTCTGAACAGAGATTCACAAACCCCATGCCGACTCGTACAGCGACCGTCACGAACCTGGACGACCTGAGCCGTCAGGATCGGCGCCGCGCCAAGACCCGCAACCAGCTGCTCCAGGCGGCCAAGCGGTTGCTGGCGACCAAGGGGTTCCACGGCACCAAGATCGCGGACATCGCGGCGGCGGCCGACGTCGGAACGGGGACGTTCTACCTCTACTTCCCGACCAAGGACGCGCTCTTCGCCGATCTCGTGCGCGAGACCGCGGTCGCCGCCAGCGAGGCCATCGGCGCCGCCAAGGCCGCGGTCACCGATCCACGCGAGCGGGCGCGCGTCGGGGGGGAAACCTTCTTCCGCTTCGCGGCCGAGAATCGCGACGTCTTCAAGATCCTCTTCGGCCACAGCGCCCAGTTCGACGAGCTGCTGCGCGAGGTCCATCAGATCTTCATCGCCGACATCGAGCAGGACTTCGCGGCCGGTGTGGCAGCCGGCGCCTTTCGCGATCTTCCCCCGGCGTTCGCCGCCCAGGCGATCGTCGGCATGCTCTCGCAAGTCACGTCCTGGTGGCTCGACCGCAAGGACATCAGCATCGAAGAGATCACTTTCATGACTCACCGCATGCTCACGCAGGGCACGACGGTGCAAGGAGAACAGCAATGACCGAGCCCGCCGTCGCGGTGTCGAACCTGAACGCCGTCGAAGACTTCACCGAGCAGCTCTCGACCACCTTCGACACCTGCTACACCTGGAGCTACGAGAGCTTCAAAGTCGGACTCCGCAACCTCTACGACAAGGCGAAGCAGAACCAGTGGGATCAGGCGACGGCGCTCGACTGGTCCATCGACGTCGACCCGGAGGCGGAGAATCTCCCCGACATGAACAACCCGCTCTACGGGACGCGGCTCTGGGCGAAGTTCACCGAGGCCGAGATCCGGAAGTTCCGGCGCGAGCAGCTGTCGTGGAGCCTCTCGCAGTTCCTGCACGGCGAGCAGGGCGCTCTTCTCGCGACCGCGCAGATCGTCGACGCCGTGCCGTGGATGGACGCCAAGTACTACGCCGCGACCCAGGTCATGGACGAGGCGCGCCACGTCGAAACCTACGATCACTACCTGCGGGACAAGGTGCAGAAAGAGTACCCGATCAATCCGCACCTGAAGACGCTGCTCGACCAGATCCTCACCGACTCGCGCTGGGACATGAAGTACCTCGGCATGCAGATCCTGGTGGAGGGCCTCGCGATGGCGGCCTTCGGTCTCATGGAGAAGTTCTCGAACGAGCCGCTCCTGAAAACGATGACTCAGTACATCATGCGCGACGAGTCCCGCCACGTCGCCTTCGGCGTGCTCTCGCTGGAAGGCGTCTACAAGGAGCTCAACGAGCGCGAGCTGCGGGAGCGCGAGGAGTTCACGTACGAGGGCTGCCGTCTCATGCGCGACCGCCTCTACGCGATCGAGGTGTGGCGCGAGATGGGCCTCCCGATCGAGGAGACGCACCAGATCGTGATGAGCTCCGAGATCATGCGCGAGTTCCAGAAGATGCTGTTCTCGAAGGTGGTGCCGAACTGCAAGCGCCTCGGACTCCTGACGCCGTGGCTCCGCGAGCGGTTCCACGAGCTCGACATCTTGAAGTTCGAGCACCTCGAGTCGAGCCTCGACGAGCAATAGCGAGCCTCGGCGCCACGCGAAGACGCCGCGACTGGTCGTCAGTTCTTCGCCGAGAGCCGACTCGCGTCGTTCTTTGCCGCCGTGCCGTACGTCGCGTCGAAGCAGCTGCCGGTCGACGTCTGGAACTGCGCCCGGAGCGGCAGCGTCGCGGGAAGCGGGACGACCGGGAGGTTCGTGTGCTTCCCCTGCACGCAGATGGACGCGTTGCCGGTGCCGATCTTGAGCTTCAGCTTGCCGACGCCGTAGCTCGTGCCGCGCTTGTCGGCGTATGACCAGCCGGCGGAGCCCGTCGTCTTCCAGCACGGCTTCGTACCGCAGGTGCCGCCGCCTTCCACCTGCGTCATGCCGACCAGCGCGTTCGTTCCGTCGTAGAGACAGAGCGCGTACGAGCCGCCGGTCGTCGGGTCGCCGAAGTCGCCCGCCGTCGCCGAGCCCTTCTTGAAGCACCACGACAGCTGGGGCTTCTTCGTCGTCGTTGCGCCCTTGAGCGTCAGCCTGGAGGCCCGCGGTGCCGCTGCGTCGCAATCGTTCCGTGGCGCCGCGGTGCAGATCGGGGTCGTCATGGCCTCGCTCCTGGTCACCATGAGCGACTCATCGGAAGAAAACATCGGGGCGTTGTCGTAGTTCGGACGAGCGAAGCGGCCGACGGTGACGACTGCACCGTCGGTTTGCAGCGCAATCGCGTCCGCTCGGGCATCGTCGATGAATGCGTGGCCGTCGGCGGGCGCATGAGTATCGTCGAAGCCGAGGTCGAGCGCGCCGTCGGCGTCGAGCCGCGAGAGGTACCAGTCGAGCAGAACCAGCGGGCTCGGTGGAGCGTCCGCCGCCTGGCCATACGTCGCGACGAGGATCTTGCCGTCCGGCTGGAGCGCGACCGCGGATCCGACCTCCGCGCAGAGATTGGCCTGCACCGGCGCGATGTCGATCGTCGCGACGCCGCCCGTGCCGAACGTCGGGTCGAGCGTACCGTCCGCGAACACTCGCGCGACGAAGGTATCCATGCAGTCGTTCGCGCTGCCCGCGACGACGGAGCGCCCCAGGGGGTCGATCGCGATCGCACGGCCGGCGCCGTCGCCGAGGATGGTGGTGACTGGACCCGCCGTCCCGTCGAATCCGAAACGCGCGACGATGGCGCCGTCGCCGAATGACGTGCCGACCGAACCGGCCGCGACGACGGCGTCGCCGGCGACGGCGAGCGCGCTGATCGTGTTGCCGGAGACGGTCACCATGCCGCCGGTGCCGAAGCCCGCGTCGAGGTTGCCGTCGTC
>DAIQBH010000293.1:0-6468 GCA_036781285.1 Thermodesulfobacteriota bacterium | reverse complement strand
ACACCCGCGCGACGAGCAGCAGGTGGCGACAGCTCTCGTCCACGCGCGCGAGACAGACGGCCTCGATGCGCTCCCGCGCGAGCCGCACGCGATACCATTCGCGCAGCCGGTGGTCGGCCAGGAGCACCGACGGCGCGGCGAGCAGCGGCCAGTGCGGCGGCGGCACGGGCACGCGCCACACGTCCATGCCGTGCCACCGCTCGGGCGTCTCGGGGAGCGCGTCCGGATCGGCATCCGACTGCGTCACCACGGAGACCCCGTAGCCCGCGGCCGCGAGCAGCGCACCGAGATCCTCGGCCAGCGACTCCGCGCCCCCACGATCGGGCGCGAACGTCGGGGAGAAGATGAGCAGGTTCACGCCGCGCCTCCACGCAGCCACGCGTCGTACACCGCCGCGCGGTGACGCCATGTGTGCCGCTTGAGGACGAGATCGACGGCGGCCGCCCGGTCCCACGACGCTCCGACGGCCGCGACGACCGCATCCGCGAGGCCTGCGACGTCGCCGTTCGCGACCACGCGCCCGAGGCCCGCCTCTTCCACGAGACCCTCGTTCGGGAACCCGGACTCGCACACCGTCGGCAGACCGGCCCGGAGGTAGTGGTAGATCTTCGTCGACTCGTTCTCGTTCGGCACGGGCCCGAGCGCCAGCACGAGCCCGACGTCGGCGTGGCGGAGATACGGCCACGAGCGCGCGTACGGCACCACGCCGAGATCCTCGACGGCCGTCCGGTCGAGCGCGCCGCGCTCCCCCGGCCCCATGAAGCAGAGCCGGATGCCGTGGATGGCGAGGCGGCGACCGAGCGCGTTCAGCTTCCCGACCAGCACCGCGTGCGCCTCCGGCTGCGACACCGGATCGTAGACGTTCCCCGCAAAGAGACAGCGCGGGCGCCCGACCGCGTACGGATCCGCATCCGCGCCCGGCAGCTCCGCGTCGACGCCACCCGGCACGAGGAGCGGCGTCCCGGGCGTGGCGAAGCAACCCTGCCAGCGTGCCCGCGACGGCTCCGTCAGCACCGTCACGGCGCGGCTCCGCGCCGCGATCCGCGCCTGCACGGCGAACAGCGCCCGGCGGCGCGCGCCGTAGAAGTAGATCCCGGGCCGATCCGCGCTGTCGACGACCGACCCGAGCTTCGACACGATGCAGGGATGCTCGGCGCCGCCGTGGCGCTCGAGCGTCTCGAAGCCGATGTGGAAGAGCGTCTTCACGACGTCGTAGTCGCGCCAGCGGACCCGATCGAGCGGCACGCGCCGGAGGCGCGGGGCCATCGCGACCACGTCGCGCCGCGCCTCGACACCGAGCACCCGCGCGACCCGTCCACCGACCGCGCGGGCCGCGCTCCCCGGCTCGCGGGTCGCGATGTCGACCTCGTGGCCGAGCGCCGCGAGCGCCTCCGACATCTTGAGCCACCGGACGTACGACATGTCGCTCGGCTCGAACGGCCGGCAGGTGCCTTCGTAGACGGTGACGATGCGCGCCATGGCCGCCCGGTCACGTCCACCGCGCGTGCGCGAGGGCGACGTCGGCCGCGACCTCGTCGAGCGTGCGGAGACGGCCGCACGCGCGCACCGCCGCGAGCAGCTCTTCGTAGTGCGGCAGCCAGTGGTCGGCGTAGCAATCGTGCAAGCTGAACGCGACGAACTCGTGCGCGTCGATCGCCGCGAGCGCCCGCTCCCGCCAGCGCGCGAACGGCTCGCCGTCGCGGAACATGGCGTAGTCGTCGAACAAGATCGGGATCTTCACGATGCCGTTCTCGAGCACGGGCGTCGTGCGGCGCAGCGACGCGGCGGAGCTCGCGAGCCACTCGAACCCGTGATGGCTGAGGTTCCGGTCGGCGAGCCCGGGCGTGAGGCGCGACTGCGGCGGACGGTAGCCCTTCACGCGATAGTCGACGTCGCGACAGAGGCCGAGCTGCCGCGCGTCGTGGGCATGCTCCGGCGGGCGGCCCGCCAAGCGCTAGCGGACGCGTCCGCGCAGCGTCTGTGCTCCGCCGACGGCGTGGTCCCACGAGTGGAACGCCAGCGCGTGGCCGCCCGCCGCGATCCGCTCCCGGACCTCGTCGAGAAAGACGCCGACCACGCTGTAGGTCGCGTGCACGCCGGCCGCGCGCTCGATCGCGAGCATCGCCTCGAGCGCCGCGTCCGCGCCCGCGTCCGCATGGACGGCGTGCGCCGGATCGGTCTGCCGGTGCCCGTGCCCGCGCTCGACGTCGTGACAGATGGCGATCGTCTTCGTGCGCGGCACGATCTCGACGTCCTTGTCGAGCACGACGATCCGGTCGCGGTTCGCGGCGACGTCGATCTGCCACCATCCGTCGCGCGCCTCCGCGCGATAGTGGGACGTGACGGTCTCGTCGTAGACGCGCCGGAAGAGCTCCGGCCCGACCGTCCGCCGCGGATCGGTGTGGCGCATCGCGAGCTCCGCGGTCGGCGAGCAGAGCACGCGCGCCCCGCGATCGACCGCGACGTTCACGAGCGCATGCAGCAGCAGGTGATGCCATCCCTTGAAGACGTTCTCGATGCGCGTCTTGTGCTCGCGCCGGCGCGAAATGCGCTGCACCAGGTCCGACACGTACGCGCTCCCGAAGATTCGGTCGCCGTCGCACGCGAGGTTCGCGGACGCCACCTGCCCCGGCCGTCCGAAGTGCTGCTGGTGCCACTGCACCTCGTCGTCGAAGAAGAGCGCCTCCGGAAACTCGTCCGTCGCCGGCGGCAGCGCGAACAGCACGACCTGGGCGAGCCGCGCGGGGTCGTCGATCCCGCTCATCCGGCTCGCGAGCTTGAGCCCGTCCACCCCCGCCTTCGGCAGCTGGAGCACGCGGTGCGGGAAGAAGTGCCGTCCGTGGAAACCGGCGGCGAGAAAGTCCGGGAGCCGGCCCGCGTCGGCGTCCCGTACGCACGTCCGGTCGACACGCGCGCGCCAGTCGTCCTCGAAGTCGAAGAGCAGCTCCCGTACGAGATAGCTGTCGGTCGCGTGCTGGAGGAACGCCGCAGTCGCGGCCTCGGACACGCGATGCTTCGCGAACATCGCCGCGAGCGAGCGCAGCTGGCCGCGCAGTGGATGGTCCGTCGTGATGCGCGGGCCGGCATGGTGCACGCGGTACTCGTAGAGGCATTCGGGGACGGCGTGGAAGCGGCATCCCGCCTCGAGCATTCGCCAGGGGAAGTCGTAGTCGTCGGGTCCGATCGCGAGCGTCTCGTCCATGCCGCCGATCGCGAGCCCGCGCGCGCGCCGCCAGCAGAGGAGATGCTTGACGGGCGAGCCGAGCGTCGCGAAGGCCTCGGCGTCGACGCGGGAACGACTCGGCGCGACCGGCCCGCGGCGCGTCCCGGCGGCGTCGATCTCCGAGCGCGCCGAGTGCAGGAAATCGGCCTCCGGATACGCCGCGATCGTTCGTTGCAATACCTCCACCGCGCGCGGGTCCCAGCGGTCGTCGCTCAGGAGGATCGCCACCCAGGTCGCCGTCGCGTGGCGCATGCCGGCGTTCAGCGCGCGCGCGAGCCCTCCCGCGGAGACGATCGTCGCGATCCGCGCATCGTCGAACGCCGCGATCCACTCGGCGAGCTCTGGCGGGCTGTCGGCGTCGACGATCACGACGAGACACCAGTCCGGCGAGGTCTGGGCCACGATCGAGCCGACCGCGTCGTCGAAGAACGCGCGCGCCTGCGCCCGACACGGCATGAGGATCGCGATCGGCTCGGCCATCAGACCGACGGCACGCGGGCATCCGGGCGCACGAGCGCGCGTCCGTGCTCGTAGAAGTACCCCGCCGCGTTGCAGACCTGCCAGAGCACGAGGCGCCACGCGACCTGCGCGCTCTCGCCGGCCGTCATCGCGTGCGTCGCGCGCCGCAACAGCCGCGGCAGCTGGAGGTGGAACGGCATGTCCTGCCGGAGTCGCCCCGAGCGGCGGAGCGCGCGCGTCCGGTGGTAGTGCATCGCGCCGCGCCCGTACCGGAAGTGCTGCCGGCAGAAGCTGCGGAATCCGAGATCGTGCGCGTGCTCGACCACCGCGTCGGACGCGTACGTCAGGCCGTAGCCCGCATGGCGCCAGCGATCGCAGAGCTCGCGGTCCTCCGACGCGACGCGGAACTCGTCCTGCTGGAACCCGCCGAGCGCCGCGAAACGGTCGGCCGGCACCGCCATGTTGTTCGACGCGAAGAAGCGCGGAGACCCATCGGCATTGTAGAAGTCGTACGCCATGTCGACGATCGCCTGGCTCGTCGCCGCCCACCGGTTCGCCGCGAGCGCGTTCACGGTTCGCCCGCCGATCATGTGGTCCGGCGCGCGCATCAGCGCCGCGTCGATGCGTGCGAGCCACGACGGTGCCGGGCGGCAATCGTCGTCGGTGAACACGAGGTAGCGCCCGCGCGCCGCCCCCGCGCCGACGTTGCGGGCAGCGCCGGGCCCACCGTTCGCGGTCCGCAGCACCCGGAGCTCGAGACCCGCCCCGTCGTCGAGCGCGAGCGGCGCGGCGCTGCCGTCGTCGACGACCACGACCTCGAAGGCGTCCCGCGGGTAGTCGAGCGCCGCCAGGGCCGCGAGGCAGCGCCCCATTTGCCGCGGCCGGTCGTACGTCGGCACGACGATCGTGAACCGCGGGATCACGATCCGAACGCCTCGTAGCGCGGCAGGACGTCGGCCGTCGGGCCGAAGGCCATCTGCTTGCCCTGGTGCAGCCAGAGCGTGCGCTCGCAGAATTGGCGCACGAAGGCGAGATTGTGGGTCGCGACGATCATCGCCCGCGGCAGCGCCTTCGTGCCCAGGAAGTACTGGTCGCACTTCTCCTGGAACCGCCGGTCGCCGGCGCTGAACGCCTCGTCCATGAGAACGACCGCGCTGTCGACGTGCATCGCGATCGCGAACGCGAGCCGCGTCCGCATGCCGGTCGAGAGCGTGCGGAGCTCCGCGTCGACGAAGGCCTCGAGCTCGGCCCAGGCCAAGATGTCGTGGAAGCGCCGGCGGATCGTCCGCCGCGAGAGCCGGCAGATCGCACCGTAGAGATGGATGTTGTCGGCGACCGAGAGCTCGTCGACCATGCCCGCCCCGAGCCCGGCGAGGAGCCCGACCTCGCCGCGGACGTCGATCGTACCCGCGGTCGGCGCGTACAGGCCGGCCAGCGTCTTCAGCAGTGTCGTCTTCCCGGCGCCGTTCACCCCCACCACCCCGATGGTCTCGCCCGCGCGCGCGTCGATGTCGATCCCGTCGAGCGAGGCGCGATGGCTCGGGAAACCCTGCCGGCCGGTGATCTGGTCGCGCACGAAGCGGAAGAGCGTCCGCCGGTGTCCGCGCGGGGTGAAGACCTTCACGAGGCCCACCGTCCGGAGCGTGACGAGGCGATCAGACATACTCGGCCATCCGCGGCTCGAGCCGCTTGAAGACGCGGAACGTCCCGACGACGCACGCCGCGTTGATGGTCACGAGCACGAGCACCCGAGGGATCGACGGTATCTCGCCGTCGAGGAGGATGTTGCGCGAGAGGTCGATCAACTGCGCGAGCGGGTTCAGCACGACGAGCCAGTGCGCGAGCCCCGCCCCACCCAGGAACTCGCGCGTGTAGAAGATCGGGGTCACGAACAGGAGCGCGCGCAGGAACACCTGGTAGATGTGGTCGATGTCGCGTGCGACGAGCAGCACGCACGACAAGAGGAGACTCACCCAGGACGCGAGCATCAATTGCAGCAGGACGACGATCACGAGCCCGAGCGCGTTCCAGGACGGGTCGACGCCCGAACAGAACGCGACGCCGACGCAGACGAGCATGGCGATCACGAGATCGATCGTGATCGAGAGCGTCGAGCTGAAGACCAGGAGCTCCTTCGGGAACACGGCGTCCTTGGTGAGCTGGCGCATCGACAAGAGCACCCGCATCGAGGTGTTCGTCGCGTTCGCGAAGTAGGTGTACTGCACGAGCCCGAGCAGCAGGTAGATCGCGTAGTGCTCGACGGTGCGGCCGACCTGGGCGTTGAAGAAGACGAAGAGCACGCCCACCATGAAGAGCGGGTTCAGGAAGCTCCAGAGGACGCCGAAGAACGTGCTCTGGTCCTTCAGCTTGAACTGCGAGCGGGTGAGCTCCCAGAGGAGGTTCACGCTCTTCGAGTCGTACAGGGCCACGGCGCCCGGCGCTTATCGAACGGTGCGCGCGGGACGGTCAAGGTCGCTTCGGCGGGATGTCGCAGACGCCAACGGCTCGTCTCTGGCGTCGAGGATTCTGCCGCCCGGCTATCGCCTCGAGATCACCAACTCCGTCTCGAAGCGCGTATCCCGCTGCTTGTCAGCCAGCGATCTCGTGGATCTGGCCAGGCGCGAGGGCAAGTCGATTCGACCGCGCGCGGAGGACCACGACCGCGGTTGCTCAGGTGCTGCTGCTCGGGAAGGCGCTCGTCGACCGTGACCAAGGCGTCGAAATCCCCAGCCATGGCATCGAGAAGCGCCCCGTTGTTCAGATCACCCCAACCCATCTCCGGAGCA
>DAIQBH010000292.1:3790-6468 GCA_036781285.1 Thermodesulfobacteriota bacterium | reverse complement strand
ACGATCACCGGCGGAAACGCATACTGCTCGCCCTCCGCCATCGCCTCGAGCAGGTCGTAGCCCGACCCGTCCGGGAGTGCCAAGTCGAGCACCATGCAGTCGAAGCTCGCGTGCGAGAGCTGGGCGAGCGCATCCGTCATGCTTCCGACCCCGACGAGCTCGACGTCCGCGGCGGCGAGCAGCGCGCACGTACTCTCGCGCTGTCGCACGTCGTCCTCGACGACGAGCACGCGGCGCACCCGCTGCGCGAGCTTCGCCTCGAGCCGGCGGATCGCCTCGACGAGCTCCGCGTGCTGCACCGGCTTCAACGCGTACCCCACGGCGCCGAGCTCCATGGCGGTCTGGCGGAGGTCGTTCACCGAAATCATGTGCACCGGGATGTGGCGCGTCGCGGGATCGCGCTTCAGGCGCTCGAGCACGGAGAGCCCCGACCCGTCCGGCAGACCGACGTCGAGGAGAATGCCCTGCGGCACGAGGTCGCGCGCGAGCATCAGGCCTTCGCGCGCGGTCGCGGCGTGGACGCAGTCGAAGTCGAGCTCGCGGACGAGGTCCGTGAGGATGCGCGCGAACGCGGGATCGTCCTCGATCGCGAGCACGAGGCGTCCCGGATGGCGGCGGACGACGTCGGCGCGGGCGGCGCCGTTGGTCGCGTCGGCAGGCGGCGCGGCGAACGTGCTCGACGGCGAGGACACCGCCGGCGCCGGTGCGCGTTCCGGGCGCTCGGCCGGCCTCGCGACGGACCGCGCCGCCGCCGGCGGTCCCGCGAGTGGCAACGCCAGCGTGAACGTCGAGCCGCGGCCGGGCACGCTCGCGACCTCGATGTCACCGCCGAGGAGCCGCGCGAGCTCGCGCGCGATCGCGAGGCCGAGCCCGGTGCCGCCGAACTTCCGGCTGGTCGTGCCATCGGCCTGTCGAAACGGCTCGAAGATCGACTCCAGGTGCTCACGCGGGACACCGACCCCGGTATCGCGCACGGCGAACGCGACGCGCGGCCCGACGCGCGAGACCGTGAGCATGACCTCGCCGTGCTCGGTGAACTTGCACGCGTTCGAGAGCAGGTTCGTCAGGATCTGACGGACGCGATGGGCGTCGGTCGGAAACGTCGCGGGAAGTCCCGGCGCGAGATCGATCACGAAGGCGAGCCCCTTCTCGCGCGCGATCGGCTCGAACACCGGCCGGAGGTCGGCCGCGAGGCGCTCGGGCGGCACGGGCTCGACCTCCATCTGGATGCCGCCGGCCTCGATCTTCGAGAGGTCGAGGATGTCGTTGATGAGCGCGAGGAGGTCGTTGCCCGCGGAATAGATGGTTTCGGCGTACCGGATCTGCTCGTCGGTCAAGTTGCCGCCGCGATTGTCGGCGAGCAGACGCGCGAGGATCAGCGCACTGTTGAGCGGCGTCCGGAGCTCGTGCGACATGTTCGCGAGGAACTCCGACTTGGTCGCGTTCGCCCGGTCGGCCGTCTGCTTCGCGGCGCGGAGCGCGTCGCGCTGACGCTCGAGATCGAGGCCCTGCGCTTCGAGGTGCGCGTTCGTCTGCTCGAGCTCCGCCTGCTGCGCTTCGAGCCGGCCCTGCGACTCGCGCAGCATCCGGCTCTGGCTCTCGAGCTCCTCGTTGCTGACGCGAAGCTCCTCCTGCTGCGCCTGGAGCTCCTCCGATTGCCGCTGCGTCTCGGCGAGAAGATCGTTCAGGCGGCCGCGATAGTCTGCCGTCCGGATCGCGATCGCGAGCGGCTCGGCGAGGCGTTCGAACAAGGCGAGCGCGATCTCGTCGAACGGGCGCGTCCCTCCGAGCGCCAGGACCGCGACCGGCCGGCCCTCGGCAGCGAGGGGCACGACCGTCAGGTGGCGCGGCGCCATCGTCGCGACGCCGGCCTCGACGCGAAACGCGTCGTCGGGCACCGGGTCGACCACGATGACGCGCCCGTCCTTCAGCGCCTGACCGACGACGCCCTCGCCGGTGCGGAACGTCTCCGGCGCGCTCGCGCGATCGAGCGCGACCGAGGCCGCGAGCCGGGCTTCGCCGCCGACCGCGTGATAGAACGCGCCGACGGTCACCCCGAGCGGCTCGCAGAGCGTGGCGAGCACGCGCTCCCCGACCTCGGCGACGCCGAGGTCGCCCTGGAGGCGGTCGAGCATCCCGGCGTGCACGCGCCGCAGCCACTCCTGGCGCGCGCCCGCCGCCCGCGCCTGCACGATCTGCCGCACCAGAGCGGCCGTGGTGACGAGCACCGTGACGCCGAGCGCCCGGTTCGTGAACGCGATGCTCCGTGCGATGCCCGGCGCGTCCGTCAGCAACGACACGGCGATGCCGACCGCGGCCGTCCCCGTCACGAGTATCGGGAGATCCGGGTTCCGCCCGTAGGAGCAGAGGAGGATCGGCACCAGATAGAAGACCCAAACGACGATCCCGAGCGGCGTGAAAAAATCGGCGAGGAACACCACCACCGTGACGCCGGCGATCGTTGCGAGCAGTGGACGCGAGACCGGGGACTCGAAGGGACGCATGCAGTGGACGGCGTCGAGCCTAGGAGCGGGGTCGCTCGTAGTCTACCGTCCCGCCGCGCGACTCGCGGACGCGCGGCGACCCCTCCCAAAAAGAAACGGGCGGCTTCCGGAGAAGCCGCCCGTCGGGTGTGCCGCGATGGCCGGGGGTGGGCGGCCGAGCGGCGGGGGAGCGCG
>DAIQBH010000292.1:0-3780 GCA_036781285.1 Thermodesulfobacteriota bacterium | reverse complement strand
GTCAGTTGGTCGGAGTAGTCGCCGTGTCGGTCAGGCAGCTGCTGCTCCACTGGATGGTGCGGGTGGTCGGGGTACCGCCGTCCGCGTCGGCGAGCGCGGTCACGATGCGGAGATCGAAGGCGGGGGTGCGGCCGGCGGGCGGCGGGCCCTCTCCCTCGACCGTGCCCTTGATCGCGAGGACGAGGCGGTCGTGGTCGACGTGGAAGCTCCCGTCGGTGTGCCAGGCGCGATCGAGCGGATCGAGGCCGAGGCCGCCGATGTGGGCGTGGTCCGCGCGGTAGGTGTTGAACTCGTGGCGATCGTAGGTGAGCGCGAAGCTGTCCGGGTTCCCGGTCGGATCCTCGATCGCGTAGATGCCGGCGTGCTCGGGGGTGAGGAGCTGCATCAGGAAGCCCTGGGTGTTGTAGATCATCACGTCCGACGCGCCGAAGAGCAGCGGGTAGCCCTGGCCGAGGCCGTTGAAGATCATGTGATCAGTGATGTTCGAGATGTCGAGGGGGATGAGCACGACGTTGTTCGCGGTGACCGCGGCCCGGTAGCACTTGGCGACCGTCTCGGTGTCGCCCTGCTGGAGCGTGAGCGGCGCCTGCATCATCGTGAAGTCCGAGCTCGAGATGCGGAAGTCGCGGCCGGGACCCTTCACCTCGATCTCCGTCGGGCCGGCCGGCAGCGACGGCGCCTGGACGACGATCTGCCACTTGTAGCGGCCGTCGGCGAGGTCGCGCTTGTAGACCGCGGAGCGCTTGGCACGGAACGACCCGGCCTTGATCTCGTACTCGCCGGGCTTGTTGTCGGGCGGGAAGAACGTGACGTTGTCGCCAGGAGACGCGAAGGCGGGGCGCACGAGCTGGAGGGCGGGCGGCGGCTTCGCGCAACCACAACCGGCTTCGGCCTCGCCGTCGCCGATCGTCATCACCGCCGTCATCGCCACTACGCTCGCCATCACCATCCATCGCTTGAGCATCTTCTCTCTCCTGAGCCGTCCTGTGCCGGTTGAGCCGACGTCGTGAGAGAGAGCAATCGTCCGGCCAAGAAAGATCCTCGCCGTATCGCAGGGTTGCCGGCTCGGGCACGCGCGCACGAGCGTGTCGCTGTGCCAGCACGGACTCGCCGTGTGTCATCCGCGGCATGGTCGCGCGGGAGTGCCGGGAAAAATGCGCGGACTCCGCCGCACACACGATGCGCAGCGACCTGATGCGGCATGTGGGAATGCGCGGTCGTGCACGGATGCGAAACGCGCCGACGCGCGTCTGCCATGCGATCGCGACGCAGTCGCTACGCGATCGCGGCGGCCTGCGCGTGCGCGGGGCCGATGGGGATCGTGAGGACGAAGCGGCTGCCCGTGCCGGGCTCCGTCGTCACCGTCAGGCGTCCGTCGAAGGACTCCTCGAGGACGTTGCGAGCGATCGAGAGTCCGAGCCCGGTGCCCCGCCCCGCGTCCTTCGTCGTGAACAGCTCGTCGAAGATGCGATCGGCGACTTCGGGCGGCATGCCACCGGCCCAGTCCTCGACCGCGATCTCGACGACGCCGTCGGCGAGACGCGCGGTCACCGCGATGCGACTCTCGGTGCCGTGCCGTTCCTCATACGCGTCGAGGGCGTTGTTCACGAGGTTCACCAGGACCTGGCCGAGGCGCGCCGGATCGCCGACGAGCACGAGGTCCGGGGGCTGCGCGTCGAAGTCGAGCGTGCAGCACTCGAGGCGGAGACGCTGGGCGAGCAGCGCGCGCGTCTCGTCGATCACCGAGGCGACGGTGAAGCTCTGCTGGACGCCCGGATGCGGCTCGCGGCCATGCGTCTTGACGCGCGAAATGAACGCCGCGGCCTTGCGCGCCCAGCCCGCGGCCGATCCCGCCGTCGCGACGATCTCATTCGCGATCTCGCGGTGGTCGTCGGGCGAGACCGCGTCGTCCGCGATCGACTCGTGGTACTCGCGTCCGAGCTTGCCGAGCACCTCGAGCGCGTTCAGCACGGCCCCGAGCGGCGTGTTCACCTCGTGGGCGACGCTCGCCGCGAGCCGGCCGAGGGCGGCGAGGCGGTCGGCGCGCATGAGGCTCGTCTGGCTCTGCTCGAGCTTCCGAAAGGCGGACTGCGCCGCGTTGTACGACCGCTCGAGGTCGCGGTTGGCGATCTCGAGCGCCGCGGTGCGATCGCGGACCTGATCCTCGAGGTTGGCGTTCAGCTCGGCGAGCTTGCCGAACGCGCTCGCGTTGGTCATCGCGAGGCCGACCTGGCTCGCGGCGGCCGCGAGGAACGCGCCGTCGCGCTGATTGTAGGAGCGCCCCGATTCCTTCCGCCCGAGCGTCAGGACGCCGATCACGAGCGCGCGGCTTCGGATCGGCACGAGCATCTCCGCGTCGAGCGTCCGCCAGAAGGCGGCCAACGCCTCGTCCGCCTCGTCCTGCCACCGCGAGCACACCGTGACCGACGCTCCCGCGAAGCGGCGCGCGAACGCCGCCGGGAGCACGATCGCGAGCCCGCCGTCCGGCGTCGACCCGACGGCGCGGAGCGTGATCCCGTCGTCGGTGGTCCAGAGGCACGCGCTCTCCGGATGCAGCGCCGCGGTGACCACCCGCCGCGTGTGGCGCTCCACGTCCGCCAGGGCGCGCGCCGACGACAGCGTCTGGCTGAGCTCGGACAGGACGAGCTCCGCGTCGTAATCCTGGCGATAGAAGAAGCGGTCGACGGCGTCCTGCGCGCGCGCCTTGATCGGCGCGATCAGAAGCAAGATCACGAGATTCAGGACCGCCATCGTGACGAAGGACAAGCTCTGGAGCGGCATCAGCGCACCGACGAGCGCGAACGCCGCGAAGTAGGTCGCCGTGATCGCGAGCAGCGCGACCGCGTAGGTCGCGGCCCGCCGCAGCATGACGTCGATCTCGAAGAGGTCCTGCTTCACGATCGCGTAGCCGAGGCTCAGCGGGAAGACGAACGCGGTGAAGGCCCCGGCATTCAATGCGACCTGACCGCCGAAGACCGCCGACGCCGCCATGAGCCCGCCCGGCAGCGCGAACGCCCCGAACACGCCGAGCCCGACGACGCCGATCCGGCGCCGGACGAGCGGCGAACGCGTCGTCGCGAGGTCCCACGCGACGGACCCGATGATCGCGAGCGCGCCGACGCCGTGACTGGCGGACGCCAGGAGATGCGTCCGCGTGTAGGCCGCCGGCGACGCGAGCGTGAACTGATACGCGGTCGCGAGCGCCAGGAACGGCGCGTAGACCGCGGCGAGCGTCCGCCAGCGCCGCCGCCCGAGCCGGTCGGTCGGGAAGACCAGCGCCAGATGGATGAAGCCGGCGGCGAGGAGAGACTCGGCGACGACGTGGACGCGAAAGAACCAGTGCGGACCGTAGAGGTCGGCGGCCGTCACGACGAAGACGCCCGTCACGAGGCATTGCACGAGGAGCCCGATGCTCGCGGAGGTCCGCTTCAGCCACACGACCACGAAGCCGGTGACGAAGAACGCCATGCCCGTCGAGAGGTACGCACCGAAGATGAGGGCATACTCCCGTCCGGAGAGCGTTCGGGCGCGCGCATCGACCACCGTCTCGGGGCCCGTCGGCGCGCGGACCACGTAGCGGTGCGGCGTGTCGGGCGGGCTCGCGGCGACCGCGGCGTACACCTCGTCGGCGCTCGTCACCGGCCGGCCGTCGAGTGCCACGATCTGGTGCTGGAAGATCGCCTCCGACCGTGCCGCTTCCCAGCCGGGAAGCGCGATCGACGGAACGACCCGGTTCGCCATCACGAAGAACCCCGGGAACGTCCGCCCGATCCACTGCGT
>DAIQBH010000291.1:0-6515 GCA_036781285.1 Thermodesulfobacteriota bacterium | reverse complement strand
GGTCTGGGCGCAGCGCGGCCGCGGCGCCGGCGCCTTCGGCGACGGCGAGCTCATGGCGCATCTCGGCTGCAAGGCTCCGAGCACGCCCGAGCTACTGGCTTCCGCGCGATGACGACGGCTCGCCGACTCCTCGTGCTGGCGCTGGTCGCGGTGCTCGTCGGCGCCGCGCCGGCCGCCCGCGCCGAGCCGACCCCGCCGGTGAAGCTCGCCTACGTCGAAGGCGACATCGGCGGTACGCAGACGATCTGGTCGGAGGACGGGAAGCGCGTGATCGGGCTCATCGAGTACCGGCAGCTGCGCAAGAAAGACGTCCTCCTCATCACCCGGACGGCGCACTTCCGGGACGGCTCCAGCGATTCCGACGAGGCCGAGGTGCGGATCGGCGACCGACTGGAATCGATCCGCGGCCGCATGGTGATCCGCGACACGAAGGGCAAGGCCACGCTCGATCTGAAGATCGACGTCGCCGCGAAGCGCGTCACCGGGTTCTACACCGACGACGGGAAGCGCCACGAGGTCGACGACGAGTTCGACATCGGTCCCGGCACCTACTGGGGCCCGCTCTTCGCGATCGTCCTCAAGAACTTCGCAGCCAACGCCGACGGTGACGCGTTGGTCTTCTCCACGATCACGGCGACGCCGAAGCCGCGCGCCCTCGACATGCGGTTCACGCGGGCCGGCGCGGCGAAGCTCGCGCGCACCGGCGGCGCCGTCGCGACGACCCGCTTCACGCTGCTCCCAACGGTGAACTTCTTGATCGACCCGATCCTGAAGCGCTTCGTTCCCGAGACCAACTTCTATTTGGACGACGGCAAGCCGCCCACGATCGTGCGCTTCGTCGGCCCGCGCAACTACGCCGGCCAGACGATGCGCCTCGAGTAGAGACGACGCTCTCCGCGCGCAGCGCGCGGCCGAGCGGGAAGCGAGCCGGGAGTGGGGCCCCGGACGGGCTGTGCCCGTTTGGGCGAGGGCGAGATCCCTCGAGTGGACCAGCCGACTAACGGCGGTCGGCGATGGCGTCGGCGAGCACCTGCCAGAGGCGGGCGATGCTGACGTCGGTCGCGTAGCGCTCGAGCACGCGCTCGCGGGCAGCTTGGCCGAGGCGGGCGGCGAGGGCGGGGTCGCGGGCGAGGGCCAGCATGTGCGCCGCCATGCCGGCAACGTCGCCTTCCGCGACGAGGTAGCCGGTCGCGCCGTGCTCGACGGCGTCGGCGATGCCGGCGTGGCGGGTGGCGACGACGGGGATGCCGCAGGCCGACGCTTCGAGGACGGCGACGGGCGTCCCCTCGGAGTCGCCGCCGCTCACGATCGAGTGCTGCACGAAGGCGCGGGCGCCGCGGAGGGCCGCGAGTGCGCCGGCGTGCGACGACGCGCCACGGAGCTCGACGGCACCGTCGAAGCCGAGCTGCTCCGCGAGCGTGCGACACGCGGCGAGCAGCGGGCCGTCGCCGATCATCACGAGCCGGCTCTCGGGCTCCGCCCGGACGACGTCGCGAAACGCGAGCAGCGTGAGGTGCGGGCCCTTCTTGTCGACGAAGCGTCCGATGGCGACGAACGTGGGCGGCGCCGTCAGGGGGTCGCCGACCGGAAGCGCGGACGGGTCGACCCCGCACGGAGCCCAGTGCACCCGCTCGGGCGGCGCGCCGAGGCGGACGAGCTGCCGTTCCATGTCGCGCGACACGGCGACCACTGCCGCCGCGTGCCCGAACAGCGTGCGGTAGTCGTCGGCCTTCTGGCGGAGCAGCTCGCTCGAGAAGGCGTCGAAGCCGTGGAAGTGCACGACGAGGGGCACGCGCGCTGCGCGGCAGCCGCCGACGAGCTCGGCGGCGTGATTCGCGAACTCGGCGAGCACGGCATCGACGCCTTCGCGGCGGAGGAAGCGGGCGAGCGCGCGGTCGCGGATGGCGCCGATCCCGTAGCCGAGCTCACGGAGGCACGCGGCGGCGAGCCGTTCGGGGAGCGAGAGTAGCGGCAGATCGTCCTGGGTCAGCAGCGCCTCGTCCTGCCGGTGCAGCAGCAGCGTTCGCGCCGGCAGGCGCCGCAAGTGCTCGTGCACGAACGTCTGGGAGTACTCGCGCTTCACGTCGGCCGCGAACACGCACACGGTCGGCCGGCGCCTCCAGTCGTCTGCCGCGCTGGGGGGTCGCGCTCCGGCGATGCGCCGGGCGTCGAGCGCCCGCTCGAGGGCGGCGACGCCCGGGACCGCGCGGGCGAGCGTCTCGATCCAGCGCGGCGCGCGCCGCTTCGGGAGATGGGGGCGGAACGCCGCGCGAAGCCGTGGCGCGCGAATCGGGATCTGCCAGCGCGCGAGCGTCGCGCCGAGCGCCGCTTCGCCGGCTGCGTCCCAGTCGTCGGGTGCGCGAAGGAACGCCACGCGATCGGGGTGGCGGTCGGCGAAGGCGAGCATGCGCTCCGCCGCGCGCCGCCACATCCGGAGCGCCAGGACGGCACGGCGCATCGGAAGCGCCGACGCCGTCTCGACGACGCCACGCCGCAGAAGTGACCACGTGACGAGCGCGGGATCGCGGTGCACGAAGAGCCAGCGCGCGTGCGGCAGGACCGCGTCCCAGAAGTCGAGCACGAACGGCGTCCGGCCGTCCTTCCACCCGAACGCCGGACGGTCGCCGAGCTTCCGAGCGAGGAGCGCGCGGCCGGCATCCTGCCAGCGCGCGTCGTTCGCAGGGATGCCGGCGTCGAGAAGCCGTTGTTGGAATCCGCCGAGCTCGCGGTCCTCGGCGACGCCGGCACCCGCCGGCGGCCGATCGCCGAGAAAGAGCCCCGCCGCGCCGAGCGCTTCGGCGAGCGGTGCCGCTGCGGATCCCGGCGCGGCGCAAATGATCAGCGGCACGCCACGCGCGCTCGGGGTGCTGCTCACGCGGCCCGCCCGCGCGCGGTCGGGCCGAGCCCCCAGCGGCGGAGCGTCGCCGCCTGCGCCCGCGAGAGCGGCGGGCCCACGGCGACGTTGTCGACGATGACGCGCGCGAGGTCGGGCGTGTAGGTCGCAACGGGGTCGCGTTTGCAGAACTTGAGGTGAAGGTACGCGGGCGCGTCGATCGTCTGGGCGGCACGCGCACGCAGCGGCGCGGCGAGGAAGGGGCTCGCGAGCTCCTGGGTCCAGCGGATGCGCGTCGTGTAGCGGGCGAGCAGCTTCGGAAAGAGCCGCGGCTCGGGATAGTCGAACGTGAGGGACGTCGCCCAGCGGGGCAGGCCGGGCACGGCGAGCCGTCCGAGCAGGGCCTCGCGATCGGCGCTCCGCGCGGCGATCGCGTGACGCCGGCCGGCGTGCACGTTGATGCCGTGCATGACGAGGACCTGCCGCTCGGACCGGCGCCAGGCGTCGAGCGCGCGCGCCAGCGGCTCGAGTGCCACCATGTCGCCGTCCCATTTGAGGACGTAGGGTCCGGTGCAGCGCGCCAGGCACCAGTTGTAGAAGCGCGACGAGAGCCGCGGCGAGCGCTGGCCGTTCTCGGCGAGTGTCCACGTCTCGGCGCCGACGCGGCCGATCGTGTGGCCGTAACGATGCGTGACGATGCGCTTCCGGAAGCGGCGGGCGAGCGCCGCGATCACGTCGGCGCTGCCGTCGGTGCTCGCGTTGTCGACGATCACGATCTCGTCGACGAGCGGCGCGATCGAGCGGACCGCGGGCTCCAGGAACTCGACCTCGTTCCGGACGCGCATCATCGCCGTGATGCGCCGGTCGCGGAAGTCGCGGGTTTCCCGGCGGAGACGCTCCCAGGCGCGCGCGCCGGCGCTCATGCGAAGAGTCGCTCGAGCTCGGCGCGGCTCGCCGCCGCGTCGGCGTACGCGTCCGTGCCGAGCTCGATCTCGTAGGCGCGCACCCGCGCGACGAGGCGCGCGCAGCGTTCGTGCCAGGACGGCCCGGTAAGGGGCGATCCGTTCTCGAAGTCGAGCGCGGCCGCGAGATGATTCAAGTTGCTGCCGTCCCAGGCGCTGCCCGCGAGACGTTCCGCCGCGACGACCCTGTCGAGCGGCCGGACCCGCAGCGGCCCGGGCCGCTGCGTCACGCGCGGAAACGCGATCGCGTGCGCAGTCGCTTCGGCAACGCGCTCCGTGCCCGCGAGGCGCGCCAACTGGAGCGGCGTGAGGCCGGTCCGCCCGTCCGAGAACAGCGCGGCGGGCGCCGCGGTCCCGGCGGCGACCTCGGCGAGGGTCGCTCGCGAGTGATACCCGCTCGCCTCGAGCCGAACCCGGAGCTCCGGGAGCAGGGCGAGCGTCGGCGGCCGCACGGTCACGATCGACGGCATGCCGCGGACGCGCGGTACCGCGTCGTCGAACGTGACGACCGCGCGGTCGTTGCCGAGATAGCCGGCGCCGAGCGTGGTCATCGCGTGGACGAGCACCGTCGTCTTGCCGGCGTTCTTCACGCCGCAGATGAGCGCGGCGCGTCCGTCGCGCGCGATGCTCGCGGCGTGCACGAACAGCTCGCCGCGCCGGCGCGCGTGATTCATCGCGATCTCACGGACGATCCGCATGAGCGGGGTACGGAGCGCGGGACGATCGCGCCCCGCGAGCACCTCGACCAGCCGCGCGGCGCGATCCACGCGATAGAACGTCCCGAACTGCTCGTCGTGGAGGACGAACGTACCGTCGGCATCGTCGCGGACGGGCAGGGCGAGCACGGTGCTGTCGAGCGCGAAGCAGTCGATGGCTTCGCGTGCGAAGCCGTCGATGGCATCGCGCGCCGACCAGCGCTCGGCCTCGGCGCGATGCCGGGCCGCGTCGACGACGAGCGCCACGGTGACGTCCGGCGCGGCGTCGGAAGCGGCGGCGAACGGCGGACACAGGAACTCCTCGAGCCAGGCGAGGTGGCCGTCGCTTCCCGGCGCGACCCCGATCGCGAGCGCGCCGTACGAGAGCGTGCGCACGCGCGCTCAGCTCGCCGCCCGGGCGTGCGCGGCGCCCGGCAAGCGGCGTTCGTGGAAGGCGTAGAGCGCGGCGTAGACGCCGCCGCGCGCGACGAGGTCGTCGTGCGTGCCGATCTCGGCGACGCGTCCACCCTCCATCACGACGATGCGGTCGGCCATACTGACGGTCGAGAACCGGTGCGAGATGAGGATCGTCGTGCGACCGCGGGCGAGCTCCTTGAAGCGGCGGAAGAGCTCGTGCTCGGCGCGGGCGTCGAGGCTCGCGGTGGGCTCGTCGAGCACGACGAGCGCGGCGTGCCGCGCGAACGCGCGGGCGATCGCGACGAGCTGCCACTGGCCGCCCGAGAGGTCGTGCTCGCCGAACTGGCGGCCGACCTGGGTCTCGTAGCCGCTCGGCAGCTTGGCGATCACCGGATGGATGCCGGCGGCCTCCGCGGCCGCGACGATTCGCGAGTGATCGACGTGCGGGTCGTCGCCGGCACCGTACGCGATGTTCTCGCCGACGGTCGCCTCGTAACGTCCGAAGGCCTGGAGCACGAAGGAGCTCCGCCGGCGGCGCTCGGCGGCGGGCATCTGACGGAGGTCGACGCCGTCGAGGAGGACGGCGCCTTCCTGGGGCTCGTAGAGTCCCGCCAGGAGCTTCACGAGCGTCGACTTGCCGGCGCCGTTCTCGCCGACGATCGCGAGCGTCTCGCCGGGCTCGACGCGGACGGACACCCGCTCGACCGCGCGACTCGTGGCCCCGGGATAGGTGAACGTGACGTCCCGCAACTCGACCTCGCCGCGCGCCGGCGGGAGCGCGATCGTCTCCGTCGGCTCGGGCGCCGCCGGCTCGGTGAGGAACGCGCGGAGGCTCGTCACGTGGAGCGCGTGCTCGTACGCGACGGTCGTTGCCCGGATGGCGGCGTCGAGCACCGTCCGCATGCGCGCGGTCGCGGTGCCGAACACGGCGAGATCGCCGATGCCGACGCTGCCGTCGAGGACGCGGAGCGCGACCCGCACCACGAGCACGTAGAGCGCGCCGATCACGACCGTCGCGGCGGCGGTGCTGCCGACGAGGTTCTGCCAGTGGAAGCGGCGGTCGGCGTCGCGGAACTGGAGCATGAGGTCCCGACAGCGCGCGATGAAGCGCGGCGCGACCCCGAGCAGCTTCATCTCCGGCACCGACGCGACGCCGGTCAGCAGGCCGACGTAGTAGCGCGCCCACTGCCGGCGCATCGTTCGTCCCTGCTCCTCCGCGAAGCGCCAGGTGACGATCCGGCGCTGGAAGAAGAGGAACGGCAGGGCGATGGGTCCGATGACGAACGGGACGAGCGGCTCGATCCACGCGAGCACGGCGAGCAGTGACACGGCCCGGATGCTCTCCGTGAGCGCGGCCTCGCTCTCGGCGAGGAGCGACGACAGCCGCACGGCGGGCTCCGCGCCGGCCCGGGCCAGGAGCTTCCGCCCGCGCCGGCTCTCGAAGAACGCCAGATCGAGGCGCGCCGCGTGCGCGACCACGTCGACGGTCGTGCGGACGTGGAGGTCGTCGTGGAGGCGGCGCACGAGGAACTTGTTGGCCGACTGCCCGATCGCCTCGAGCAACGTGAACACGAGCCCGGCGACGAGCCACGGCACGAGCGGCCCGAT
>DAIQBH010000290.1:0-6560 GCA_036781285.1 Thermodesulfobacteriota bacterium | reverse complement strand
CGACAACCTCACGAGCGGCGACGGGTGCTCGGTGCTGTGCCAGGTCGAGCCGTGCTGGGCCTGCGCCGGCGCGCCGTCGGTCTGCGCGCCGGACGACGGCGCGAGCTGCGACGACGGCGTCGTCTGCACGACCGGCGACATCTGCGGCGGCGGCACGTGCGCGGGCACGCCGTCGACCGGCAATGCGTGCGACGACGGCGACCTCTGCACCGGCGGCGACGTGTGCACCGCCGGCGTCTGCGGCGGCACCCAGCTCTGCACGCTCGACCATTACCTCACGTACAAGGTGAAGGTCGCCTCCGGCACCCCGAAATTCGCCGCCATCGGCTCGGCGCTCGGCACGGTCGACCTGACCGCGGACTTCGCGACCGGCACGCTCGACGCCCACGACCAGCGCGGGGTCGCGATCAGCAAGCCGACCACCCTCGGACTCCCCGCGGACAAGAACGGCGAGGGCGTCTTCGACCCGGTGCTCCACCTCGAGGAGTACCAGACGAAGACCATCGCGAGCGGCAGCTTCGTCCCGGCGAGCTACGCGGTGACCGTCCAGAACCAATGCGGCACCGTCGTCCTCACGGGCTTCAAGCCGGTGTCCCTCATGGTGCCGACCGCCAAGGATCTGGCGTCACCCGTGGCGGCGCCGATGAGCCCCGCGCTCGATCACTTCGCGTGCTACTCGGCGAAGCTCACGGCGACGTCGCCGAAGCTCGCCAAGGGCACGCAGGTCGTCGTCACCGACCAATTCATGACCAACTGGCGCCTCGACCTGAAGAAGGTGAAGAAGCTCTGCGTCCCGGTCGACAAGCAGGGCACGCCGCTCGACAAGAACGGCGCTCCGCCGGCGTTCTTCACGCCCGCGACGCGCGACGCGACGCCGCCGCCGTTCGACACCCTGCTCTGCTACCAGGCGAAGCGGGCCACGAAGGCCATCGCGCAAAGCGGCTGCGGCCCCGCGACGCCGGGAGACAAGGGCACCACGATCGTGCCGGCGCCGCCGAAGCACGCGAAGGTGCTCGGGCTCCACACCAACAATCAGCTCGGGCCGCTCCAGCTCGACTCCATCAAGGAGAACGAGCTCTGCGTGCCTTCCATCGTCACGTGCGCGAACTGCCCGTGACGTAGGGTCCCCCTCCGGCGGCGCGTCACTCCCTCATCCGGCGGCAGCCGCGGACCGCGGCGCGCCGCCGATCGCGCGGAGCGCCGGCATCACCTCGCGCGCGAAGAGCCGCATCGACGCCGCGGCTTCGACGTCGCTCATGCCGCCGTATTTCACGATGGCGAGCACGTCGATGTCCGATCCCAGGACGTCGCGCTGCTGCTGGATCTTCGCGACGATCTCCGCGGGCGTGCCGTACGTGTTCACGCCCGCGTACATCTCCGCCATCGCGTCGAGCCCGATGGCGCTGATCATCTCGGAGGCGTTGCCGTAGAACTCGTAGCCCCGTGTGCCTTTGAAGTGCTTGCCGGTGATCTCGTAGTGCTCGACGACGCTCGCGAAGTAGTTCTTGACGTACTCGGCCCCCTTCGCGTGCGCGCGGGCCGGGTCGGCGTCGCAGTAGACGAGCTGGCCGCAGACGGGGGGCGGCGCCTCGCTCCCGTGGAGGCTTCGCCACTTCTCCTGGTACGGCCGGAGCGCGGTGTCGCGGAAGACCTCCCAGGGCTGCTGCGCCAACACCATGAGGCGCGCGCCGATCACCGCCGCCTGCACCGCGGACTCCGGCGAGACGCCGATCGAAAACACCCGGTCGTTGAAGGTCCGCGTCGGACACGGGCGCAGCCTCGCGCGCGGCTGTCGGAAGACGGGCCCGTCGGCCTCGATGACGCCCGTGTCGAGCGCGCGCAGCACGAGCGCGGTCCCTTCGTCGAACCGCGCCCGCGCCTCGTCCATCGGGATGCCGAAGCTCGCGTACTCGCGGCGCGACAGCCCGCGCCCGAAGCCGAGGAGCGCGCGCCCGCCGGATTGCTGGTCGAAGAGCGCCATCTTCGCGGCGATCCGGTAGGGGTCGTTCCACGGCATGATGACCGCCGCGGTCCCGAGCTTGAGGCGCGTGGTCGCGCCCGCCACCTGGCTCAGCCACTGCACGTTGTCCGGGCACATCGAGTAACCGAAGAAGTGATGCTCGGTCGCCCAGTAGCTGTCGTACCCGAGCTCTTCGGCGAGCAGCGCGATCGCGAATTCGCCGCGCATGACGGCACCGTCCTCGTGTTCGTCGCGATAGTTCTGGAAGATCGACAGCACCCCGATGTCCATCGGTCACTCTCCTTCGAGCCGCGCCCCGCGCGGCAGTCGGTGTGCCCTATAGCGAACTGGGCGCCCGATGCGGAAGGCGGGCCTCGCTCGGCGTTCCGTGGATGACGGACGATGGATCCCGGGCGACTCGGCCGATGGAACACTGTGCGTTCGAAAGTCACACCTGCCTCGTGAGTAGACCGCATGGGACTGCGACCGCCGTTGGAACGCCCCGCCGTTCGCGCCGATTGCCCGGGGGCACGGGCGCCGGCCGCGGGATGCGAGCGCCCGTCCGGCGAGGGCCGGGGCCGCGAAGATGCCTTCGGCGGGCCCGAGGACCGTCCGGCAGCGCGGCCCGGGATCGTCACGCCGCTCCTCCGGTTGCTCGTACGGTTGCGCCGCCGCCAATGAACCGCCGGCCTTGACCGCCGGGGCCCGCAGCGGTACTGCCGCCGCAGTGCATCGGTCGCAGCGCCTTCTCGCGGTCGTCGTCGTCGCGTCGCTCCTCGGTAGCAGCGTCGCGTGGGCCGTGGCCTTGTGGATCGCGCCCCTCGGCGCCTACGAGGTCTCGCTCCACATCGACGACGCACGGTTCGCGATCGTGCTGGATCGGCGCGCGCCCGCCGATCGCGTCCCGCGGGACGGCGATCCGGCGATGAACGACGGCGACGGGCTGCACGACGAGTACGTCGTCACGGTCGCGACCCTCGACGAGTGCTCCAGGGGCGATTCGGGCAAGTCGGCGCAGACGTGTGGGTCTGTGATCCTCGTGGCCCGCACGCTCGATCCCGCGCACGTGACGGCACCGGCTCCCTCCGCGGAGAGCGCGCGCGCCGGCCCCCCCGTGCCGGCCTCCTTCAGCATCCTTCGCATCTGATTCCGACGTAGCGGGTCCTCTCCTCCGGCGCGCCGTCGCGCGCCGCGTCCGCTCACGCTGGTGACGAGGCTTCGCGCCTCGAAGGATGTTCCATGCGGCACTCGGGTTCCGTGCCGGCGGCGTTCCTGCCCGTCGGTTGCTCCTCTCCCGCGCGATGCTCCGCGCGTCGCGTTTCTCCCGCTCGGTCGGCGCGATGAAGCCGCTCCCGATGAGCGTCTCGTTTCCCGCATGCCGACACGGCTCCCGCGGGCACCGCGTCCTGTTGTTGTTGCAACTGGGACACCCGATCGACGTGACGCCGAGCTGCCCGGCATCGGAGCACCGCGACGTCCCATACCGTCGGCCAGCGCGACGCCCGCCGCAGCGGCGTTGCGCATCGCGGAACTGAGATGCGGCCGATCCCGAGCCTTCTCGCGTCCGCGCGCTCGGCCGACGTCACGACCGAGCCCTTCGCGCATTTGCTCCTGGCCGGCGCGCTGCCCGCGGCCGACTACCGGACTCTCGACGAGCAGTTTCCGCCGCTCGCGGTGATCGCCGCGGGCACCCCGGCTCCCGGCTCCAACGAGGCCGTGCGCCTGAGCGCGACCCACGCGCTCGAACGGCCCGATCTCTCGGCTGCGTGGCGACGCTTCTTCGAGCTCCACACGTCGCACGACTACTGGCAGGACGTCGTCCGCGTCTTCGGCGCGTCGTTACGCGCGGCGTTCCCGACGCTGGAGGCGACCATCGGCCGTCCGTTCGAGGAGTGGCGCGTGGCACGACGCGGGGTCGCCATGGAGGCCGACGTGCGCCTCGACTGCCAATTCGTCATGAACACGCCGGTGACGAGGCGAAGCTCCGTGAAGACCCCGCACGTCGACAAGTACGACAAGATCTTCTCCGCCCTCTTCTACATGCGCCCACCCGACGACCCGACTGCGGGAGGCGACCTCGACCTCTACCGATGGCGCCGCGACCCGCGGTTCGTGAAGCACCGCGTGCTGTCCTCGGACGTGGAGCACGTGCGGACGATTCCGTACGCGGCGAACACGTACGTCGCATTCGTCAACTCGCCGCGATCCGTTCACGGCGTGAGCCCCCGTGACGTCACCGACGTTCCGCGCCGCTACGTGAACTTCATCGCCGAGGTTCCCGTACGCGCATTCGAACCGACCCAGGCGAGCGCGTGGCACCGCTGGCGACATGAACGGCGCGACGACGAATGAGGGCCGCGTGTGCACCGGAGCGCGTCTTGCCGCCCCGGAACCGGTCACCTATGGGGAAACCGATGCCCACCAATACGGACTCACTCCGGGACGAAGACCGGATGCGGCTCGCGAACCACCGCATCCTGCGCGACCTCGGCGAGGACCTACGGGATCACCTCATCGGGAAGTTCCGGGTCGCGGATCTGGCCACCGGCGTCCACATTCTGGAGGAAGGCCAGTCCAACGTGCGACTGTTCGTCGTGTTGAAAGGCGCCGTCAGCGTGCGGCTGCCGAAGGACGCTCGGCGCGTCAGCGAGGTGAAGCTGGCGACGCTCGGCTCCGGAGAGGTGTTCGGGGAGTATTCCCTCTTCGACGCGCAGCCGGTGTCCGCTGCCGTCTATGCCGCCGAGCCGACACGCCTCGCGTGGCTCGACAAGGCCGACCTCGACGCGTTCCTCGACGGCCATCGCGACGTCGCCCGCCGCTTCTACGAAGGCGTGATTCGCATTCTCGTCGCACGTTTACGTGCGAAGAACGCCGAACTGGACCTCGTGACGATCGGGTAACTTTTTTCGTCGCGACAATTGCCTAGCACCTCAGATATTAGCTAGATGCGAGAGTGTTGCTGGCCGAGGGAACCCCGCCGCCGGCGGGACGCTCGGCGACCCCCAATCTACGAGTGTGATGGAGGAGGGTACTATGTTCCGGACAATCACTGGAGCTCTTGCGATCGCAGCGTGCGCCGCGGTCGTGGGCATCGGTTGGGCGCCGAGCACGGCTCGCGCGGATGGTCCCGAGGTCGGTTTCAACGCCGGTGCCGCAATCGCAATCGACAAATTCCAGCGTTCCGTACACGGCGACGTGGGCGGAACGTTCGGGTTCAGCGGTGGATACCGCTGGGACATGTCCGACTCGGTGGCGCTATCGCTGCTCGGGACGCCGCAATTCACGTTCTTTCCGACCGACCGGAGCTGCTGCGACGACGACGATGACGACGCCATCGGCATCTTCAGTCTCACGGGCGGACCGAAGCTCACGATCGGAGCCGGGGAAGCAGCCCAGATCTACATCGGCATCGCGGGCGGGTATTACCGCGACATGATGGGGCCACTCTCGGACGACGGCGCCGGCTTCAACACCGGCGGCGGCATCGACTTCCTCATCGCGGAGGGAACGAGCCTCGGTCTCTTCGGGCGCTACGACTATGCCCGCATGGTCGCGAGCGACAACACCGACTGCGACCGCCAATGGGGCACCGTCGGCATTGCTTTCACGAAAGTGTGGGGCGAGCCCGAGGTCGTAGCGGCGCCGCCGCCTCCGCCGCCCCCGCCGCCGCCTCCCCCGCCGCCTCCGCCGCCTCCGCCGGCGACCGAGCGCCGGGGCGGTTGATCGCGCTCACCTGAAGCTTCAGTGACGCCGCAAGCCGAGGAACGCGGGGAGACCCCCGCGTTCCTCGGGGGCGTCGCATGATCCTAGCGCGGAGCGGCGCGACTCTCGCGCGCTACGGCGTCCACCCACGCCGCGGTCGCATCGACGTGCATCGCGTGGTTCGCGCCCGGAAGCGTCTGCACCCGCAGTTGCGGAAGCAGCTGCCGGATGCGTTCCATCGACCTCCGGTAATACGGAAGCGATCGCGCTCCGAGCAGCCCCAGGACCGGGTGCCCGATCGCGCGCACGTCTGCGGGTGCAAGCACGCGCTCTCCCGTTCCGATGTCGATCTCGGCGCAGATCGTGCTCGCATTCTCTCGCGTCGCCGCCCTCCACGCCTCGGGCCATGCGTCGTACCCCGTGCCACCGGACCCGTAGGTCCAGCGGTTGAAGCGTTCCGCGGCGCGTACCTTCATGCCGACCTTCGACAGCGCGATGACGGGCACGATGCCCCGGAGAATGTCCGCTCCGAAGTCGTTGCGGGCATAGAGCGGCGGCTCCTGGAGCACCAGTCCGCGCACCAGCTCCGGATACCGATGCGCCAGACAGAGGGCGACGATGCCCCCCATGCTCCAGCCGACGACCGTGACCTCTCCCACTCCGAGGCCGCGAATGATCGTTGCCGCATCCTCGGCATGGACGTCGTGATGTCCCGTTCCGAGGCTCGCCGACCGTGCCGTGCCGCGCCGGTCGTACGTCACCACCTGGCACCGCCCGGCCAATCGTTCGGCCGCCGCGCCCCAGAAGTCCGACGTGGCGCCGGTGCCGTGGATGAGCAACACCGGCGGACCCTCGCCGCGCCTGACGACTTCCAACGCGGCCGGGCTCAGGGACGACA
>DAIQBH010000289.1:0-6571 GCA_036781285.1 Thermodesulfobacteriota bacterium | reverse complement strand
GCGACGGCGCTCGGCGGATGGCGCTCGGACGGGAGGAGCACGGCGGCCGCACCGAGCACGCGCTGGAAGACGTCGCCATACGACTCGACGGCGTCGCCGACGAATGCGCACGGCCCGCCGATCTGCTCCGCGAGCGCCTCCGCGGCGATCGCGACCGGCATCCCGAGTCGGACCAGCCCCTCGCTCGACCGTTCGTAGACGCCGGCGTACACCTCGCGCTTTCGAGCGTCGAGGACTGCGCACAGCTTTCCCTCCACCGGCGGCGCGACGAGCGCCAGCGCATCGAGCGTCGGCACCCCCACCAGGCGATGGCCTCCGGCGTACGCGATGCCCTTGGCGAATCCGAGCGCGATCCGAAGCCCGGTGAAGGACCCGGGCCCTATCGTCACGGCGAGCACGTCGCCACGCTCGAGCTTCGCATCCGCGAGGCGCAACGTCTCGTCGACGAGACGCGGCAGGGTTCCGGCGTGGTTCGACGTCGTTCGCTCCGCGCGCTCGGCCAGTACCGCGCCGTCGCGCACGAAGGCGACACTGCACCGCCAGGTCGCCGTATCGATCGCGAGGACACGCATCACGCGATCGAGCCGCGTCGCGAGCTCACCCCGCCACGATGCGCGAGATGTCGTTGTAGAAGACGAACACCATCAGCGCGAGCAACAGGAACAACCCGACTTGCTGCGCCATCTCGCGTTGCCGCAGCGCCAGAGGACGCCCGCGGACGGCTTCGAAGGCGAAGAACACCAGATGCCCGCCATCGAGCACCGGAATCGGCAGGAGGTTCAACACCCCGAGATTGACGCTGATGAGGCCGAGAAACCGGATCAGATAGTCGAGCCCGCGTTCCGCCTGCTGGCCGGCAGCCTGCACGATCAGGATCGGACCACCGAGATCCCGCGCCGAAACGGAGCCCTGAAAGATCTTCACGACGCTCAGCAGCGTCATCTTGACCCAGAAGTACGTCTCGTAAACGCCGAGGCCGATCGCGTTCACGAGCGAGACGGGCGCGATCTCGACGAAGCGCTCGATGCCGATCAGATACGCCTTGCCGATCTCCTCGCCGAACACGCTCTTCTCCGCACGCTCCTCCGGGACGGTGGCGACGTGCTCGACGGTACCGTTCTCGCGCCGCACCTCCATGTCGAGGCTCTTGCCGCCGCTCGCGCGCACGGCCTGCGACAGCTCGTCCCAGGTCGCGATCGGCTTGCCGTCGACGGCGAGCACGGTGTCCCCCCGTCGGAGCCCGGCTTTCGCGGCCGCCATGTTTTCCATCACGCCGCCGATCTTGGCGGCGTCGGTCGGCGTCCCGGCGCCGTACAACGCGAACACCACACTGAACGCGACGCACGCCGTCACGAGGTTCATCATCGGACCGGCGAGCACGATGGCGAAGCGTTTGGAGAGCGGCTGCTGCGAGAACGCATGCGCGGCGTCGCCGGCGGGGACGTCGTCCTCCGGGTCGTCGCCGAGCATCTTCACGTACCCACCGAGCGGGATGGCGCTGATGGCGTATTCGGTGACGCCGCGACGCCACGCGAGCAGTCGCGGGCCGAAGCCGAGCGAGAAACGCAGGACGGTCACGCCCGACCACTTGGCGACCGCGAAGTGCCCGAGCTCGTGCACGAAGATCAGCAAGCCCAAGATCAGGATCGCGATCAGTATGTTGCCACCCATGAGAACCGTCCTTTACGCGCGGTCAGTGTCCGAAGAAGAACCGCGCGTAATAGTAAACGAGCGGCGCCGGGAAGACGAGACTATCAATGCGGTCGAGCACGCCGCCGTGGCCGGGAATGATCCATCCCGAGTCCTTCGCGCCGAACGCGCGCTTCAGCATCGATTCGCAGAGGTCCCCGACCTGCGCGAGGCATCCGACGGCAAGGCCGAGCCCGACCGCTTCGACCCATCCGAGCGTGGGGAAGAACACGAGCTTCGACCCCAGGCCACCGAGAACGTTGGAGATCATGGCCGCCGTGCTGCCCTCGATCGTCTTGCCAGGACTGACAGTTGGCATGAGCTTGTGGCGACCGAACCAGCGCCCACCGAAGTAGCCGCCGACGTCGCCCGCCATCGCGATGACGATGCAGAAGATCACCCAGCGCCAGCCGCCCGGCTCCGCGGCGGCCGCCACCGGGTCCGGAAGCGCGTGCATCCACACGTAGTGCGGCAGGAGAAACGCCGTGTAGAGCGTACCGAGCAGCGTGAGGCCGAGAGCGTCGACACCATGGCGGAGGTCGTCCTTCCGCGCGAGCGCGAGCACGAGCCCCGCCACGACAACGGCGGCGAGCGCCATGGCGAATCGTTCCTGCGTCGGAATCAACATGGCGCTCAACACCAGGAGGCCAGACGCGAAGCCGAAGCTCCGATCCCACGGGTCGTTCGGGAACGCCATCGTGCAGTACTCGCCGACGCCGACCAGCGTCGCGATCCCGACGAGCCACACGAACGACGCGCCGGGGTTCCAGGCGATGATCCAGATCAACAGCGGGATCGCGATCGCCGCGGTGGCGAGCCTAGTACGGAGCACGCATTCCCCTACCGACCCGGAGCACGGAGACCTTCGACCGGGAGCCGCAAATCCTAGTGCGCGGCACGCAGCCGTTCACGCTCCGCCTGTTCACCGGTGCGACCGAACCGCCGTTCGCGGCGCTGGAAGTGCGCGATCGCGTCGAGGAACTCGCGCTCCCGGAAGTCCGGCCACAACGTATCGGTCACGTAAATCTCGGTGTACGCGATCTGCCAGAGGAGAAAATTGCTGATGCGCATCTCCCCGCTCGTACGGATGAGGAGATCGGGATCGGGGACGCCCGCGGTCCCGAGGTGCGAGGCGACGAGATCCTGATCCACGTCCTCCGGATCGATCTCTTCTCGACGGACACGCCGCGCGATGGCGCGGACGGCATCCGTGATTTCCTCGCGCGAGCCGTAGCTGACAGCGAGGATGACGGTCATGCCGGTGTTGTGCCGCGTGTCCTCGATGGTCTGCTTGAGCGCCGTCTGTACTTCGCGCGGCAGCTTCCGCAGATTGCCGATCGCGAGCAGGCGGATGCCGTTCTTCATCATCTTTTTGAGCTCGGCGGCGAGGAAGTGCCGGAGGAACCGCATGAGAGCCGCGACCTCGTTCTGCGGCCGCTGCCAGTTCTCCGTCGAGAACGCGTAGAGGCTCAGGTACTCGATGCCGAGCCGCCGGGCCGCCTCGACGACGTCGTTGACCGAGTCCCGCCCGCGGCGATGGCCGGTGACGCGCGTCAGGCCGCGCTTGGTGGCCCAGCGGCCGTTGCCGTCCATGATGATCGCGACGTGGCGGGGAAGGCGCTGCTTGTCGATCTCCGCCATCAGACAGCCATGATCTCGTCTTCTTTGGTCTTCAGGATCTTGTCGACCTTGTCCACGTACTCCTTCGTGAGGTGTTCGACGCGCTCCTTGTCGCGCTTCAGGTCGTCGTCGGTGAGCTCTTTTTCCTTGTGCAGCTCCTTCATCATCTCGAGCGCGTCGTGTCGGTGGGCGCGGATCGAGACGCGAAACTCTTCCGCGACCTTCTTCACGTGCTTCACGAGATCGCGGCGACGCTCCTCGGTGAGATCCGGAATGGGAATCCGAATGATCTTCCCGTCGTTCTGCGGCGTGAGCCCGAGATCGGACTGGAGGAGCGCGCGCTCGATCTCGCCGATCGCGCTCCGATCGAAAGGCTGGACGACCAGCAGCCTCGGCTCGGGCGCGGAGAGCGAGGACAACTGATTCAGCGGCGTCTTGGCGCCATAGTAGTCGACGATGATGCCGTCGAGGAGCGCAGTCGTGGCACGCGCGGTCCGGAGCCGCGCGAGATCGCGCTTGAACGCCCCGATCGTCTGCTCCATTTCCTGCTTGCAGTCGTCGATGATGGAACCCATGTCACTCCCCCTTCCCAACCCCGGCAGCGACGCCGCCCGGGCGGGCACCCGCATGCACGATGGTGCCGATCCGATCACCGAGCACGGCCTTCCGGATGTTGCCGGGCTCGAGCAGGTTGAAGACGATCACCGGCAGCGCGTTGTCCATGCACAACGAAATCGCGGTGGAATCCATCACCTTCAGCTCGCGGTTCAGCACTTCGATGTACGTGAGCTCCTGATATCGCACGGCGTTCGGAAACTTCGCGGGGTCGGCGTCATACACCCCATCGACCTTGGTCGCCTTGAGAATCACCTCGGCGCCGATCTCCATGGCGCGGAGACTCGCCGCCGTATCCGTCGAGAAGTAGGGATTCCCCGTGCCCGCGCCGAAGATGACGACCCGGCCCTTCTCGAGGTGCCGCGTCGCGCGCCGGCGGATGTACGGCTCGGCGACTTCCTGGATGGCGATGGCCGACTGCACGCGCGTGGTGACACCCAGCTTCTCGAGCGCGTTTTGCAACGCAAGGCTGTTGATCACCGTCGCGAGCATGCCCATGTAGTCGCCGGTCGCACGGTCGACCCCGAAGGCGCTGCCGGCGAGGCCACGGAAAATGTTGCCGCCGCCGACGACGAGCGCGAGCTCGCAGCCCAGCTCGTGCACCTCTTGGATCTCGCGCGCGAAGGTGCCGACCGCGTCGGCGCTGATGCCGAAACCGGCGCTCCCGGCCAGCGCTTCGCCGCTGATCTTCAGCAGGACACGCCGATAGCGGAGCGCGGAATTGGGAATACCGGACCCCGAGGGCGGCGCCCCGGGATCCGCTGGACCACCGTCAGAGCTACGGCTGGGCGGCCCCGTCATCGCCTTTGGGCTGCTCAATGCCTTCTCCGAGCTGGAAGCGCATGAACCGGCGGACGGAAATGTTCTCGCCGAGCTTGGCAATGGCATCGGCAACGACCTGACGAACGGCCTTTCCAGGCTCCTTCACGTAGTCCTGATCGAGCAGACAGATCTCGGCGGCGTACTTGTCGACCTTGCCCTCGACCATCTTGGCGACCACCTGCGGGGGCTTTCCCGACTGCGCAGCCTGCGCCGTGTAGATGGCGCGCTCACGCTCGAGCTCCTCGGCGGGAATCTCGTCACGGCTGACGTAGAGGGGTCGCGCCGCGGCGACCTGCATGGCGAGACTTCGCACGAACTGCTGGAAGTCGTCGGTGCGCGCGACGAAGTCGGTTTCGCAATTCACCTCGACGAGCACGCCGATCTTGCCGCCCGCGTGGATGTACGACCCGATGACGCCTTCGGCCGTCGCGCGTCCCGCCTTCTTGGCGGCCGCGGCGAGGCCGCGCTCGCGCAGGTAACGGACCGCCCCCTCGAAATCGCCGGCGCTTTCCCGGAGCGCCGCCTTACAGTCCATGAATCCGGCGCCCGTCTTCTCGCGCAGGTCCTTGACCTGCTGCGCACTGACCTCACTCATCCGATCTCGCCCCCAGCCGATTCTTCGATGCCACCCGAGTCCTGCTCCAGGCTCGGGGTCTCGATCTCTTCCTCGTCGCCGCCCTGGCCGCGCTGGCGCT
Source organism: Thermodesulfobacteriota bacterium (assembly GCA_036781285.1). Classification (GTDB taxonomy): domain Bacteria; phylum Desulfobacterota; class Binatia; order UTPRO1; family UTPRO1; genus UTPRO1. The sequence continues at coordinate 1,130 of DAIQBH010000289.1, read as the reverse complement.
CCTCGGCCAAGGCACGGCCTTCGAGGACCGCGTCCGCGATCGCGGTGCAGAACAGTCGGATCGCGCGGATGGCGTCGTCGTTGCCCGGGATCTTGTAGTCGATGACGTCCGGATCGCAGTTCGTGTCGACCGCGGCCACGACGGGAATGCCGAGCTTGTTGGCTTCCTTGACGGCGATCTCTTCCTTTTTCGGATCCACGATGAAGAGCGCGTCGGGCAGCTTCCGCATGTTCTTGATGCCGCCGAGCGACGCCATGAGCTTGTCGCGCTCGCGCGAGATCATGATGAGCTCTTTTTTCGTGAGCGCTTCGGCCATGGCCTCGCTCTCGAGCGTCTCTTCGTGCTTACGGAGCCGATCGATCGATTGCTTGATCGTCTGGAAGTTCGTCAACATGCCGCCGAGCCAGCGGTTGGTGACGTGGTACATCCCACAGCGTTCGGCTTCCTCACGAATCGCGTCCTGGGCCTGCTTCTTCGTGCCCACGAACAGGATGGTCCCGCCATCCGCGACCAGCTCGCGCACATACCCGTAGGCGTCGCGAAACATGCGGACGGTCTGCTGAAGATCGATGATGTAGATGCCGTTGCGTGCCCCGAAGATGTACGGCTTCATCTTGGGATTCCAGCGACTCGTCTGGTGGCCGAAGTGCACCCCGGCCTCCAGGAGCTGCTTCATCGTCACTTCACTCATACGAGCACTCTCATGCGAACTCCTTCACGCGACGAATCATCGAGATTGCTTACCAGACCTGCCGGGGAACCGACCAGGACCGACCGGACACGAACGGGTTCCTATAGCAAGAAGGAATCGCCTGGCGCAAATACGGGAGGGAACGGCGGGGCCTTAGGAGTTCATCGACTCCATGAACTCGTGGTTGTCCTTGGTGCCCTTGATCTTGTCGATCAGGAACTCCATCGCCTCGACCGTATTCAGCTGGGATAGCAACTTGCGGAGGATCCAGACCCGGTTGAGCACCTCCCGCGAGAGCAGGAGCTCTTCCTTCCGGGTGCCCGATCTATTGATATCGAGCGCGGGGAAGATGCGCTTGTCCATGAGCCGCCGGTCGAGGTGGACCTCCATGTTGCCGGTGCCCTTGAACTCCTCGAAGATCACCTCGTCCATCCGGCTG
>DAIQBH010000288.1:0-6583 GCA_036781285.1 Thermodesulfobacteriota bacterium | reverse complement strand
GGATCGCGCCCTCTACACCGCGATCCTCGATCGCGACCATGCGCCGTTTCTGAGGCTCGCCGACGAGCTCGCGGCACGGCTCGTCGCGCGCGACGTGCAGCACGTCGTCGGGGACGCCGCCGAGGGCTACAACCCTGGTCATGACGCGTGCCGGCTCGTGATCGATTGCGCCGTCGCGCGCACCGGTCGCGCGATCACGCGCTGGGACTACACACTGGTCGGCCGGCCCGACGAGCCGATCGGTCCCGGCGACGTCGCGCGCCTCGCGCTCGCGCCCGCCGACGTCGCGCGCAAGCTGACGATCGCCGAGGGGTATCCCGACCTCGTCGGTGAGGTCGACCACGCGCGTCGCACCTGGGGCGACGCGGCGTTCGAGCACGAATGTCTCCGCCGGCTCGACGACGACGCGCCCTGGGCGCCCGCGGACGGCGTCGTGCCGTTCTACGAGCAGTTCGGCGAGTATCAGGTCGCCGCCGGCGCGTACGCACGCGTGCTCCGCCATCGCGAGCACATGATGCCGCTGGCGGAGGCCCTCGCCGCGCACGCGCGGTGAACGGACCGCGGGCACCGCGATGAGCGGGCTCACCGTCCTGCTCACGAACATCACGCTCGCGTCGCGCACCGGCACGGAAGTCGCGATCCGCGACTTCGCCCGCGCGCTCCAGGCACGCGGTCACACGCCGGTCGTATACAGTCCGACCCTCGGCGAGCTCGCGACCGAGATCCGCAAGACCACCGTGCCCGTCGTCGACGACCTCGGCCGCCTCGCGCGGGCGCCGGACGTCATCCACGGCCACCACCATCCGCAGACGATGGCGGCGTTGCTGCGCTTTCCGGGCGTGCCGGCGGTCTTCTTCTGTCACGACTGGCGCGCCTGGCACGACGCGCCGCCGCGCCATCCGCGCCTCCGCCGCTACGTACCCGTCGACGCGACCGTTCGCGACCGGCTGACGTTCGAGCACGCGATCCCCGCGGCGCAGGTGCAGCTGCGGCCGAACGCGGTCGACCTCGCCCGCTTCGCGCCGCGCGGACCCCTGCCCGAGCGGCCGGCGCGGGCGCTCCTTTTCAGCAACTACGCGCGCGAGGACACCCATCTCGTCGCGGTGCGCGAGGCCTGCGCGCGCATGGGGCTGCCGCTCGACGTGATCGGATCGGGGGCCGGGACGGCCGTCACCGCGCCGGAAGCGATCCTCGGCGACTACGATCTCGTGTTCGCGAAAGGCCGGAGCGCCCTCGAAGCCCTCGCCGTCGGTGCCGCCGTCGTCCTGTGCGATTTTCGCGGCATCGGGTCGATGGTGACCTCCGCGGACCTCGACGCGCTTCGCCTCGCGAACTTCGGGACCCGCACGCTCCAGACGCCGCTCGCGCCTGAGCCGCTCCTCGCGGAGATCGCGCGCTACGATCCGCGGGACGCCGCGGAGGTCTCGCGCCGCATCCGAGCCAGCGCCGGCCTCGACGCGGCGCTCGACGACCTCGTCGCGCTGTATCGCGCCGTCATCGCCGAGCAGGCAGCCGCGGGTCCGGACGACCTCGCCGCCGAGCTCGCGGCGGCCGGGTCGTACGTCGAGCGCTGGAGCCACCTCTTCGACGACGACGCCTACCTTCAGCGCGACTACTTCCGAGAGCAGAACGCCGCGCTCGGCGCCGAGCTCGCGAGCATGCGCTGGGAGCGCGATCAGCTCGCGGCTCAGCTCGAGGCGAACTGGTGGAAGTTTCCCCGCCGGACGCTGCGACGCTGGCTCGCGCGCCGGCTCTGAGCTCGAACAGGCGGCCGGCGAATGATCCGCCGGCCGCCGCCGTTCGGGACAGCTAGGCGAGACCCTTCATCGCCTCGGCGAGGATGCGCGACGTCGACGGCCGCATGATGCGCGGGTCGACTTCCTTGCCCTCGACGAGCGTCTTCCGGACGTCCTTGCCGGAGATGAAGACGGGCTTCTCGTCCTTGTGGAGGTCCATCAAGTCGACGCGTCCGGCCGACTCGTAGTACGCGGCGAACCCGACCTTCAGCGGCTTGATCTGGAGATCGCCGCCGAGCTTGTCGAAGATCTCCTGCGCGTCGAAGTCGCCCCAGATCGCGGTGCCGTCGTAGTACGGCGCGTCGGCGTGCTTGCGGCCGATGATGATGTCGGTGAAGCCGAAGTTCTGCCGGTAGATGCCGTGCATGACGGCTTCCTTCGGCCCGCCGTAGAACATCTTGATGTCGAGCCCGAGGAGCAGCACGCGATCGGGAACGGACTCCTTCCGCGGGCCCCAGAGCGCCTGGTCGCTGTCGCCCTCGCCGAGCGAGCGGTTGGCGATCAGCGCCTCGTAGGTCTTCATGCGGACGCGCGCGTTCACGTCGTCGCCCTTGGTCTCGCCGATCAATGGATTGAGGACCGCGCCCGCATCGTGCCCTTCACGGATCAGCACCTCGAGCCCGTAGACCAGCGCGTACTCGTGCGCGCGGTGGAGCGGGTTGCGGGTCTGGAACGCGACGACGCGCTTCCAGCCCTTCGTCGCGAAGAGCGCCCGGACCTCGCGCGGCGAGAGCACGTACTTGCCGAACTCGGCGTCCTTCGGCTGCGGGAGGACGCGGATGGTGCCGCCGATCAGGTGGGTCTTGTCGGCGTCGCCCTTCAGCACCATGTCGGCGCCCGGGTGATCGGTGCGCTCGGTGCCGTAGACGCTCTTCAGGTACTTCGCCTTGTCCCACGCGAACACGTCGCTGATCTCGAGGCGAGCGACCGGCGTGCCGGCGGCGTTCACGAGTGCGACCGCCTGGCCCTTCTTCAGCGTCTTCGCGAGGTCGGCGGTCACCGGGAACGCGAGCGGGATCGTCCACGCGTAGCGCTTGCCCTGGTGCTCGATGAACGCCTGGTCGAGGACCTGGTCGTAGGTCGCCCCGTCCATGGGTCCGGTGAGCGGGCTCAGCGCGCCGTCGCCGAAGCGATACACGGTCGAGAGGTCGGCATCGGAGACCGGTACCTTCGGGAGCGCCGCGAGCTCGGCCTTGAACGCGGCCTCCTCTGCGGCGGGAACGGTGAGATCGAGCGGCTCAGCGAGCCCGCCGTGGGCGGGGACGAGACTTGCCATGTGGGGCGATTCCTTTCTGCGACGTCGGTAGTTGGGTGTCGATGCGGCCCGACGGCGGGTGAAGGACCCGGCCGTGGGCGATTCCGCGGAGCGCGGGAGACTAGCCTGCTCGGCCCCGGGGGGCAACGCCAGGAAACCCGCGACGGCCTCAACGAGCGCGGCCGTCCGGCGCCATCCGGCAATACCGCGTCGCGGCCGCCGCGATCTCGGCCGGGTCGACGGGCTTCGGAAGGTACGCGCGCACGCCGGCTTGGAGCGCCCGCGACACGTGCTCCGAGTGGCCGGACACCATCACCACCGGGAGGTCCGCCGATCGCGGGTCGGCACGGATGGCGCCGACCAGATCCCATCCGTCCATTGCCGGCATCACGACGTCGGTGACGACCACACAGGGAGAGAGCCCGTCGCGCAGGCGATCGACCGCCTCCTCTCCACCGAGCGCGCCGACCACGTCGAAGCCGCGACTCTGGAGGTAGTACACGAGCCCCTCGAGAGCCCCCGGATCATCATCGACCACCAAGACGGAGTGATTGTGCCGCGCGACGCCCATCGCCCCCGCGCCGGTAAACACGAGAGCGCGCACCGTCAACGGGCGTCAGGGCCGACGATCCGGACGTCGACCGGCGGGGGGCGGCGGCGCGCAGGCGCCTTCCCAGAGGGCGGCGGTCAGCACCACCGCGGCCCCCAGCTGTCCCGCGAGCACGTCCGCGAGATCGGCATGGAGGCGCCTATAGTAGAGGCGCGACCCGACCTTGGTGTCGCGCCGCGCGTTGCGGTCGGCGGCGAGCACCGCCGGCAACCGGTCGTAGGCCTGCTCGAGGGCGGCGAAGAGCGCACCCGCGGCGCCCGCGGGCGCGATCGGCCGGCGGCGGTCGACCTTCCACGTGCGGCGCGTGTACTCGCCGAGATCCCCGTCGACGAGCCGCGCCTCGATGCGACGGTGCAGACCGGACTGTCCGGTGCGTTCACCGTCGTGATTGACCGTCGCGTGGAGTGGCATCGTCGCGTCCGACGCGTAGTGCGCGAGATGACCCGCGGTCACGACCGCGCTCGCGACGTCGCCGCGCGCGAGCTCGTCGCGGAGACGCCGGGCCACCGTGGCGCCGTGCCACGGAAGGACGCCCTCGCGTTCGATGGTGCGCCGGCCGAATCTCTCCTCGGCGGCGTGGCGGTCGCGGGGCAACGCGCGGAACGGCGGCGGCCCGTAGTGGTCCAGATTCAGGAAATGCCGGACGCCCTCGCGCCGGCCGTCGCGGCGCTTCAGCACGGTGTCGGGCGCGACGGCCGCATCGCCGAGCGCCGTGCGCGACGCCCGACCGAGCTGCGGGCACGAAGCGGTGATCAGGTCGGCCGCCTCTGTGGCGATCCATCGATGCGACGCGAGCCCCCATGCCGCGGCCGGGACGGGCGCACCGAGCAGCGCGAGCACGACCAGGAGCGCCGCCGACCGCCATCGTACCGCGCGACCACACCGCGCGATCACTGCACCACCAGCCGCCCGATGCCCGCGATCCGGAGGGCGATCGCCGCCGCCATCACGGCCATCGCGAGGGCGACGAGGAGCACGTCGCCGCTGTCGGAGCGCGGCCGCGGCAGCGACGTCCGCGTCCGGCCCGAGCTGAATCCGCGCACCTCGAGCGCGAATGCCATCTGATCCGCGCGGCGCAGTCCGCCGATGAAGACCGGCACGATCACCGGCACGTAGCGCGCAATGCGTTGCCGGAGCGACCCGACGGTGAAATCGAGCCCGCGACAGCGCTGCGCGTCGCGCACCGTGAGCGCGGCGTCGAGGAACACGGGCACCAACCGGAACGCGAGCGTGAGCACGAAGCCGACGCGATACGGAACCCCGAGCCGCGCGAGCGCGAACGCGAACTCCTCGATCGTGGTCGTCGCGAGGAAAACGAACCCGGTCGCGAGAAACGTCTCGAGCCTGAGCGCCATGCCGAGGCCGTAGCGGAGCGCGACCCAACGATCGACGGGCCCGTCAGCGGTTGCCGGATAGAAGATCGTCCAGATGATCGTCGTGAAGACGAAGACCGGGATCATCAGCCAGCGCATGCGATGGAGCACGGGCAAAGCGTTCGCGCTCGCCGTGATCGCGAGCACGATCACGAAGAGCGGGGCCAGGAGCGCCGGGTGGTCGATCAGGAAGGCGGCCACGAAGAGCGTCACCAGTGCCAGCACCTTCGCGACCGGATGGCGACGGTGCAGCCAGCTTCCCTGTTCCAGGTAGAGCGAGAGGGCCATGGCCTACGATCCCGCCCCGAGCGCGCGCGCCAGGTCGTCGACCGTCCGCGCCGGGATGCCGAGCGCGCGCGCCACGCGCGCGGCCGGCGGTGCCTCGAAGGCCGCCGAGCGCAGCAGCGCCTCCTCGCCGAGGAGCGTGTCCAGCGGGCCGTCGAACACGAGCTCGCCGCCGCGCATCAGGAGCGCGCGTTCGGCGTACTCGACCACGACCCACGGACTGTGGGTGATGACGATGATCGTCGTGCCCGCGGCGCGGAGGCGTGCCAGCAGCTCGAGCATCACGCGCTGCTGCGGGTAGTCGAGCCCCGTGGTCGGCTCGTCGAGAATGAGCACGCGCGGGGCCATCGCGAGCACGGTCGCGACGGCGAGGCGCTGCCGGTCGCCTTTCCGGAGGAGGAACGGATCCTCGTCGCGGACCGCCGCGAGTCCGACCGCGGCGAGCGTCTCGTCGACACGGGCCGCGAGCGCCGCCCCGTCGAGCCCGAAGTTCCGCGGCCCGAACGCCACCTCCTCCGCGACCGTCGCCGCGAAGAGCTGATGGTCGGGATTCTGGAAGACGTACCCCACCTCGCGCGCCACGCGTTCGAGCGGCAACGTCGCGAGGTCGGTGCCGTCGAGCCGGACGACCCCGCTCTCGGCCTGGAGGAGACCGTTCAGGTGCTTCGCGAGCGTCGTCTTGCCGGAGCCGTTCTGGCCGATCAGCGCGATGAACTCGCCGGCGCCGATCGTGACGCCGACGTCGCGGAGCGCGCGTGTGCCGTCCTCCCAGGTCCGGGAGAGCGCGCGCACCTCGAGCATCGCCGGCCCGGCCGCCGGCCGCGCGGCCACGCTCGGCGTCTCCGCGGCCACGCCGGCGGGCGCCCCGAGCCCGCGCGCACGGAGCGCCGCGACCGCGCCGTCCACGTCGAGCGGCAGCTCGACCCCGAGGCGCTGGCTCAGGACCGCGAGATCGTGCGGCCGCACCCCGCATGCGAGGAAGAGGTCGACGTCGCGCACGAGCGTCGCCGCCGGCCCCGCTGCGACCACGCGGCCCTCGTTCATCAAGACGAGACGGTCCGCCGAGACGACCGGGTCGACCTCGTGCTCGACCGCGAGCAGCACCAACGAGTCGCCGCGCACGCCCTCGAGCGCCGCGTAGAGCTCCCGCCGCCCGATCGGGTCGAGATCGGTCGCCGGCTCGTCGAGCAGCAGCACTTGCGGCTCCATCGCGAGGATGCTCGCGATCGCGAGCCGCTGCTTCTGGCCGCCCGAGAGCTTGACG
>DAIQBH010000287.1:0-6635 GCA_036781285.1 Thermodesulfobacteriota bacterium | reverse complement strand
CTTCCGTGGCGTCGACCTGACGGCGACGCTCGCCGACGTGGCGCTCGCCGAAACGCTCGCGCGCGAGCGCGTGGAGACGGTGATCCACGCCGCGTTTCACGACGGGCCGCGGCGCGACCTGGAAGGGGCGCACGAGCTGGAAGTGCTCGGGACGCGCGCGCTCTTTCGCGCGGTCGCGGACAACGTCCGTCGCGGCGGCACGCTCGACAACGTCGTCGTGCTCGGCAGCACGATGAGCTACGGCGCTCACGCGGACAACCCGCAGTGGCTCGACGAGGGCATGCCGCTCCGTGGCGATCCCGGATACGCGTTCGTCGCGGACAAGGTCGCCGTCGAGCACGAGGCCGCCGCGCTCCGCGAGCGCTGCGGGATCGACGTCGCGATGCTGCGTCTCGCGCCCACCGTCGGCGACGCGCGATCGCTGATGGCGCGCCTCCTCGCGGCGCCCGTGGTGCCGGCGGTGCTCGGGACGGATCCGCTGATGCAGCTCCTCGACCTCGACGATCTCGTCGAGGCCGTCCGTAGCGCGGCGCTCGAGCGGCACGACGGAACGTTCAACGTCGCGGGCGAGGGCGTGCTGCCGCTCTCGACGGTGATCAAGCTGAGTGGGCGGTTGCGCGCTCCGGCGCTCGACGCCGTGCTGCGTCTCGCGCTCCAGAGTCTCTGGGTCGTCGGCGCGAGCGTGGTGCCCGGCGCGCACGTGCCCTACCTCCGCGAGACGTGCGTCGCGGATACGACGCGCGCGGCCGACGTACTGGGGTTCCGGAGTCGCTACGCGATCGGCGACGTCCTCGAGCGTGCCGGAGCCCTCGGCCGCGGCGGCCTCCTGCGCGCGGCGTGACGCGAGTTTGACGCTGTCCCCGCGGGACACGCGTGCTATAGTCCGCCGATCCGCACGAGGACGGTGACTGCCATGCCCCAAGCTTCCCGACGAACCCGTGTCCGTACGATCGAATGGACGCGCGGTCGAGTCGTCATGATCGATCAGCGTCTCCTGCCGGTGCGCGAGGTCTATCGCGTCTACAGCAACTATCGCGAGGTCGCGCGCGCCATCAAAGACATGGTCATCCGCGGCGCGCCCGCCATCGGCGTCGCGGCCGCCATGGGCATCGCGCTCGGCGTCCGAGGCCTGAAGCGCGACGAGCTGCGCCGCGAGTTCGACAAGATCTGCCGCACCTTCGCGGCGACCCGGCCGACCGCCGTCAATCTCTTCTGGGCGATCGAGCGGATGCGGCGCGTGTACGCGCAGAACGACACGCGCGACGTCGAAACCCTCCGTCTCATGCTCGAGCGCGAGGCGCGGACGATCCACGAGGAGGACATCGCCGCGAACCGCGCGCTCGGCGCCCACGGCGCGGCGCTCATCGAGGACGGGTCGACCATCCTCACGCATTGCAACGCCGGGGCGCTCGCGACGGCCGGGTACGGCACCGCGCTCGGCGTCATGCGCGCCGCCGTCGAGGCCAACAAGCGCATCAGCGTCTACTGTAGCGAGACGCGCCCGTATCTCCAGGGTGCTCGTCTCACCGCGTGGGAGCTCAAGAAGGAGCACATCCCGGCGACCCTCGTCACCGACAACATGGTCGGACACATGATGAAGGAAGGGCTGATCGACTGCGTCATCGTTGGCACCGACCGGACGGCCGCGAACGGCGACGTCGCGAACAAGATCGGCACCTACACCGTCGCGGTCCTGGCGCATCGCCACGGCATCCCGTTCTACGTCGCGGCCCCGACCTCCTCGATCGACCTCGGGTGTCCGCGGGGCGAGAAGATCCCCATCGAGGAGCGCAGCAGCCGCGAGGTGACGCACATCTTCGATCGCCAGATCGCGCCGTCGGGGATCCGGGTCGCCAATCCGGCCTTCGACGTCACGCCGCACGACCTCGTGACCGCCATCATCACCGAGCGCGGGATCGCGCGGCCGCCCTACAGCAAGAGCCTCGCGCGCATCGTGAAGGGCGAGCCCGTCGCCAAGGAATCGGCGTCCCGCTCGCGGACGAGCGCGAAGCGCCAGAGCAAGAAGAGCTGACCTTCAGCCGTTCGGGGCGACGGCGCGGCGAACGGCTGCGTCGAGCCGGCGATGTGCCCCGCACCCGATGACGCTCGAGCGCTCGGTTCGGCGGTGGCGCCGGCGCCACTGCATGAGGCGTGTCACGCGGCGGTAGGCCTCGGTCACTCGGGCCTCCGCGAGCTGCCCGCGGCTCACCGCGCGCTCCACCGCTTCGACGGCGGTCCGGAGCCAATCCTGCCGGTGGCAAAAGAGCAGGAGGTCGCAGCCCGCGGCGAGTGCTTTCACCGCCGCCTCGCCGGGCCCCCACTGGTCGGCGATCGCGCGCATCTCGAGATCGTCGCTCGCGATGACGCCGCGGAAGCCGAAGCGGCCGCGGAGGAGGCGGGTCAGGATCGTCGGCGAGAGCGTCGCCGGCAGCTTCGGATCGAGGGCCGGGTAGTGCACGTGCGCGGTCATCAGCATCGGCACCCGCGCCGCGACCGCTCGCTGGAAGCTCGGAAGCTCCGTCGTCGCGAGCGAGCGCCGAGCGCGGGGGACGACGGGGAGCTCGAGGTGCGAGTCGCTCGCGGTGTCGCCGTGTCCGGGGAAGTGCTTGCCGCACGTGAGGAGGCCCGTCGCGCGGAGCGCGCGGAACGTCGTGAGCGCGTGCTTCGCCGCTGCGTCCGGCGTGGTGCCGTACGCGCGGTCGCCGATGATGGGATTCGCCGGATTGCTCGCGACGTCGAGCACCGGCGCGAAGGTCAGGTCGACGTCGATCGCCGCGAGCTCGCGCCCCATCGCGGTCGCGACCGCGCGGACCGCCGGGGTGCCGGCAGCCGCGACAATCGCCGCGGCGGGAAAGTGCGTGAACGGCGGCGCGAGCCGATGGACGCGTCCGCCCTCGTGGTCGATCGCCACGAGCGGCGGCGCCGCTCGGTCGAGGGCGTGCAGATCGCGGGCGAGCGCCCGCATGGCGGCCGGTCGAGCGGCGTTCGCACGGAAGAGCGTGACGCCGGCGAATGGGATCTCGGCGTACAGCCGACGGGTCTCGGGGTCGAGCGTCGGGCCCGGGAGGCCGCCGAGGAAGAGGCGTGCAACGAGCTCGCGGAGCGTCGGCACCGGCTGCACTTACCAGCGTGGAGACACTCGCTCAAATTCCGGCGTGAGCGATGGCGGCGCCCCGCACATTTCTCGACACTCGGCGACGGTGCGTGCTAGCGAGGCGCGATCGTGGGCGAGACGCGGTACATCGTGGTGGAAGGCCCGATCGGCGTCGGCAAGACGAGTCTCGCTCGCCGCCTCGCGGACGCCTTCGAGTGCCAGTTGGTCGAGGAGTTGCCGGACGCCAACCCGTTCCTCGAAGGGTTCTACGCCGAGCCCGAGCGATCGGCCCTCGCGACGCAGCTCCAGTTCCTGCTCAATAGATATCGCCAGCAGCGGACCCTGAACGCCAATCGCGAGGAAGGACGGGGCGTCATCGCCGACTACCTCTTCGCCAAGGACCAGATCTTCGCCCGGATGAACCTCGACGGCCCGGAGCTCGATCTCTATAGGGAGGTCCTCGGTCTCATGACCGAGCCCATCCCGACTCCGGACCTGGTCATTTACTTAGAGGCGCGACCTGAGGTACTGTTGCGCCGCTTACGGAAACGGAACCGTGAGTTCGAGCGACGCATCTCCGAGGCGTACCTCGAAGGCTTGATCGAAGCGTACCGAAGATTCTTTCACGAGTATTCCGAAGCACCGGTTCTGATCGTCGATTGTTCCGGCATCGATTTCGTCGAGCAGGGAAGTGATCTCGCCGATCTGATCCGCGAGATACGCAGCGCAAAGAAGGGGCTTCAACAGTACATACCGCTTGGATCCCAGTAGCTACCGGCCGGTAGCACACAACGAAGGGACCGAGACGGAACGCAGCGCGCGCCGGGCCAAGCGCGCTTTCTCCAGAACGAGGTCGACGCCAGGAGGCGCGGCCATCGACGAAACGGAGGAAGCGTAGGCGGGAGTCCGCCGGCACACGAAGCCTTCCGAATCGGTTCGGGAGGCTTTTTTCATGGAACGGAAAGTGACGGTGCCCGACCTCCAACGCATGAAGGAGGCGGGAACGAAGATCACGGCCCTGACGGCGTACGATTTCCCGTTCGCCCAGATCGTCGACCAGGCGGGCATCGACGTCATCCTCGTCGGTGACACGCTCGGCATGGTGGTGCAGGGGCTCGACACGACCCTGCCGGTCACCATGGACGAGGTGATCTACCACTGCCGCATGGTCGCGCGCGGCCGGAAGCGATCGCTGCTCGTCGGCGACATGCCGTTCCTTTCCTACCAGGTGAGCCGCGAGGAGGCGCTCCGCAACGCGGGCCGGCTCGTGAAGGAGGGCGCCTGCGAGGCGGTGAAGCTCGAAGGCGGCATCCCCATGGCCGACACGATTCGGGCGCTCACGTCCGTCGACATCCCCGTCATGGCGCACATCGGCCTCACGCCGCAGTCGGTGCACCGCATGGGCGGCCACAAGGTCCAGGGCCGGCGCCGCGGCCGCGGCCCCGGGCAGCGCGAGCGCGTGATGGCCGATGCCCTGGCCGTCGAGGAGGCCGGAGCTTTCGCCGTCGTGCTCGAGGGCATTCCCCTCGACCTCGCCGAGGAGATCACGCTCCGCCTCACGATCCCGACGATCGGCATCGGGGCCGGGGTGCACTGCGACGGCCAGATCCTCGTGCTGCACGACCTCCTCGGCCTCTTCGATCGCTTCACGCCGAAGTTCGTGAAGCGCTACGCCGAGATCGGGCGCGTCGCGACTGACGCCATCGCGGAGTACGTCCGCGAGGTCCACACGGGCGCGTTTCCGGACGACGCCCATTCGTTCCTGCTGCGGGCCGAAGGCTCGGACGGCAGCGGGGAAGGCACCCGCCCGGCGCGCCGGAAGCGCGCGGTCGGCTGAGGCGGGTCGTAGAAGGAAAGGACGCGACGGCGTGCGGGCGATCGAGCAAGTGAGCGCGATGCAGGCGTGGAGCCGCGAGGTGCGCGGACGCGACGGCCTGCGGGTCGCGCTCGTGCCCACGATGGGCGCGCTCCACGACGGGCATCTCTCGCTCGTCGAGCTCGCCCGCCGGCACGCCGATCGGGTCGTCGCGTCGGTCTTCGTGAACCCCGTCCAGTTCGATCGGGCGGACGATTTCGCCCGCTACCCGCGCGACCTCGAGCGCGACGGGGCGCTGCTCGCCGGTGCGGGCGCCGACGTGCTGTTCGCGCCGGACGTGAGCGAGATCTATCCGGCCGGGTCGCAGACGTTCGTCGTCGTGGAGCAGCTGGCGCAGCCGCTCTGCGGCGCGCACCGGCCTGGCCATTTTCGCGGCGTGGCGACGGTCGTCCTCAAGCTCTTCACCGTCGTGCAGCCGCACGTCGCCGTGTTCGGCGAGAAGGATTTCCAGCAAGTCGCCCTCATCCGCCGCATGGTGCGCGACCTCTTCCTCGACATCGACGTGGTGGGGGCGCCGATCGTCCGCGAGGCGGACGGGCTCGCCATGAGCTCGCGCAATCGCCACCTCGCCGGCCCCGAGCGTGCGGCGGCGCTGTGTCTCTCGGCGGCGCTGGACGCCGCGGAAGCCGCGGTCGCCGCCGGCACCCACGACCCGGCCGCGGTGCTCGCGGCCGCCAACGACGCGATCGCCCGCGAGCCGCTCGCGCGCATCGACTACGTTTCGCTCGTCGACCCCGACACGCTGGCGCCCGTCACCAGCGTCGACGAACGAGCGCTCCTCGCGCTCGCCGTCTGGATCGGTTCCACCCGTCTCATCGACAACCGTCTGCTCGTGGTACCAGCCACCAAGTCCGAGAGGAGAAGCGCATGACCCGAACCATGATGAAGTCGAAGATCCATCGTTGCACCGTCACCGATGCCGATCTGACGTACGAGGGAAGCATCACCGTCGATTCCCTCCTCATGGAGGCCGCCGACTTCTTGCCGCACGAGCAGGTTCACGTGTGGAACATCAACAACGGGGAGCGGTTCCAGACGTACGTCATTCCGGGTCCGCCGAACTCGGGCGTCATGTCCGTGAACGGGTCCGCCGCGCGCAAGGTCCAGCGCGGCGACCTCCTCATCATCGCGACGTTCGCCGGCATGAACGACGAGGAAGCGCGCAATCTGGTCCCGAAGGTGGTCTACGTCGATGGAGACAACAAGATGCGACGCGGCGAGAACCCGCACGGGGCGCTGTCGGTCGTCCGCTAGGCAGGGTAGAAGACTCGGTCCGTGGCCGAGTCGTCGCAATCGCCGATGGTCGTGAACCGCAAGGCGCGGCACGACTACTTCATCGAGGAGACCATCGAGGCGGGCCTCGTGCTGACGGGCAGCGAGGTCAAGTCCCTGCGCGCCGGGAAAGCAAACCTGGTCGACAGTTTCGCCCGCATCTCGCGCGGCGAAGCCTTCATCACCAACGTCCACATCAGCCCGTACGACCCCGCCTCGCGGGACAACCACGAGGCGACGCGCAGCCGGAAGCTCCTCCTGCACCGGCTCGAGATCGATCGCCTCGAGGGCAAGCTCAAGCAGCAAGGCTTGACCCTCGTCCCGCTCCGGATCTACTTCAACGCCCGCGGGCGGGCGAAGATCGAGCACAGGCTCGGCCGCGGCCGCTCGCTG
>DAIQBH010000286.1:0-6659 GCA_036781285.1 Thermodesulfobacteriota bacterium | reverse complement strand
CGCTTGCACGAGAAGGGCACGAGGGTTTCGGCGTGACAGCCGGTGATTGAAACCGTGCGAAGCCTCGAGCCCACACCCCGCAGTCGAGGACGGCGCGGAACTCCGTCACGAGAAATGTTTGCCGTCCGCTCGGATCGGCGCGCATCGTCGTCGCGAGGAACGGTTGGGCGAGCGAACTGACCAACGTCAAATCTTCCCCATCCGACTCCCCATCAACGCCCGAGGACGGGCAGGGGCGAGCGGGGACTCGAAGGGATGTCGGAGGCCCTAACTCCTGTCAGAAGCGCACGCGAAGGCATGAGCGGGGACAGCCCGGGACACCAGTCGCCGCACTTGAAAACCGGCAGGGTGCAAGCCCTCGTGGGTTCGAATCCCACCCCCTCCGCTCCACTCCGCCCCGTGGGATTCCGTCCCGAGCGGGGCGCGAGCTTCGCTCGCGTCGTTCGTCTGTGCTCGCCTGGCGGCGAGCGGCGGGATCGAATCCCACCCCTTCGTGGCGACGACGGCCGAGAAGGCTTGACTCGAGTCGGTCCGCTGTGGGTTCTTCACACGAGGAGGTCTCTCCGATGCGGTTCTCGGCCTCACTGGTACTCGGTCTGGTGATCGTGTCCTTCGCTTCATCGACGCATGCGCTCGAGGCCTCGTGCGGCCTCGTCGTTCCTCCAGGGGCGATCGCTGTCCTGACGTCGGATCTGAACTGCACCGACACGCCGATCGCGATCGCCCTCGAAGCCAACGCCACCTTGGACCTCCAGGGTTTCACGTTGACGGTCGGTTCGGGGTTCGGCGTCCTTTGTCGACATCGCGCCTGCACGGTCATGAGTAGCGCAACCGGCCCGGGAGTGCTGGAGGGTACCGGGTTCGGCTCGTTCGGAGTGTGGCCCAACGGTCTCTTCGACGATCACCCGCCCATCCGAAAGATGGTGGTGGACAATCTCGTGCTCCGCAATTTTCAGAATGGCGTGGGCGGGGTGCCGTGGGCCAAGACCTTCCTCAGCAGGCTCACGATCTCGGGCTGCGTAGGGTCGGGGATTGTCGGTGGGAACCTGGTGCTCCTCGACGTGACGGTGACCGGAAGCGGTGGGGTTCTCGATCCCGACGGCGGAGAAGGCATCGTCGCCATGAAGATACGCGGCGAGAACGTGGTTGTGACCGACAATACCGACGATGGAATCTTCGCATTCAAGTCGGTCACCCTCCGCGGACTCACGGCTACCGGTAACGGTAACGATGGTGTGGATGCCCGGCAGGTGAAGCTCGCCGACAGTGTGGTTACCGGGAATCTCGTCGACATCCGAAGTTATCGTCGTCCTCGGCTCAAGGAGACCCGCTGCGACCGGAGCAACTGGGGAGTGTGCGCCCTCGACTGACGAGTCCGTCCGGAGCTCGATTCGTCGGCGAGAGCTCCCCGGAGACAGCCACGGCTCTCAGTCCGCGCGGTCGCTGAAGATTCCTGCCACGTGTTTCCGCGGCGGGGCGCTGTACACGGCTTCCCAGCACGGGCCGTCGCTGTTCTGGAGCTGGATGCGGAGCGGTTGCTCGAGGGCGGCGACCGTCGCGAGGTCGATGCCCTTGCCTTGGACGGCGATCCTCGCCTTGCCGTCGCCGCCGGTCCGGAGCTGGATCTGCGTCACGCCGTCGTGCGTGCCGGTCTTGCTCTTGTACTTGAAGCCGGTCGGCCCGCCTTTCCAGGCTTCGTTCGCGGGAACGATCGCGGCGAGCGCAAGGCCGTTCGCGTCGTACAGGCAGAACGCATAGTCGGTCGTGCCGAGCGGCGAACCGAAGTCGGCGTACGACGTTGCCGTTCCGGCGAGCCACTTCCACTTCATACGGTCTTGCGTGATGCCGGCCTTGTCGAGGAGGGAAACGGTCGATTTGCCGGCGACGAACGGCAGACGACAGCCGTCGGCTGGCGTCGGGCTGCATGCGAACGTCACCGGGGTCGACGTCGCGCTCGGCGTCGGCTCCGACGTGAACGTCGGCGTCGGCGTCGCGATCTGGGTGGGGGTCACGCTCTGCGTCGGGACAATGGTCGGCGTCGGCGTCGCCGTGGGCGTCGTGGTGGCGGAGGCCTGCGGTGTCGAGGTCGTTGTCGCGGTGGGGATGTCCGTCGCCGTGGGCGTCGGCGTGGCGATGTCCGTAGCGGTCGCGGTCGGGGTCTGAGTCGGGGTTCGGGTCGGCGTCGCAGTCGGCGTGGGTGCCGGGGGAATGGGGTCCGGATCGTACACCTCGGCGGTCGCCAAGGCCCCGCCGTTCGTTCCACCGGCGGCAAGCACCTTGCCGCTCGAGAGCAAGGTCGCCGTGTAGGAGGTGCGCGCCGAGATCATGGTGGCGCCCGCGCGCCAGGTGTTGCCGATGGGATCGTAGAGCAGCGCGCTGCTGAGGGCGTCGACGTTGTTGTCTCCGCCCGCCACCAGAACGTCGCCGCTCGGCAACGACGTTGCGGTATGGGCGCGGCGCGCGGACGGCAGCGCGGCGGCTTGGCTCCACGTGTTGGCGATCGGATCGTACCGATCGACCCTGGTCATAGCAAAAGTGTTGTAGCCGCCCGTTGCCAGCACCTGGCCGTCGGGGAGCAGCGTCGCGGTGAGCTCACGACGCGACTGGGTGAATGTGCCGCCGGAGCTCCAGGTGTTCGTGGCGGGATCGTAGATCTCGGCGCTGTTGAGATAGGCGCCGTTGTAGCCACCCACCACGAGGACCTTGCCGCTGGCCAGCAACGCAGCCGCGTGCCAGTAGCGCGCGGTCGTCATGGTTCCCGCGCCGCTCCAGGCACCGCTCGCGGGGTCGTAGATCTCGGCGCTCGCGAGGGCGGCGCTGCTGCCGAGGCCGCCGGCCACGAGAATCCTGCCGTCCGCCAACGCCGTCGCCGTGTGCCGATAGCGTACGGATCCGAGGGAGCCCGTCGGGGTCCACGTGTTGCTCGGTGGGTCGTAGAGGAGGGCGCTGCCGAGCCCGGTGCCCCCGGCGACCAACACCCGGCCGTTCGACAGCAGCGTGGCCGTATGGTCGGAGCGCCCCGGCGCGCTCATGCTGGCGGCGGCGCTCCACGCGTTGGTCACGGGATCGTACAGCTCGCAGCTCACCAAGGTGAAGATCGAGTTGACGCCGCCGGCGACCAGCACCTTGCCGTCCGCCAGCAGTGTCGCCGTGTGTCGGGACCTTCCGGTGGCAAGCCCGATCGGGCGTGTCCAGGTGTTCGTCGCCGGATCGTACAGCTCGCTGTCGCGTACCCCACCAGCGCCCCCGCCGAGGATGCCGTTGACGACGATCACCTTGCCGTTGCCGAGCGCCTGAGCGGTGTGGAGGTAGCGTTGCGTTGCGAGCGGGGCTGCGGCGCTCCACGTGTCGGTCGCCGGATCGTACCGCTCGGCGCTGGCCAACCTGACGGAAGATTGGGTCGTGCCGCTGATGCCGCCGACGACGAACACCGTACCGTCCGCCAGCCGGGTCGCCGCGTGGCGCGCGCGATCGCCTATCATCGGGGCGGCGGCGCTCCAGCCGTTCGTGGCCGGGGTGTAGATCTCCGCGGTGGCGGTGGTCGACCCGTCGATGCCGCCGGTGACCAACACCCTGCCGTCGGCCAGCAGGGTCGCGCTGTGGTCCGTTCGCGCCGCTGCGAGGTTTCCGGCCGCGGTCCACAGATTCGTGACGGGATCGTAGCGCTCGGCGCTGGCGAGCCGCACGGTGTTGTTCGTGCCTCCGACGACCAGGACGGTGCCATCGGCCAGCAACGCGGCCTCGTGATTGAACCGGGCGGCGCTGAGGCCGTCGGCCGTCGTCCAGGTGTCGGTGGCCGGGTTGTAGATCTCGGACGAGGTGATCGCCCCCCCGGAGGTGCCGCCGGCCACGACTACTCTGCCGTCGTTCAGCAACGTGGCCGAGTGGCCGGTGCGCGCCACGTTCATCGAAGCCGCCGCGCTCCAGGTGTCGCTGGCGGGGTCGTAGATCTCGGCCGTCTCCTCGAGGGCCGAGCCGAAACCCCCCGTCACCAGCACGCGACCGTCGGCGAGCAGCGTGACGGTGTGCCCGCCGCGGCGGACCGCCATCGGCGCCGCGGCACTCCATGTGTTGGTGGTCGGATCGAACACCTGCGTCGGCGCGCTGCCTCCCTCGGGAAGCAGCACCCGGCCGTCGGCGAGCACGACCGTCGGGTACGAGCTGACGTGCGTCGTCCCTGGGACGAGCCCCGCATTCGTGCCCGCGAACGTCCAGGAGTCGGCGGTGGCGGCCGCCGGCGCACACGCGGCCACGAGGACGACGGATGCTGCCGCGCACAGCCGAGCGCGCCGCGTCTGCCGGGGTGGGGCCGCACGTCCGGCGCGATCCTCGCCTAGCTTCGTTTCCAACTGGTGTCTCTCGGAAGAGAGGTTGCGTTACTGACGCATCGTGGACGCCGATGTCAATGGAAAACGTGTTCGGACGTCGTTGCGGGGGCCAATGCCTGCTCTTCGAAATGCCCGCTCTTCGAATGGTGGTTCGGTGGACATCGGTCGAGCTGTTTGCCGTGCGATAGTGGTGAACGGAGGCCCGCTCATCTCGTCGTCAGGATCCCCCACGCACGGCGCGGACGGGCAACGAGAAGTACTTGACCTCCAGAGTCACCCCGCCGGCGGGGAATCCGGCGAGCCACGCCTCTCCGGGATACTCGACCTCACTCGAGGACGACCAATGGCTGCCGAAGACGCTCGCACCCAAGACGGATTCCTCCGCGCACGGGCTCGCGGCACATTGGATCGTCTGGAGCTCGGACACGGTCGGCAAACGCCAGTCACAGTGTCCGGCGAAGCACGCGCCGCCGTTCAACGTCGCCAGGAAGGTCGTGAAGACGGTCCCGTCGGCATCGGTCGTGTCGCCGTCCGAGGTCGACCACGAATACGCCTCGTCCCGGTCGTGGATCGAAGCGTCGTCGGTCTTCTGTTCCCATTGCAGCCCGGTCAAGCGATCCGTCACCGTGCCGTTCCCGTGGTCGTCGTACCGCGCGTGATCGCAGGTCGAACCCGAGCCGTTCGCCTTCGCCTGGAGCCTCGTCCACGTCGCCGTGTACTTGTTGCGGCACTTCGCCGATGCGGCATTCATCACGGCCCCCGGACCGCCCGTGCCCGTTGCGCCACCGTAGTACGCCGCGAAGACCTTCTGCTGGCACGCGGCGTATTTCGCCGCCGCGGCAAAACGTGCCTTCTGACAGCTCTGCCAAGGCGTGCCGGCGGCCTCGGCCGTCCCGACAGCGAGGGTGCCCAGTGCGGCCAATGCCATTCGTGTCCATCGCTGCGGAACGCGCATGCTGTGAGTTCCTCCGTGTAGGGGTCTCGATACCATGGGCTGCGGGCTCGTCGCTCGCCGCGCCCACGTCCCGGACCCCTTCGCTTCACCCCCAGACAACTCAGCGAAGGAACGCGTCGATCGCCGCGACGAACTGCTCCGGTGCGGTCGTCATGCCTTCGTGCGCCTGGCCTGCGAGCGTCACGATCCGGGCGTCCGGGAGGACGGCCGCGAGCGCATCGGTCGCGTAGAGCGCCCGCGGGCTCTCGCTGCCGACGAGAAAGAGGACCGGCATCGCGAGGGATCCGAACCGCTCCGGGTCGAACGCGTAGCCGTCGAGCGCGCGGAGATCGCCGAGGGTCGCGGCGGCGTCAGCCGTCCAGACGTTCCAGAACGGTGACGCGCGGATCTCGGCCACCTCGGCGGCCGGGATCTGGAGCGCGTCGCGCATGAAGGCGTCGACGAGGCCGTCCCAGTCCCCCTGCCGCGCGAAAGCCTCGAAGCGCGGCCTCAGGGGGCCGACGAGCGACGGGTAGGGCGGCTCGTACAGCACGAGCTTCCGGACACGCGCGGGCACGAGCGCGGTCGCGGCGAGCGCGGTCTGCGCGCCGTACGAGTGTCCGAGGAGGAACGCCTCGGGGATCGTCTCGAGCACGCATGCGACGTCGTGCGCTTCGTCGAGGAGCGAGTGCCCCTCGGTTGCGTCGGTCCGTCCACGGCCGCGTCGGGCGATCGCGTACACCGTGTACCGCGCCGCGAGGAGCTCGCGAATCTCCTGCCAGTTGGTGGCGTGATCGCTGAAGCTGCCGTGGACCAGCACCAGCGACGGTCCGGTACCGTAGCGCTCATAGGACACGCGAACCCCGGTTGCGGACGTGACGAGCTCCAAGTTTCCCTCCGATCGTGCACGGCTTCATCCCACACCGGCTCGGGTAGAGAAAGGGTGACCGGCGTGGATTGGCGTGGCGGCGTCGAGTCGTTCCGACCAATCGACGCGTCCGGCCGGGCTTCCACTTCGACGTCGTCCGATGATCTACCTGACCAATCATGTTGCTGGCGTCGTCAGGAGACGATGTCCACGCCGTATGCAATTTCCACATGCTCAACGTCTCGCCGGCGTCGCTTCACTCCTCACGCGGGATGCCGTAGGCCTCCTGATACCGGCGAAAGAGCTCCCGCTCCGATCTCGCGGCCTCGGCGACGGCGTAGCGATGCGCGCCGTGTTTGGCGCGAGGTTTCCCGGCGAGAAAGCGCTCGATCCCGTCGCGCACTCCGGCCGAGAGCTCCCATCCGAAACGGCGATAGATCGTCTCGATGCAGGCGAGGGGGTCGTCCATCAAGTCCTGGAAGCGCGAGTCGCAGATGCGATCGGCGGGCACGACGCCGGCTCGGCGCTG
>DAIQBH010000285.1:5192-6688 GCA_036781285.1 Thermodesulfobacteriota bacterium | reverse complement strand
GCGGTCACGTAGAGCAAGCTCGCCGGCCGTGCTTTCCGCGCGTACTCCGCGACGCCGACGATCTCCGTGTGGAGCCCGTCGATCGCGCCGTCGAGCACCTCGAGCGCCTCGGCCGGGACGCCGCTGCGGTGCAGGATCGCGGCGGCGAGCTCGTGCGGCGGCAGCGACGGCACCTGGAGACGCCGCATCTCGGCGTCGAGGGGCTCGTCCTGCCAGCGGCAGAGGACGATGCGAGGTGCCACGCCCTCGCGATGCAGGCGCGCGACCTCGAGCGCATCGGCGCGGATCGCCGCGAGCGACGCCACCATCACCGCGACCGGGGTGATCGGATCGTCGACGGTGAGCGCGCCGCCGACCGCCCCGAGCACGCGCGCCCGCCCGGCGCCGCCGCCGGCCGCGACGGCGAGCAGCGCCACCGCGAGGCGGAGGCGCCGGCTCCGCCGCATCCGTTACTTCAACTTCTTCAGCGCGGCGTCCATGCCCGCCAGCAGCATGGCGGGATCGCGCTCGTCGTAGAAATACTTGTACTCGGCGCGCGGCGCGGTGAGCGCGGGATCGAGCGTGCCGTCCGAGCTCAGGAAGTACGTGCGGGGAATGTATTCGCCGTCGGGCGCGAACTTCTTGCTGATCTCGGCGTTCTTGTCCTTGTCGAGCCGGATCATGACGAACTTCTTCGATTGGTCGACGACCTTCTGGTCGTGGAACACCTTGCTGTAGTTCGTGCAGTGCGGACACCACTCCGTGTAGAAGACGAGCAGGACGGGCTTCTTGTCCTTCTTCGCCGCGGCGATGCCTTCGTCGTAGGTCTTCCAACCGATGTTGGCGTCGTTCCAGTCGCCGCCGGCCCAGCTCTCGTGCGTGCCGAGCGCCGTGGTCGCGCCCAGTACGAGCGCCGTCGCGAGCAGCAATCGTCCAATGGTGGTCATCGAAGCCTCCTGTCAGCTGCCGGCGAGCTTCACGCGGTGCCCGTCACGCTCGAGGAGCGTGGCGATGCGGTCGCGATGGTCGCCCTGGATGATGATCTCGCCGTCTTTGACCGAGCCGCCCGTGCCGCACGCGCGCTTCAGGCGCGCGGCGAGCTCGGCGAGCGCTTGCCGGTCGTTCGAGAGGCCGCGCAGGATCGAGACCGGTGTCCCGTTGCGGCCCTTCTTCTCGAGCCAGATGCGGACGACGCCGTCGTTCGGTCCCGCACCGGGCTTGCTGCTCGACTTGCTGCCGCCTGCCGGCGCCGGACGGGCCGCGCGCGGGTCGCTGCTGTAGACGAGGGTGTCGTCGCTGCCGCCGCGCGCCCGCATTCGCGCGTCACGTTAGAGGCTTTCCGCCGCGGGCGTCAATGTGGGTGTCGCCGCTGCGACGATCTGGGTGTTCACGCGGGCCACGAGGTGGGTGCCCGCCGCGGCGCGCGTCAGTGACAGACTCGCGGCTCTTCCATGGCGAGCGGGCCGCGCACCGCCACCAGCACGGGAACCGGGCTCTCTACCAGTTGCCGGACCAGG
>DAIQBH010000285.1:2606-5182 GCA_036781285.1 Thermodesulfobacteriota bacterium | reverse complement strand
GCACCGTGAGGCGCTCCACGTGGGAGAAGACCGCGGTCGCGTCCATGCGTCGCAGCTCGGCCTCGACGTCGAAGCCGATCAGCTGCCAGCGCTCGCCGGTGAAGTGGGTTCCGAGCGAGCGCCGCAAGCGCCGCCGCGTGGCGCGATCGACGCGCCCGTGGCCTTCGAGACGCATCCGGTACATCTTGCCGTCCGTCGAGCGCACGCGGATGTCGATGCGGAAGGGGTCGTTGTCGCGCACGCGGGTGACGAAGATCGGGTCGTCGAGGTCGCCGCGCCCGTACTGCGGGTACATGACGCCGACGCCGGTCGGCACGCGTCCGGACGGCGTCGTCGCGAGCACGAAGGTGCCGAGCTCCTCGTCCCAGCCGACGCTGGTGGCTCCGTACCCGACCGAGCGGAACTCCGAGAAGCTCAGCGGCCCGCAGCTCGGAGACTGCGGATCGAAGGGATCGCTGCCGAGCTGGCGCTCGAGCCCGTCCGGCACCTCGTCGCCATCGGTGTCGGCGACCAGGCGGTCGGTCTCGCCGTCGTCGACGCGGCGATTGAGGTTCACGTCCTCGTCCGCGTCGACGAGCCCGTCGTAGTCGGAGTCGACGACCTTTGCCGCCTGCGCGTAGCCGATCGAGTGGGAGTTGGAGCGCTCGCTCTCGGTGCCGTCGGCGCTGTAGGCGCTGAGGGCGAACGTGTAGGTCGTTTCGACGTCGAGGGCGCCGACCCGCGTCTCGAAGCGACCCGAGCCGTCATGCCGCGGACGCGGCACGTCGATCGCCGGACGCTCGACGCCGCCGGCCGGGCGGACGTACAGCCGGTAGCCCGCGACCGCCTGATCGGCCGCGTCGGTCCATCGCACGGCAACCGAATACGCGGACGCGTTGGTCGAGCCGTGGAGCAGCGAGAGCAGCGTCGCCGCGGCGGCGTATAGGGGGACTCGGCTTCGTTGCATGTCGAGGAAGATCGCAATGCAACCCCCGAGCCACGGAGACTCGTGAAAATTCCGACGAAAATCGACTACTTGCGACCGGGGGGTCGATGCCGGGAACGTCACTGAACCCGGCGAGCGGCGGGATATTGTCATCCATCGGCCATGGCGTCCAGCAAGCCATTCGGCAGGCACACGGACGCGGCGCGCGCTACGAGGCGGGACACGGCGTTCGCCGGGCGCGAGTTCGTCGCGCCATCGGTTACGCCCGCGTGAAGCGCAAAAACTCTGCTTGACTCCTTGGAAGCGCGGGCGCAGGAGAAGTCGCGGATCTCACCGCCGTGCCCCCTACCGCTTGTCGTCTCCTGCTGCTGTTGGCGCTGCTCCTCGCCGCGTGTGGAGGCGGCGGCTCGGGATCCGACGGCGGCACCGGCGAGGCGAGCTCGGGTCTGCTCATCAGATGGCGCCAGACGAGCGACGCCGTCGGGTACGTCATCCATTGGGGCGCGGAGTCGGGCGCGTACATGCATACCCTCGACGTCGGCGCCCCGGAGGCGGATGGCGCCGGCATCGTGAGCTTCCTCCTCGAGGATCCCGGAGCGACCGGCCTCATCTACTTCGCGCTCACGTCGTACGACGCCGACTTCCAGATGAGCGCGTTTTCGAACGAGCTCGCCGCCGAAGTCCCCTGAGCCGCTGAGCCGCTGAGTCGCGACCGCGATCGCGCGCCGCGCACAACACATCGCGGCTCACACGCTTGCGCCGCGGCGAGGGGTGACGCTGCCATCCGTCATTCCGGCGTCGCCGTTCACGTGCTTCGAGGTTCGCTCCGTGCGGATGACCACGCCATGCGAAGGCGCGCGGCGGCGGTGCAACGACACGACGCCGCGACGAGTTCGTCGCGATGCGCGGAACGGCGCAGGCACACGCGCACCCAGGCCCCTGAGCGGTTGTCATGTGGCGCTCGGCGGCACGTCGCTTGCCTACGTAGCGCGCCATGCTTCACGCTCCATCGCTCCATCGCGCCCTCGAAACAGCACTCGCCGTGCTCGTGCTCGTGCTGGCGTCGATCGGCACGGCCGCCGCGTTCGACGCGCGCGTCGCGTGGTCACCGGTCGCCGGCAGCACCGGCTACACGATCTACGTACGCGCGGCCGGACAGAGTTACGGCGCCGGTGTCGACGTCGGCACGCCCGCGCCCGATGGCGATGGAACGATCCGCCACGTCCTCACCGGGGTGAGTCGACAGGCGACGACGTATTTCGCGGTGACGAGCCGCGGGACCGGCGGCGAGAGCGCGTATTCGAACGAGATCCAGATCAGCTACGCGACGGTCGCGGCGATCATCGACTCGGACGGAGACGGCCTCACGGACGCGCAGGAGGACGTCGACCTCGACATGGTCGTCGATCCCGGCGAAACCAATCCGTTGATCGCCGACAGCGACGGTGACGGCGTGAGCGACGGCGTCGAGGTCGCGCAGGGAACGGATCCTCTCGACCCCTCGAGCGAGCAGCCGCCGCCGAGCCCGACGCGTACCGCGACGGCCGCGCCGACGGCGACGCGAACCGCGACGGCGATTCCGACCGCGACCCGGACCGCCACCCCGCTCCCGACGACCACGCGCACCGCGACGCCGGTCCCGACGGCGACG
>DAIQBH010000285.1:0-2506 GCA_036781285.1 Thermodesulfobacteriota bacterium | reverse complement strand
GTGACGGCGACCCGAACCGCCACCCCGACCCGGACGGCGACGAAGACCCCGACGCCGACGCGCACGGCAACGCCCACGAGAACCGCGACGCCCGTCCGCACCGCGACGGTCACCGCGACCCGCACGGCGACGCCGGTGCCGACGCGCACGGCGACGCCCGTCCCGACCGGCACGGCCACACAGACGGCGGTGCCGACCGTCACCGTGACGCACACCGCGGTTCCGACGGCGACGCGGACGGCGGTCCCGACCGCGACCGCGACACAAACGGCGATACCGACGGCCACCCGCACGGCCATTCCGACGGCGACGCAGACCGCGATCCCGACCCAGACCGCGACACAAACCGCCCTGCCGACCGGCACGAGCACGCCGGTGCCCACGATCACCGCGACCGAGACGCCCGCGCCGACCGCCACCGAGGCGCCGCCGGCGACCGCCACCCCCGTCCCGACCGGCACGACGACGCCGACCGCGGGCGCGACCCCGAATGGTGACGACCTGACGGCACTCGGCAACATCATCGCGCGCGTGCCGCTCGCGACCGGCTCCGGCAGCAAGGACCTCGAGGTGATTCGCGACGGCGACATGCCGCCGGCCGGCACGAACGACGCCAAACGCCAATACGACAGCAACGACGGCAAGAACACCGCCGACGAGGACTGGTTCGGTTACGCGTTCCCGACGCCGCAGACGTTCTCGCGCGTCGTCTTCCAGGAAGGCATGCATTTCGCGCGCGGAGGCTGGTTCTCGTCGCTCACGGTCCACGTTCGGCAGAATGGGATCTGGAGCGCGGTCTCGTCTCTCTCGATCACGCCGGCCTACCTCGGCGCGCACAACGGCATCTCCTACGAGACCTACACACTGCGTTTCGCCGCGATCCGCGGCGACGCGATCCGCATCTGGGGGCGTCCCGGCGGCAAGGACGACTTCGTCTCCGTCGGCGAGCTGCGCGTCTACGCGGGCGTCGCCGACGTGCCGGTCGCGACCCCGACGGCTACCGCGACGCCCGTTCGGACCGCGACGCCGGTTGCGACCGCGACGATGATGCCGACCGTCGTCGTGACGGCGACGGCGCAGGTCGATCCGACGGTCGCCCCGACCGCGGTCGCGACGCCGGCGCCCGGTCTCTGCGGCAACGACGTGCGCGACGGCACCGAGCAGTGCGACGGCGCCGACTCCGGCAGCTGTCCGGCGCTCTGCCGCGCCGATTGCACCTGTGCCGACCTCTATACGTTCCCGCTCGACGGGTGGGTCCCGAAGAAGAAAGGAAAAGGCAAACCGATCGTCACAGAGGACGCCGACGCCGGCCGCGCCAAGGTGCTGGTCGTCGAGTCGACGCTCGACGCGGGGCTCGACTATCCGGAGCGCTCGACGCTCAGCCTGCCGTTCCCCATCCTGTCGTTCACCACGCGGAGCGACGACGGCGCCCGACTCGAGATCGGCGTCCGCGGCACGAACGGCCGCAGTTACCTCCTCTCGTATGCCGCCGAGGACGGCGTGCCGCTCGCGACCAAGCGCCAGTCGAGCTTCCCCGTCGGGTCGAAAGCCAAGCGGTTCCGTACGACGCTGCGCGATCTCGATGCCGACATGCGGGCGGCGTTCAACGTCGGGTTCGCGGCGGTCACGCAGGCGACCCTCCGCGGCACGATGCGCGTGTCGGACCTGACGGTGGCGGCGCGTGGCGTGCTCGAAGACGAGCCGACGCCCGCGCCCGAGATCGCGCTCCCCGCCGGCGGTTGGCAGCAGCTCGGCGCCGGCACGGTCGTCGAGAACGAGTTCGACGACGAGCTCGCCGCACCGACGCTCCGCACCGAGCCGCGCGATCCGCGGCGGGCGAAGCTCGCCGTGGCGTTCCCGAAGAAGAGGAGCCTCGCGGCGGCGTACCGCACGTTCTCGCTGGTCGTACGCGACGAGCAGAGGCTCGCGATCGAGGTCCGCGTCCGCGCGGGACGCGGCATCGCCCGCTTGCGCTACGAGGCTGGGCTCGAGCAGCCGCTGGTGAAGGGCCGCAAGACGACGCTGCCCCTCGTCGCGCAACGGGTCGACGGCAGCTCGTATCGCCTCATCACGATCGATCTCGCGAACGACGTGCCGCGGGTGATCCCCGGCGCGACGCTCGACGGCGTCCTCGGCGTGCGCGTGCACGGCAAGGTCCGGATGGGCGACCTCATCCTCAGCGATCCGCTGCATTAGTCACTCGATTCGAGCGAGCTCTCCCTCGCCGCGTGGGAGACCGTCGTCGTGGGTCGGCGTCCTGCCGACGCGCGGCGTGACGGACGGGCGAAAGCGGGGTAGGGCATCCCGCGTGAGCTCCCGGCGGCGCGCGACCATCTGGCTCGGGGTCGCGCTCGCCGCGGCGTGTCTCGTGCTCTTCGCGCGCGGCGCGCGCTGGGGCGAGATCGGCGGCATCCTCGCGGCGGCGAACGTGCCCCTGATTCTCGTCGCCTCGTGTTGCCTGCTCATGACGTCGGTCGCGCGCGCGTGGCGATGGCACTACCTCCTG
>DAIQBH010000284.1:0-6782 GCA_036781285.1 Thermodesulfobacteriota bacterium | reverse complement strand
CGTGTGGAACCCGCCCGCTGCCATCGTCGGCAACCCGGGCGGCTTCACGACGGCCAGCAGGTCGTCGTCGCGGTGGACGACGGCG
Organism: Thermodesulfobacteriota bacterium; assembly: GCA_036781285.1. Classification (GTDB taxonomy): domain Bacteria; phylum Desulfobacterota; class Binatia; order UTPRO1; family UTPRO1; genus UTPRO1. Next base: position 6,697 of record DAIQBH010000284.1, on the reverse strand, counting down.
AAATCGAGCGGGGCCGCCGGCTCCTCCCACGGCGGGCGGTGCCAGACGAGCCGTTGCCCGGCGCGCAGGCGATCCGTGGTCCGTGCGCGCGCGCCGTCGAGCTCGACCTCGCCCGCCTCGATCCGACGAGACCACGCGTCGATCGTCGAGTGCCGGCGGGTCCGGGCGAGGTGCTCGACCACGGTTTGCCCGGCCTCCGCGGGACCGACCTGCTCGACGTAGGAAAAGCCGTCGTTCACGGCGACGCCCGGCGAACGATCTCCTCCTCGACGTCGCGAAGCCGATCTTTCCCGAAGTACAGCTCGTCGCCGACGAAGAAGGCGGGAAGGCCGAACACCCCGCGCGCGACCGCGCGCTCCGTGTCGGCGATCAGCCGCTGCTTCACGTCGGCGTCCTGCGTGCGGGCGAGGATGCGCGCGCCGTCGAGTCCCGCCGCGTCGAGCGCCGTGCCGACGACCGCCGGATCGGCCATCGCTTGCCCTTCGACCCACATCGCCCGCATCACCGTTTCGACGTACGCGGCGAGCCTGCCGTCGAGCATCGCTGCGACGGCCCCGCGCATGATCAGGAGCGTGTTCACCGGGAAATGGGGGTTGAACTGGAACTCCGCGAGACCGTGCCGCGCGATGAACCGCCGCATCTCGAGCTGCTCGTAGGCGAGCTTGCTCGGGATGCTCGCATACGCCTCGGCCGGCGACCGGTTCGCGGTCGCCTTGAACACGCCGCCGAGCAGGACGGGCACGTAGGTGAAGCGGACGCCGGTCCGGTCCTCGATCGCCGGCAGCACGCGGTGCGCGAGGTAGGCGTTCGGACTGCCGAAGTCGAACAGGAACTCGGGCGCCGCGGTCACCACGTCTCCATCGCCGGCCGGAGATCGAGCTCGAACGTCCAGGCGTCGCGCGACTGCCGGTGGAGCTGCCAATACGCCTCCGCGATCGACTCGGGACGCATGAGCTGATCCTCCGCGAGCGCCGCCAGCGCCTGCTCGCCGCCGTGCTCGCGGATGCGGTCACGGACGAACGCGGTGTCGACGCCGGCATCGATCACGAGGTGCGCGACGTGGATGTTCCGTGGACCGAGCTCCCGCGCCAGGCTCTGGGCGACGGCCCGCAGACCCGCCTTCGCGGACGCGAAGGCCGCATAGCCGGCGGCGCCGCGCATGCTCGCCGTCGCGCCCGTGAAGAAGATCGACCCGCTCCCGCGCGCCGTCATCGCGCGGGCCGCCTCGCGGCCCGTGAGGAATCCCGCGTAGCACGCCATCTCCCAGACCTTCCGGAAGACGCGCTCGGTCGTATCGAGCACGGGGAAGTACACGTTGGCACCGACGTTGAAGATGCACACCTCGAGCGGCGCGGCGGCGTCGGCCTCGGTGCCGACCGCCGCGACCGCGTCTTCCTTCCGCGCGTCGAGCGTGCGGCCGACGCAGCGCCCGCCGTCCGCCTCGATCGCGGCGACGAGCGGCTCGAGCTCGTCGCCGCGGCGGCGCCCGGCGAAGACGAGATACCCTTCCCGCGCGAACCGCTTCGCGATGGCACTCCCGATGAAGTCGCCTGCCCCGACGACGGCAACCGACGCGTTCCGTGGCTCCATGAGCCCCATAAGTCGGCACGGCCCGGCCCAGTCAACGGGTAGCGCATGGTGTCCTCGATTCAGGACGGTCGCCGCGCAAAATTTCCCTGGACGCTCGTGCCGCGATCATGGCATCGCTGCGCGCAGACCGGAACGCCACGCGTTCCCCATCCGACAGAGGAAACCCCCATGCGGAAGAACAGTGCCGTCGTCCTCGCCGCCATCTCCATGCTCGGCATCGCCAGCTTCGCGCCGGGTGTCGTCGCGGCGACTCCGACCATCTCGGGTACGATCGACTGCTCGGCAACGGGCGAGATCAGGTTCGCCCCCCCGTTCCTGCCGTTCGAGCTCGCGCCGCCGAACACGAGGCCGATGCGCACGCAGGTCGTCAACGACTCGAGCTCCTGCGACGACTCCGGCGTCGTGGGCGCCGAGAGCGGGATCTCGAGCGTCCAGGTCAAGATCCAGGGCAAGGTCGCGGCCGAGACCAGCTGCGGCGACTTTCTCGATTCCGTGTCCTACGACGCGAAGGTGCGGCTTCGCTGGAGGGGGTTGCGCGGCGAAGGCACCAGCAAGACGACCGTCGCCAGCGTTACCTACGACGACGGAACGGCCAGCATCGTGCTCGTCACCAACCCCGTCGTGAAGGGTCCCTTCACCGGCTCGACCGTGACGATGCGCTTCGCGTTCACCAACCCGGACCACTACGCGGACCTCTGCGCCACGACCGACCATCGCGGCACCAGATATATCTTCGGGGGGCCCGGCTACGGCGACTAGACGATCAGCGTTCCCTGAGTCGCGACGCCGCACGCACGAAGGCCGCGCGGGCGATGATCCCGAGCGGCCTTCGTTTTTTGGAGCGTCGGCGGTGCGAGTCGAGCTCAGCTCTGGTGCGGGCCGAGGTTCGTCCAGGCCGTCTTGATCTGCGTGTAGAGCTCGAGCGCGGCATTGCCCATCTCCCTGCCGAAGCCGCTCTGCTTGTAGCCGCCGAACGGCGCGGCGGCGTCGAAGACGTTGTAGCAGTTGATCCACACCGTGCCGGCCTTGAGCGTCTGCGCGAGGCGGTTCGCCTTGGTGATGTCCTTCGTCCAGACGGCGGCGGCGAGACCGTACGTGGTGTCGTTGCCGGCCTTCGCGACCTCGTCGACGTCCTTGAAGGGAATCGTGCAGACGACCGGCCCGAAGATCTCCTCCTGGAGGATCTTCGCGTCCGGCTTCACGTCGGTGAAGACGGTCGGCTGGACGAAGTAGCCCTTCGCGAGGTTCTTCGGGCGGCCGCCGCCCGAAGCGGCCTTCCCGCCTCCCTTGTTGCCGGAGTCGAGGAAGCCGGTGACGCGCTCGTATTGCTCCGACGAGACGAGCGGGCCCATCTCGGTCGAGAGATCCATGCCCGGTCCGAGCTTGATCTTCTCGGAGTACTCGACGAGCTTCGGCATGACCTTGTCGTAGGCCTTCGATTCGATGAAGAGCCGCGACCCGGCGCAGCAGCACTGCCCGTGGTTGAAGAAGATGGCGTTGGCGGCGCCGATGGCGGCGGCGTCGAGGTCGGCATCGGCGAAGATGATGTTGGGCGACTTGCCGCCGAGCTCGAGCGTGACGCGCTTCAGGTTGCCGGACGCGGCGCGCATGATGATCTTCCCGACCTCGGTCGAGCCCGTGAACGCGACCTTGTCGACGTCCGGATGCTCTGCGAGCGCGGCGCCGGCGGTCTCACCGTAGCCGGTCACGATGTTGACGACGCCCGGCGGAAAGCCGGCCTCCTCGAACAGCTCGCCGAGACGCAGCGCCGAGAGCGGCGTCTGCTCGGCCGGCTTCAGGACGATCGTGTTCCCGCACGCGAGCGCGACACCTAGCTTCCACGCCGCCATCAGCAGCGGGAAATTCCACGGGATGATCTGGCCGACGACGCCGACCGGCTCGCGGAGCGTGTAGGCGAGCATGTTCTGGCCGGGGATCGAGACCGGGATCGTCTCGCCTTCGACCTTCGTCGCCCAGCCCGCGTAGTAGCGGAAGTGGTCGACGACGAGCGGCACGTCCGCGGCGCGCGAGACGGCGAGCGGCTTCCCGTTGTCGAGGGTCTCGAGCTGCGCGAACTCCTCGGCGTGCTGCTCGATCAGGTCGGCGAGCTTCCAGATCGCGCGGCCGCGCTCCGACGCCGTCATGCGGCGCCAGGGTCCGGTTTCGAATGCCCTGCGCGCCGCCTTCACCGCGCGATCGATGTCTTCCTTCTCGCCGGCCGGAACCTCCGCGAGGGGCTCCTCGGTCGCCGGGTCGTACGTGGTGAGCGTCTTGCCCGATGCCGCCTCGACCCACTTGCCGTCGATCAGCATCTTGCGGGTGCGCCCGCCGATGAAATCCCGGACGCCGGGGGCGACGGCGGGATAGTCGGACTGCAATCTCGGTTGTGCCATTGCTTCGCTCCTTTTCGTTCCGCGCGGGGTGGGGAAATTCGCGCAGGATCTTAGTCGAGCCTCGCTCGAAGTTGCCACCGAAAAAAGCCCCCCTGCGACACCGTCACCGTCCGGCGCGCGCCACCGAGAACGCCGGAACGCACACCGCCCAGTACTCGCACTCCTGCTCGAACGGGTTCGAGTAGGTCACGGTCGTCCCGTGCGGCACCGTGATGCTCTCGCCCGGGCAGAGCTCCGTGCGGCTTCCGCCTTGGTCGACGACAAGGCGCCCGCGCACCATGATCGTCACCTCGTCGAATTGCGGCGTCTGGGGCTCCTCCGACCAGCCGGCCGGCGCGACCATGTGCGCGACGCTGAAGTCGTCGCGGCGATCCGACGCGAGGCCGCAGTGTTCCTCGATGACCTTGCCGCCGGGCACGGGGATGCGGACCGCTGCGTTCTTTTGAATGGGCATGCGCTCCGACTAGCCCGTGCCTTGCGTCGCATGCAACGGCAGCGGGCGGGTCACTTCGAGACGCGTCGTCGTGCGGGCGCGCGGAGTAGGAGGCCGGCTCCCGTTGCTACGGCGGACTCGCGTGAGATCGGCGGGTCGCGGGCACTCATGCAACGGCGGCGACTGCCTGGTAGCGGGTCACTTCGAAACGCGGCATCACGCGCGCGCGGAGTATGGGGACGGCGGAGGGAGCCGACCTCGGCGACGAGCGTCAAAACGACAGGGCGCCCGCACGACGCCGATCGCCACACGAGCCCCATGCGCCCGTCACCGGAGAACGGTTCTGAGCCCGAGGCGCACGCGACGCGCCGACCACACGCGAGTCCGCCGCAGGTGACCGGAGCCGTCCCCATACTCCGCGCGCCCGCACCGACCCCACTTCGAAGTGACCATCGACCGGCTAGCCTTGGAGCATCGGCGCGAGTATCCAGGCCGCCATGCGGGGGGCGATTCGGTGGGTGGTCGTGGTCTGCGCGGCGGCCGTGCTGGCGGCGTCGGGGGCACGCGCGCAGTCGCCCGAAGAGCCCGCGACCAGCCCGACCCTCGTCGACACGCGTCCGGCGGCGCCGCCGGGCATCGACGTGCCGCGCGGCGCGGTCGAGCAGTTCCTCGCCGCGTGCGGCGCGAACGACTACGGACGCGCCGCGGAGTTCCTCGACCTGCGGAAGATCCCGCGGGCCGCCCGCGCGGAGCGTGGCCCCCTCCTCGCGCGCGAGCTCGAGGCCGTGCTCGAGCGGAATGTCGCGCTCGACCTCGCGCTGCTGAGCGACGATGGCGACGGCGAGCGCGAGGACGGGCTGCCGCCGAACCGCGAGCTCCTCGCGATCGTCGAGACCGAGAGCGGTCCGGTCGAGCTCTTGCTGGAGCGCGGCACGGTCGCCGGAGGGCCCGTCTGGCGCGTGAGCGCCGACACCGTGGCCCGCATTCCGGCGCTCTACACCGAGCTCGGATACGGGCCGTTCGCCGACCTGCTGCCCGCGCCGCTCGTGACGGTGCGCATCTTCGGCGTCCGGCTCTGGCAAGGCCTCGGGCTCGTGCTCCTGATCGGCCTCGCGATCTCCCTGGCCTGGCTCCTGACTCGCATCGTGACCCGGCTCGCCGCGCCGCTCGTCACCCGTGCCGGCCTCGACGCGCGGACGACGCGGCACGCGACCGGCCCTCTCGTCCTGCTCCTCAGCGTCGCGCTCGCGAGCGCGGGCTTGCCGTTCCTCTCGCTGGCGCTCGCGCCCCAGCGCATCGTCACCGGCGTCGGCAAGGCGCTCGTGATCGTCGCGTGCACCTGGCTCTTCCTGCGCGCCATCGACGTCATGTTTGCCCGGGCGCACCGTCGCTTCCTCCAGCACCGCCAGCTCGGCGCGATCTCGATGATCCCGCTCGGACGCCGCGTGCTGAAGATCACCGTCGCGCTCTTGGCGATCGTGGCCGCGCTCCAGAACTTCGGCTTCAACGTGACCGGCCTCGCCGCCGGTCTCGGCATCGGCGGGCTCGCGATCGCGCTCGCGGCGCAAAAGACGGTCGAGAACCTGTTCGGCGGCGTGACGCTGATCGCGGATCAGCCGGTGCGGGTCGGCGACTACTGCCGCTTCGGCAACGCCGAGGGGATCGTCGAGGACATCGGACTCCGCTCGACCCGCATCCGGACGCTCGACCGCACGATCGTCACGATCCCGAACGCGCAGTTCTCGGCGATGGCGCTCGAGAACCTGAGCCGCCGCGACCGCATCCTCGTGCGCCAGACGCTGCTCCTGAAGAACGAGACCGGCGCCGCCCGCGTCCGTGAGATCCTCGATGGCCTCCGCACCATGCTGGCGGCACAGCCGAAGGTCGAGGCCGAGTCGGCGCGCGCGCGCCTGGTCCGGATCAGTCCGCAGGGCACCGAGATCGAGCTGTTCGCGTACGTGCTGACGACGAGCTTCTCCGAGTTCATCGAGTACCGCGAGCTGATCCTCCTCGGGGCGCTCGAAGCGATGGAGGGCGCCGCCACGACGATCAAGTCGTGAGGGAGGCGGGGGCCGTCACGTTGGACGCGTGGCGGCGACGTGGGGTACGGAGCCTCGTGCTCGCGCGTGTGGATCGTGTTCAGCTCGCCGTCGCCGATCGGCCTGCCGTCGCGAAGGCGTTCGCGCGGATCCTCGACGCGATCGTCACGACGGAGGACGCAGTGGCGCCGCTCGCGGCCCGGCGCACGACGCTCGCCGCCGGACGTGCCGCGATCGAGCTC
>DAIQBH010000283.1:0-6786 GCA_036781285.1 Thermodesulfobacteriota bacterium | reverse complement strand
AGTAGCGATGCCGGGCGACGTCCTGGAACGTGCCGAGATCGTCGGACGGACATTGCGCGAGCTCGCGCAGCACGAGCTGGCCGTCGCCGCGGCGCGCGAGATGCCCGCCCTTCTTGTCCGCCTCCGTACGGTCCGTCACCTCCATCAGGAAGTCGTGGCCCTCGCCGGCGAAGTGCCCGAGGATCGCGGGATCGATCACCGCGCCAAGGTTGTCGATGTTGGAGACGAACGCGTGCTCGTAGCCACCGGCGAGGAGGCGATCGAGGGCCCCGCTCGTCACGAGCGCCGCGTAGAGGTTGCCGTGACCGGGCGGACACCACTCGTGCTGCGGGTCGGTCGGCCACGTCCCGGGGGTGAGGTCGGCCTTCGTGATCTTCGGGACCTTGTGCTGCTCGAAGGCGACGACGAGGTCGGCCCGCGAGCGCGGATGGCGCGCGACCGCGGCCAGCGTCGTCGCGTGCGTCGAGAAGCTGTCCATGAGGACGAGCGGGATGCCGTGGGTTTCGGCCTGGTGAAGGACGACGTCGAGGAACGTGAGCCCGTTCTTGACCGGCAAGAGCGCCTTCGGACCGGTGAGCCCCATGCTCGTCGCGAGCCCGCCGTTCAGCTTGATGAGCACCGTCTTCGCGAGCTCGGCGCGGCCGCGCTCGACGAGCGCGCGACCGAACCCGGCGGCATCCGGCAACGCGGCGACCGGCGTGATCGCGCTCTCGGGCATGAGCCCGGTCGCGCCGCGCGCGAGCTCTCCGTAGTAGTGCTCGAAGGTCCGGATGGCGATGTCGGGAAGACCCTCGGCGCGCATGCGCGCGGCGAAGGGCGCGAAACGGTCGGCGGATGCGGTCATCCGGCGCTTCTAGCAGGTCGGTCCGAGCGCGAGAACCGAGCCGCGGCTGTCGCCGACTCTGACGCGCGGCCCGGCACGACGGGTCAGAATCGTGACTCGCGCCATGACGACCCACGCGAAGTCACCATGAAACGCCTCCCACTCCGCGGCACGTCGCATGCATCTTCCACGGTTCGTGGCCATGGGATGGCGGTCCCTGTGCGGGGCGATCGTGGCACTCGGCCTGTTGTTCGGCGCCGGCGGCCTCGCATACCGGAGCACCGGCGCGCTCATGGCCGCGCAGTGGTGGGTCGCCCACACCCACGACGTCCTCGACACGATCGACGCCATCGTCGGCACGATGAAGGACAACGAGGTCGTGGTACGCGGCTATCTCGTGACGGGCGACACCGAGCTGGCGCGCCGGCGCGACCTCAATCATCCGACGCTCGCGCGCCACCTCGATCACCTGCGGGACCTCGTCGCCGACAACCCCGACCAGAGCGCCCACGTCATCGCCTTCGACGCCGCGATCCGCGCCAAGCTCGCGTACTCGGACGAGATGATCCGCCGCCACCGCGCCGGCGATCTCGCCGCGCCCGAGCTCCATGATCGACTCGACGAAGGATTGCGCCGGATGGACGAGATCTCCGGCCTCGCCGCCCGCATCCAGCGCGGCGAGCGCCGCGTCCTCACCGTGCGCGAGGAAGCCGCGGACGAGGGGCTCCGCCGCACGCTCGCGGCGGTCGTCGGCGGCACCGTGCTCGGCGTCGTCCTCCTGATCGGCATTCTCGCGATCCTGAGCCGTGAGATCGGCGAGCGCCGGCGCGTCGAGGAAGCGCTCCGCATGAGCGAGGGCCGTCTCACGCTCGCGCTCGACGCCTCGCAGATGGGACTCTGGGATCTGGACCTCACGACCGACCGCTCGTACCGCACGCTGCGGCACGACCAGATCTTCGGCTACGACACGCTGCAACCCACCTGGGGTCGCGAGGCGATGCGACCGCACGTCTATCCCCCGGACCTCCCGATCGAGCAGGCCGCGTTCGAGCGCGCGCTCGCGACCGGCGACTTCCACGTCGAGTGCCGGATCGTGCGGCACGGGGATCGCGCCATCCGCTGGATCGCCTCGCAGGGGAAGCTCTTCCACGACGCCACGGGAGAGCCCGTGCGCATGATGGGCTCGGTGATGGACGTCACCGAGCGCAAGGACGGCGAGAGCCGCCTCCACGAGCGTACGCAGCAGCTGGAAGCCGCGAACGAGGCGCTCGGGTCGTTCACGTACTCGGTGTCGCACGACCTGCGGGCGCCGCTGCGCGCGATCGACGGGTACGCCCACATCCTGTTCGAGGACCATGCCGCGTCGCTGAACGACGAGAGCCGCCGCGTCCTCGACGTGATCCGCTCGAACGCGCGTCAGATGGGGAGGCTGATCGACGACCTTCTGACGTTCTCCCGCCTCGGCCGCACCGAGCCGGAGTACGCGACCACCGACCTGACGAGCCTCCTCGGCTCCGTGGTCGCCGAGCTGCGGCGCCAGGAGCCGAGCCGAGCGGTCGACGTCGTCGTCGGCGCCCTCGAGCCCGCGGTCGTCGACGCGGCGATGATGCGCCAGGCGTTCCTCAATCTCGTCGGCAATGCCTGGAAGTTCACGCGCGATCGCGACCACGCGTCGATCGAGATCGGCTGCACGCCGTATCGGACGGAGATCGTCTACTGGGTCCGCGACAACGGCGCCGGCTTCGACATGCAATACGCGAGCAAACTGTTCCGCGTCTTCGAGCGTTTGCACGGCGCCGAGGAGTTCGACGGAACGGGGGTCGGACTCGCCATCGTGCAGCGAGTGGTGCAACGACACGGCGGCCGGGTGTGGGCCGACGCGGCGGTCGGCGAAGGAGCCACCTTCTTCGTCGCGCTGCCGCGCGAGAAAGGAGCACGGAATGGAACGCGCGAGCGTGGAGATTCTGCTGGTGGAGGACAGCCCGGCGGACGTCGAGCTGGCGATGCGGGCGCTCAAGAAGCATAACCTCGCCAACCAGCTGCACGTCGCCCGCGACGGCGCCGAGGCGATCGATTTCCTGTTCGGGCCGAACGCCGCGCCGACCCCGAAGATCGTGCTGCTCGACCTGAAGCTGCCCAAGGTCGACGGGCTCGAGGTCCTGCGCCGGATCAAGAGCGATCCGGCCACCCGCCGCGTGCCGGTCGTGGTGATGACCTCGTCGCGGGAAGAGCGCGACATCGTCGAGAGCTACGACCTCGGCGTCAACAGCTACATCGTGAAGCCCGTCGACTTCGATCAGTTCGTCCGCGCGGTCTCCGACCTCGGGCTCTACTGGCTCGTGCTGAACCAGATTCCCGCAGCCGCGCCGACCGCCTGAACGACGCGGGCGGGATCGGTCGTCATCGGCGCGTGACGTCGCGCGCGAACGCGGCGATGCCGTCGACGACCTCCGGAAACGCGAACACGTCGTTGTGACCGGCGCCGGGGACCGCGACGAAGCGCTTCGGCTCCGCGGCCGCCGCGAAGAGGCCGACCCCGAGCTCGTAGGGTACGATGTCGTCACGATCCCCGTGGGCCACGAAGAGCGGCACGCCGAGCGTGCCGACGAGGGCCAGCGAGTCGAACCGTCCGCCCGCCATCGTGGCGAGCGCGCCGTAGTGGACGCGCGCGACGTCCGCGAGCCGCGGGAAAGCCGAGACGACCGCGACCCCGGCGCACGGCCGCTCGGTCGCGAGTCGGATCGACACCGCGCCGCCGAGCGACTCACCGAAGGCGATCAGCCGCTCCGCCGGCACGCCGCGCGCGCGGAGATCGTCGTACGCCGCGACCGCGTCGCGATACACGCCGGTTTCGCTCGGCCGTCCACCGCTCTTGCCGTAGCCGCGGTAGTCATAGGCCAGGACGGCGAGGCCCGCGTCGACGAGCGCCAGGAGCACGTCGCCGCGCCCGGCGATGTTGCCGCCGTTGCCGTGCGACCAGACGAGCGTCGCGACGGGATCGGCCGGCGTCCCATACCAGGCGTGCAACCGGACGCCGTCGGACGTCGTGATCCAGCGCTCCTCGATGCCGGGAGGCGGCGGAGGGACGTCGCGGTCCGGGAAGAAGATCAGCGACTCGATCAGCATGGGCACCGCGAGCGATAGCAGGAGGCCGACCGCTGCTACCACCAGGGACGCGCGCGCCACGACGGCGCCACGCGACCGGCTCACTGCGCGGCGAGCGGCTCGCTCGTTGGCTCCGCGTCCGTCACGACGACTGGCGGAGGCAACGTCACCGTGATGCGCGTCCCCCGCCCCGGCGCGCTTTCGACGTGGATCGTGCCGCGCAGGAGCTCGGTGCACCGGCGGACGATGCCGAGCCCGAGGCCCGTGCCCTCGTAGCGGCGCGTGATCGAACCATCGAGCTGCCGGAAGTCCTCGAAGATCACGCTCCGCGCCTCGTCGGGGAAGCCGATGCCCGTATCCTGCACGGTGAGCGCGACGCCGCCGTCACCCGGCAAGGTCCACGTCACCTCGACCCGACCGACCGGCGTGAATTTGATGGCGTTGTTCACGAGGTGGTACGCGATCGCCCGGATCTTCTCCCGGTCGTGCGAGAGGAGGCGCGGCGACGGCGGCTCGTGCCAGACTAGCGCGAGACCGCGGTCGGCGTTCAGGATGCCCGCCTGCGTCTTCAGTTCCACGATCACGTCGGCGAGATCGAAGTGCTCGACCGCTATACCTTCGGCGCCGGTCTTCAGCCGGCCGAGCGCGAGCAGCGACTCGACGAGCTGGTGCAGACGCTCGGCTTGCGTCCGTACCGAGTCAAGCATTGCGGCCGACTCGCCCGAGACGTGGTCCCCGAGGAGCTCGGTGTACCCGAAGATCGCGTTCAACGGTGTCCGCAGCTCGTGCGACACGTTCGCGACTATCTCCGCCTTGAGCCGCGCCGACTCCTGCACCTTGAGGTACAGCGTCTCGATCTCGGCCGCCTGCGCCCGCACGACCGCAGTGCGTGTTTCGACCTTCTCCTCGAGCGCGGTCGCGTAGGCCCGGAGCTGGGCGCGCGATTCCGCGAGCTCGCGTTCGAGTCGCGCCCGATCGAGCACCCGCTCGACGGCGAGACAGAGCGCCGGCCCCCATTCGTCGCTCTTGGTGACGTAATCCGACGCGCCCGCCCGCAGCGTCTCGACGGCCGTCGCCACGTCGTTCTGGCCGGTCATCATGATGACCGGAGGATGGACCCGGCCGCGCAGCTCCCGGAGCACCTCGAGCCCGTTCAAGAGCGGCAGGTGGAAGTCGAGCAACATCAGGTCGAAGCCCTCGTCGAGGCGTCGCGCCGCGGTACGCCAATCCGCGACACCCGCGACCTCCGCCGGGCCGAGCGGCGGCGCGAGCTTGCGGAGCGCGCGTTCCGTCAACGTGCGGTCGTACTCGCTGTCGTCGACCAACAGGATGCGCAGGCTCATGCCACCACTCCGCCGGGCATATCGGCCGTTTCGGCCGGGGACTTGAGCCGGGGTCTCGACTTGAAGCCCCGTGCCCTCGCTGCTACTTTCTCCCGACCCGCCGATTCGATCTGGGGCAGTAGCTCAGTTGGGAGAGCACCACGTTCGCAACGTGGGGGTCGAGGGTTCGAACCCCTTCTGCTCCACTTCCGTCGATTCGAAAGACCCGAGCAGCGTCACGGCGTCACCGGCGCTCGGTGGCCGAGCCCGCACCCGGGGTCGGCCACCCGGCCGGACGCTGGTCCGGGCCACCCGCGTCGTGGCGCGGTCGTTGCTGCTCTCGATGCTCGCGGACCGCCACCGGGCCGCACCGTCAGCCGAGCGGCCCCTGGTACACCTCGACGAAGCGGCCCACCATGTCGGGCGGTAACGCCAGGTTGGCGTCGCGGCTCGTCCGGATGCAGACGACGGCGGGCCCGTCATGGACGCGCGCGGCGGCGAGCGCAGGGGCCAGGTCGCCGAGGTGCTCCACGTAGAAGCCGCGGCAGCCGAGCCCCTCCGCGACCGTGTCCCAATGGACCGTACCCATCGCGGTGCCGTACGTCCGACCGTAGAGCAGCCGCTCGTTCGGCTCCTCCATCGTCCACGAGCCCTCGGCGAAGACGATCGTCGTGATCCCGAGGCGCTCGCGTGCCGCGCTTTGCATCTCCATGAAATGGAAGCCGGCGGCGCCGTCGCCGGTGACGCAGACGACCTCGCGGTCGGGCGCGCCGAGCTTCGCGCCGAGCGCCGACGGAATCCCCGTACCGAGCATGCCGAGCTCGAGGATGCTGTGGTACGAGCGCGGCGCGGTCGGCGGCAGACCCATGTGGGCCCAGAGCGACGTGTTGCCGCCGTCGGTCACGTACACGGCGTCGCGGCCGAAGGCCTCGCCGACCACCCGCATGGCGTGCGCGGGATGGATGCCCGGACCCGACCATGCGGCCACGCCGCCGAGCGCCGCCTCACGCCATGCCGCTTCGGCGGCGGCATAGCGCGCGAGGTCGCGGCCGGGGCGCGGCGTTCCTCCGCTGGCCCGGAGCGCTTCGACGAGCGCGGGTGCCGCGCTCGCGAGGTCGGCGACGATTCCAAGCGTGATCGGACGCGTCACGCCGATGTGGCGTGGATCGACGTCGATCTGGACGAGGTGCTGGCGCGCCGGATCGCCCCAGTACTTGTCGTACGGGAGATCGAGATTTCCGAGCCGCGACCCGAGCACGCAGACGACGTCGGCCTCGCGGCGCGCGAGGTCGGCGCCGGGACCGTAGCCGTGCAGCCGGCTCGGGTGATCCAGCGGGAGGACGGCGCGTCCGGCCATGGTGGCGATCACCGGACAGCCGAGGAGCGCGACGAGATCAAGGAGCGCGGCGTTCGCCCCCGCCCGATCGACGCCGCTCCCCGCGACGATCAGCGGACGCTCGGCCGAGGCGAGGAGCATGGCGGCCTCGCGGAGCTCCGCCTCGGACGCACGCGGCAGCGTCGCGCGCGAACGCGCGG
>DAIQBH010000282.1:0-6800 GCA_036781285.1 Thermodesulfobacteriota bacterium | reverse complement strand
GCTCATGATCGCGAACGGCCGGCCGAAGACGCTCGAGTTCAACGTCCGCTTCGGCGATCCGGAGTGCCAGGTGCTGATGATGCGCCTGCGCTCGGATCTGATCGACATCGTCGAGGCGACGCTCGCGGGGGAGCTCGCCGGCGTCCGGCTCGACTGGGATCCGCGGCCGTGCGCGGGCGTCGTGCTCGCCGCCGAACATTATCCCGGCGATCCGGCAAAGGGTGACGTCATCATGGGGCTCCCGGGCACGCGCGGCGCGACCGAACGGGTCGTGTTCCATGCCGGCACCGCGCGCCGCGGGGGCGAGGTCGTGACCAGCGGCGGCCGCGTGCTCTCGGTCTGCGCCCTCGGCGCGGACCTGAAGACGGCAGTTGCGAACGCCTACGGCGCGGTCGCGGGCGTTTCGTTCCGAGGGATGCATTACCGCAAAGACATTGGACACCGCGCGCTCTGAGCGCGCCGAGGAGTGGAGGATTTCGCATGGCATCGAGTGAGAAAAAGGGCGGTGAGACGCCGCGGGTGGCGATTCTCATGGGCAGCGACAGTGATTGGGGCGTCATGTCCGCCGCGTCGGAGCGCCTCGCGAGCTTCGGCGTGGAGCACGAGGCGCACGTGCTTTCGGCGCACCGTTCCCCCGAGGAGACGGGGCGCTTCGCGCGCGACGCCAAGAAGCGCGGCCTGAAGGTGTTCATCTGCGGCGCCGGCGCCGCCGCGCACCTCGCGGGTGCCGTCTCGGCGCAGACGACGCTGCCGGTCCTCGGTGTGCCGCTCGACGCCTCGGGGCTCGGCGGGCTCGACGCGCTGCTCGCGACCGTGCAGATGCCGGCGGGCATCCCGGTCGGCACGCTCGCGATCGGCAAGGCCGGGGCCGACAATGCCGCGATCCTGGCGGTGCAGATCCTTGCCCTGGCCGACGACGCGCTCGCCGCCAAGCTCGACGCGCACAAGGCGTCGCTCGCGAAGGGCGTTTCCGAGAAGGATCGCAAGCTCCAGGAGTCGATCGTCGCGAAGCGCTCCGCGAAGTAGCGCGGGAGCAGGGCCGCCCGCTCGCGTGCATCGGCTGGGTCGAAAGGTGGACCCGGCACGCAATCGACGGGTAAGTCGTTTGGCATGAATGACGGCGAGACCGACCAACGCGGACGTGACCGAGGCCCCACGAAAGTGTCAGGGGCTCGTACGTCTCGAACGCGACGGTTGGTGAAGACGCGCGTTGGCGCGAGGAGGCGTGGTGAACGTCGAAGTCGGTAACGTCACTCGTCGGCGGCTGCTCCAGTTAGTGGCCGCGTTCGGCGCACTCGCGGCCGGGCGCGCGGCGGGATTCGCCGGCATCGCGCTGTCGAACTTCCAGCGCATCTACACGACGCCCGCCGACCGGCGCGATTTCCGGCTCTTTCTCCAGAACGTCTTCCACCTCTATCCCGACGAGAAGCTCGATCGGATGATCAGCGTGCTCGCGTCGCGCTACGACACGGACGGCGAGATCTATCGGCATCTTCTGGAGCGATTGCCGGAGATCACGCCGCGGCTCGCGGCGCTGCGTTACGCCGTGCCGGCGCTGCGGAAGCAGAAGTCCGAGATGGCCGCGCAGACGGTCGCCTTCCTCGGCGACGATCGTCGGGTCACCGGGTATGCCGAGATCGGCACGACGGGCCGGTATCTGAGCGGCATCCGGAAGTCCGTGGACGTGCGCGGACCGATCTACGTCGTGAACGACATCGCGCCGATCTATTCGGCCGAGGACATCATCGAGCGCGGTCAGGTACGGAAAGTCGGCACGTACGTCGACATGACCGGCTACCCGGAGTTCGATCGTGGCACGATCGCCCCGGACAGTCTGGACCTCGTGACCAATTACATCGGCTTCCATCACGCGCCGGCCGAGCGTCTCGACGGGTTCGTGCGATCGATTCACCGGGTGCTGAAGCCGGGCGGCCGACTGATCGTCCGCGACCACGACGTGGACGGCGAGCGGATGGACGCGATGGTCGGGCTCGCGCACGACGTCTTCAACGCCGGCGTCGGCATCTCGTGGAAGGACAACGAAGCGCAGATTCGGAACTTCCGCGCGCTCGCCGACCTCTCGGCGTACGTCGAGGCGCGTGGCTTTCGTGCCGACGACACGGTGCGGTTCCAGAAGGGCGACCCGACGCGGAACGGGTTGCTGATGTTCACGAAGACGCGGACCGCGTGAGTCGGCGCGGTTTCGTTGCCGCGCTGGCGGCGGTCGTTCTGGCCTTGGCGCCGGCCGGCGGCGCGGCCGCCGGCGAAGTCGTCAACGACGTCAGTCAGATCAACCCGATTGCCGTCGCGCGCATCGCGAAGCCGACGACGGTCGAGGAGATCCAGCGGCTCGTCCGCGAGTCCAAGGGACCGGTCTCGATCGGCGGCGCGCGCCACAGCATGGGCGGCCAGATCGCGACCGAGAACGCGCTCTTCCTCGACATGCGCGACTTCGACGACGTGCTCGTCCTCGACGTCGAGGCGAGGACCATCAAAGTGCAGACCGGCATCACCTGGCGGAAGATCCAGGAGACGATCGACCGGCACGACCTCGCGGTGAAGGTCATGCAGTCGTACGCCAACTTCACCGTCGGCGGCTCGCTCAGCGTGAACGGCCATGGGCGCTACGTGGGGCAGGGCTCGCTCGTGAGCACGGTACGCGAGATCGCGGTCGTGCTCGCCGACGGGTCGCTCGTGCGGGCGAGCCGCACCGAGAATGCCGACGTCTTTCGCGGTGCGATCGGCGGCTACGGTGCGATCGGCGTGATCGTGGAGGCGACGCTGGATCTGGCGCCGAATCAGCCGATGGCGCGCGAGAGCCGGCGCATGCCGCTCGTCGACTACAAGAAGTTCTTCGACGACCACATTCGCGGCTCGAAAACCGCCATCTTCCACAACGCCGACATCTACCCGCCCGCGTACGACGAGGTCATGGCGATCACGTGGTCGGCGACCGACCGGCCCGTCACGATCCCGGAGCGCCTCGTACCGCTCGGCGGCAGCCACGTGGTCGAGCGCCTCGCCTACCTCTGGATGTCGGAGGTGCCGTACGGCAAGGAGTCGCGGGTCCGCTTCCTCGACCCGTGGCGGCTCCGCGGCTCGCCGGTCGTCTGGCGGAACTACGAGGCGAGCTACGACGTTTCCGAGCTCGAGCCGGTCTCGCGGACGCGCTCGACCTACGTCCTCGAGGAGTACTTCATCCCCGTCGCCAACTTCGAGACATTCACCGCGCGGATGCGGACGATCTTCGACCGCCACCGTCCGAACGTGATCAACGTGTCCATCCGGCACGCCTCGCCCGACGCCGATTCGACGATGGCCTGGGCGCGCGACGAGAGCTTCGCGTTCGTCATCTACTACAAGCAGGGCGTCTCGCCGGCAGCGCAGAAGGCGGTCGGTACGTGGACGCGCGAGCTCATCGACGCCGCGCTCGCGAGCGGCGGGACGTACTATCTGCCGTACCAGCTGCACGCGACGCGCGAGCAGTTCCGGCGCGCCTACCCGCGGGCCGAGGAGCTCTTCGCGTTGAAGCGCCGTCTCGATCCGGCATACCGTTTCCGGAACAAGCTCTGGGACGAGTACTATGAGCCGACTCCGCCGGCGGCGATGGCCGCGGGCGACGGATGCACGGACGCCTCGCCCTCCGATGCGGCCGACGACGCGGCGATCGCACGCACGCTGGATGGCGAGCCGTCGTCCAC
The DNA here is from genome assembly GCA_036781285.1 of Thermodesulfobacteriota bacterium. Taxonomy (GTDB): domain Bacteria; phylum Desulfobacterota; class Binatia; order UTPRO1; family UTPRO1; genus UTPRO1. The sequence continues at coordinate 3,099 of DAIQBH010000282.1, read as the reverse complement.
GACCGACGCCGACATCCGCGCGCGCTTGCGCACGCGAGTCGGCTACCCACGGAGCAGCTCGCAGACCTACCTGACCCTTCCCGAGTGGTACATCGTCTACAGCGCCGACGAGAACGCCGCGTTCCTCCGCGAAGCGGCGCCGAGCGGCTTTCCGTATTTCCGGAGCATCGGCCAGTTCTGGCGCCTCTACGGCCACGTGCTCGGTGCGACGTGGCGCACCGCCGACCTCGGCTATCAGGCGATGATCGCCATCATCGGCCCGAGCTTCTCGCTCGAGTATCTCTTCAAGGGGCTCTACGAGAATACCGTCGGCCGGCTGACGGAGCTCACCGTGCCGGGTACGTGGCGTGAAGATCCCACGGTCGAAGACCGCTTCGCGGTGACGCTCGCGGGAGATTACGCGGCCTTCATGCACGCGACTCCCTGGTACGAGTTTCCCTTCTGGGCTCGGCTCGGCGATCTGTGGTCGCTCGACGGTCCGATCGACGCGACGGCGCTGCGGCGCGCCGAGCGGCGCGCGGCGTTGACGGGCGAGCTGCTCTTCAAGACGGGGTGGGGTGCGGCGGTCGCGAAGATGAGCGGCGGAGCGTACGACCCGGAGGCGGCCGTGATCCATGCCTGGGTGCGGAAGTCGCCGGTGGCCGCCGATCAGCGCATCACGGAGCGCGAGGACCTCGGACCCGACGACGAGCTGCTGGCGCTGCCCCGGTACGAGCCCTTCACGACGGTGGTGAGTGGGCTCGCCGACCAGGGCGTGCGGTTCGTCGAGATTGCCGGCAACGACAAGATCCTCGTGCAGCTCGTGGCGCCGGCGTCGTGGCAAGACGCGGCCGGCCGCGGCACACGCCTTGTCGAGTGGCCGATCCTCACCGACCGGACCAAGAAGCGCGTCGCGATGACGGTCGCGGTGTCGCACCTGCACGAGGCGTTGCCGAGCTTTGCCGCGGACAGAGACGTGACGGTCGAGCACCTGTACGACTTTTGAGGTGGCGCACGCTTCCCGAGCGCCACGAGATCACGCGGCGTACGTGGTGATCTCGGTGGCTTTCACCGTGACCCACACCGCGCCGCCACGATCCACCTCGAGCTCGGCGGCCGCCGCGCGCGTCACCTCGGCGACGAGAGGGAAGGGCACCGCGACGCGGATGCGCACGCGCGTGCCCTCGTCGTCGGCGGAGAGGATGGTGCCGGGCAGTACGTTGCGTGGGCTGCCTTCGGGCCGCCGGCGGTGCAATGCCACGGCGCGCGGATGGATCACGACGAACACGTCGCCGGGCGCGCTCTCGGGAACGGTGAGTGTGTCGCCGGCGCCGAGGGTGACGACGCCGTCCAGCGCGCGGCCGCGGAGCCAGTTCACGCCGACGAAGTCGGCGACGTAGCGCGACCGCGGCTCCGCCGTGACGTCGAGCGACGAGCCGGATTGCACCACGTGGCCGCGTTCGAGGACGACGAGGCGGTCGGCGAGCGCCAGCGCGTCGATCGGGTCGTGCGTGACGAGGAGGCGGATGCCGTCGAACGACGCGAGGTGGCGGCGAAGCTCGCGCCGGACGTCCGTCCTGGTCGCGACGTCGAGCGCCGACAGCGGCTCGTCGAGGAGCAGCACCCGCGGCCGCGTGGCGAGCGCGCGCGTCAGCGCGACGCGCTGGGCTTGGCCCCCAGAGAGCGCCGCCGGCATGGCGTCGGCGAGCTCGTCGATGCCGATCCGGGCGAGCCATTCGCGCGCTCGTGCCCGCGCGATCAGCCACGAGGTGCCGGTGAAGCGGAGGCCCGACGCGACGTTGTCGAGCACGGTCATGTGCGGGAAGAGCAGCGCGTCCTGGAAGACGACGCCGAGGTTCCGGCGCTCGGGCGGGACGTACTCGCCCGTGGCGGTGTCCTCGAAGACGGTACCGTCGACCGCGATCCGCCCGGTGGTGAGCGGCAAGAGACCCGCGATCGCGCGCAGCACGCTCGTCTTCCCGGCGCCGCTCGGGCCGACGAGGGCCACGACCTCCCCGTTCGCGACCTGCACGTCGACCGCGATCGCAAGCCGCTCGAAGCGGATGTCGACGGTGGCGTCGAGGCTCACGCGAACCCCGCGAGCCAGCGCCGGCGCAGCCCGATCAGCACGGCGAGTGATACGAGGAGCAGGACGAGGCTCAGCACGAAGGCCGCTTCCGGCCGCGTCTCGAGCGCGAGGTACACCGCGAGCGGCAACGTCTGCGTGTGGCCGCTCACGTTGCCCGCGAACGTGATGGTGGCGCCGAACTCACCGAGGGCGCGCGCCCAGGCGAGGATCGCGCCCGCCTGGAGGGACGGTCGGATGAGCGGCAGCGTCACGTAGCGGAACACCGCGAGGCGCGAAGCCCCGAGGGTGCGCGCGGCGTCTTCGAGCCGGCGGTCGACCGAGCGGAGCGCGCCCTCCATGGTCAGCACGAAGAACGGCATCGCCACGAACGTCTCCGCGAGTGTCGCGCCCGCGACCGTGAAGGGCAGCCGGATGCCGAACCAGGCATCGAGCCACTGGCCGATCATGCCGCGCCGTCCGAACACGACGAGGAGCGCGACGCCGGCGACGACGGGCGGCAGTACGATCGGCAGCGTCGTGATCGCGCGCAGCACGCTCTGGCCGGGAAACGTCGTCCGCGCCTGGACCCACGCGAGCGGCAGACCGAACACGACGGCCAGCACGGTCGCGGCCAGCGAGCAGACGATCGAGAGGCGGAGCGCGCTCACGATCTCGGGCGCGGTGAGCTCCTGCCAGAGCGTGGCGAGCGGCGCGCGCCATACGAGCCCGACGAGTGGGAGCACGAACAGCGTGGTCGTCACCGTCGCCAGGAGGACGACGACGAGCGACGGCCGCTCGCGGCGGCGGGATGTCAGGGGCTCTGGAATCCGTACTCTCCCAGGATCTTCGTCCCGGGATCGGATAGCACGAACGCGATGAAAGCCCGCGCGTCCTCCACGTGATTCGCGTCACGGAGCGCCGCGATCGGGTAGCGGACGACGACGTTGTGGGCCATCGGTATGTCGACGCCGTCGACTTTGTCGCGGGCGGCGCGGACGTCGGTGGCGTAGACGAGCCCGGCGTCGGCCTCGCCGAGCGCGACTTTGTTGAGG
>DAIQBH010000281.1:0-6835 GCA_036781285.1 Thermodesulfobacteriota bacterium | reverse complement strand
TTGAGCGCTGCTCTCCCTTGGTTCGTTGCGCGATGCTCACCGTTCGCAGCGCTCGGTTTCGCGGACCTGGACTCTCAGAAGGCGATCGGCGTCGCGGCGCGCGACGCTCGCGTCGGCTCGTCACAAGGCGTTCGTCGAATGTCGGAACGCCGACCGCGGGGCGCGGGTTCCCGGGACTCTGCTCCGATCCGTCGATCAGAGCAGCTGCATCACGATCAAGAAGCACGCCAACACCCCGCCGCTGAACACGATCGTCCGGACGTACGGGATGCCGGCCCAGTACACGAGCAGATAAAGCACCCGCGACGCGAGAAAGAGCTGCGACGCCATCGCGGTCGTCGCGTTCGCCTTGCCGCTCACGTGCGCGACCAGGACGAGGCACGCGAACGGCAGCAGGTTCTCGACCATGTTCGTGTGGGCGCGGCGACCGCGCTGGATCCACGCCGGGACCTCGAAGTCGTAGTCGCGGTTGCCGAAGCCCCAGGCGGGGCCGCCGGGCATCGACAGCAGGACGGTAACGCCCGCGTAGGGCGTCACGAGGCACAGCACGGCCGACCACACCAGCATCCAGAGATCCGTCGTCATGGGTCCCTCCTCGCAACGATCGTTGAATCGCGTCGGTCGCGACGCCCCGCGTGTATCACACGCGAGGCGTCACGCTATGGACTGCGATGCGGGGAGGGGAGACGGCTCGGGGACGCTAGCGCTCGACGGCACCGCCGATCGCGAGGAGCTCCTGGGCGCGCGGGGTCCGGCTCGCGTGGATCAGGTCGGCGCGGCAGACGTGCTGCCGGACGAGACACTCGCTGACGTCCCCGACCGAGCTGAGGCCCGAGACGCCGTACGCGGCACAATCGTCGGCGAGGGTGTCGTACCCGATGCCGAGGACGCTCCGGAGATCGCCGAGCGCGACCCGTGGGAGCTGTCCGGCGGTGACGCTGCCGCAGCTCCGGGCGATCGCGGTCTTGAGCTTCGCCTCGCGGCTGAGCGGTCCGACGTAGAGCTTGGTCGTGAGCTTCCGGCAGGTGAGCTGGGCCTTCGCCATGCACTTGGCGTCGCCGGGCTTGGTCTGGAGGCAGCGCGCGACCGCCTCGGTGCAGCGCTGCTCGGCGTCGAGGATCTGCTTCACGAAGCGCGCCCCGGCGGTATCGAGGGTCCGCTGGCACTTGACGACCGCCTTCACGATGGGCGCGGGCTTCCCGAGGCCGAGCGAGTTGCCGTTCGCGCCGGTCGAAAGACACGGGAGCGTGCTCGTGTCGATGCCGCCCGCCTCGAGGAGCTCCTCGGCGCGCGGGACGTCGGCCGCGAAGAGCTGCGCGGTCCGGCAGCGATGCTCATTGGCAAGCGTCGCGATCACCGCCGGGAAGAGGTTCGCGGATTGCGTATTCTCGCAGGCCGCGATCTCGACCTCGAAGCCGAGCCCGACCAGGCTGCAGAGGTCGGTGCCCGAGACGACCGGGAGGAGGCCGGGCTTCGGCGGGCCGCACGCGCGGGTCAGCTTCTGCCCGAGCTTTGCCTCGAGGCTGCTGGCGCCACCCTGGAGCGCCGCCGCCTGCTTCGCGCACTTCGCGCGCGCCTTCGCGAGGCACGCGGCGTCCCCCGGCTTCTGCTGGAGGCAGACGAAGACCGCGTGCGAGCACTTCTGGAGGCTCGCGCGCAGGCCGTTCGCGAACTTCGTGCCGGCCGTCCGGATGCCCTGCTGACAGCGGACGAGCCGCTTCCCGCGGAACTTCGGATCGCCGATGCCTTGGCCGCCGCCGTCCGCGCGCGGGCACTGTGGATCGAGCTGGTCGATCAGCCCGTCGGCGTCGTCGTCGATGCAGTTGCTGCACAGCTCCTCGCAGACGGGGCTGTCGCCGCAGCCGGGGAGGTCGCAGTCCTTCGGTCCGGGGATGCAGGTCCCGGAGCCGTTGCAGACGTCGGGCGTGGTGCAGGACTCGCCGTCGTCGCACGGCGTGCCGCTCGGCTCGGTCGTTTCGATCAAGCAGCCGGTGTTCGGATCGATGTCCGGGTCGTCGGGGTTGCCGAGACACGCGCCGGTCGCGCAATCGGTCGTGCAGACGTCCTGGACCGGGGTGTTGGTGCACTCGAGCGTCGTGGGATCGCAGGCGTCGGTGGTGCACTCGAGGCCGTCGTTGCAGATCGGCAGCTGACGGCACCCGACGCTGCAATCGCAGACGTCCGCGGTGCACGGATTGCCGTCGTCGCACTCGAGCGCGTGCGCGACGCACTCGCCGGCGATGCACTTCTCCTCGGTCGTGCAGAAGTTCGTGTCGGCGCAGTCGGCGTCGGTCACGCACGGCGGCGGATCGAAGGTGACGGTGAGGTGCGGACGGTTTCCGATCTGCGCGGGGTGGATCTCGTCGCGGGAGATGAACGCGAGGTTGTCGTTCGTGGCGGTCTCGGCGACGTCCTTCACGAGCCAGCCGTGGTCGTTGGTGCAGAGCGTGATCGCGGCCTGCACGTCCGCCGTCACGTCCCACGCCTTGAACCCGCGGCCGTCGCCGACGAGCGCCGTCGAGGTCGGTGTCGTGACGAAGCTCGGCGCGTTGCTCCACTTGACGCTCGTCTCGTCCCACGGCGCCGTGATGCGATGGATCCCGTAACTGAGCGCCGGGTTCTGCGCGTTGATGGCGGCGTAGAGCTCGACCTTCGCGGACGTCACCGTCGACCCCGGCGGGATCGCGCCGAGCGGGAACTGCACCAGCGAGCGCTTGATCTTGGTGTTGGGCGGCGACGCTTCGACGCGGAGGCGCGTGTTCTTCGTGCCGGTGATGCGGTTCGGCAGATCCTTCTGGATGAAGGCGTCCTGGTTGGACGACGGGATCACGATCGTATCCGCCGTGGCGAGGGCGGGGACGAGGAATAGGGCGGCGAGGACGGCAAGCCGCCCGCTGCGGGCGACGCATTCGTGGGGGAAGCGCATCGGGAAACCGGTCTCCTTGCGGATGGGTGTGCGAGAGGGGCGGGGAGGATCGAGGTCGCACACCTCGCATATCACTTCGGACTGACCGGGAAATAGATGAAATGTTTACGCGTTGCCGCACGGCGGTTGCCACGCGATTTGCCTGGGAGCCCGGCCGAGCAAGCCGCGCGTCCGGGCTCCGCGCGTTCTCGGACCCCTTCGCGGAGCTCTCGCACCGACCGAACGCGGGGCCCGGACCGCCGTCCGGGACCCAGGGCACTCGAAAGGATGGGGACCTCGCGGGAAATGCGCTCGAGGCTCGCGGGTCAGTCGGCGCTGCTCTGGAAGGTGATTCGGACCCTCAGGGGCGGTCCGGCCGAGATCGCCTCGGCACGTACGGTGTGGAGGTCTCCCGGAAGGGTCCGCGAGTACACCACCGATCCCCCGTCGGTCGCGGTCGGTCGAAACTCCGGCCGACGCGCGAACGACGTCCGCAGGGACTCTCGGTAGGCGTGCCATTCGCCGTCCCCTTCCAGCTCCCACGTGTAGATCAACGATGCGGGAGTCGTACGGCGGTCCGCAGGACCGACGACACGGGTCCCTGCGACCGTGCTGAGACTGCGCAGCGTTCGCGCTTCCGCGTCGAGGTCCGGCTCACCCGGGGCACCGGCGCAGCACCAGAGGCTGGCCGCGAGGATGACGAGGAGGAGGCGGGAGCGCGTCACCGCTCGCGGAACAGGCCCCGGTACTCCGATCGGCTCCATGCGAGTCATGTACGTTCCCCCGTTCGTAGGCGAGGACCGGCGACGGGAAAGCGTCGAGCGCGATATGTCCGGATTACCTCATCGACGGTCGTCGACGTCGCCGAGCTCGTCTGGGACGCAGCACTGCGAGCTCGCGGCGCCGCAGCCGCTCGCGGCGGTCGTATCGGGGCCGAGATCGCCCTGGCCGAGGAACGCTCGCAGTTGACGGTCGGACGCGGTTTCCGCGTCGACGTCCTCGAGGAGCGTGTACATCTCCCAGGCGAGGCCGTCGGCGTCGCGGACCCAGAACTTGTCCGCTTTCGCGTAGCAGCACGTGGTGCCCTCCTGCTGGAAGAGGGGCGTGTCGGTGTGCTTCACGCGGACCATCTCCGACGCCACTTCGCCGGAGGTCGGGTAGCGCACGCCGAGATGGCTCACGGTTCCCGGCTCCCCGCCGACGTTCAGGGAGAACACGACGGGAGGGTCGTGGAGCTCGAACTTCGCGTAGTCGTGACGGACCTTCGCGGGCTCGACGCCGAAGATCTTCCGATACTGCTCGACGGCTGCGGGAATGCTCTGGACGTAGACGGCGACGTGGAACGTGTTGGCCATTGATGGCTCTCCTTTGGGTATCGACGATCGTCGATATTTGCGCCTTTCATCGAAGAGTGTCAATGTCCTCCCATGGCGAAGTCGAAGAAGCCCGCGCCCTGCTGCGCCCCCGTGCTCCATGCCCGACTCGGGAAGCCGGATGCCGTATCCCTTGCCGTGACCTTGCGCGCGCTCGCCGACCCGGCGCGCTTGCGTCTGATGAGCTTCATTGCCTCGCAGCCGGACGGGGAAGCGTGTGTCTGTCATCTGACGGAGCCCGTCGGCCTTTCCCAGCCGACGGTCAGCCACCACTTGAAGCTTTTGAACGACGCCGGCCTGCTCGAGCGCGAGAAGCGGGGGACCTGGGTCTACTACCGCGTCGTGCCGGACAAGATCGAGGCGGTCCGTGCGGCGCTCGTGACGACCGCGCCGCGGCGGCGACGAATGGTGCGAAGCGCGTGACGAGCGAGGCGGCGGCCGCGACCTACGCGCGTCGAGTCGTTGCCGAGGGCGTCGGATCGGCGCTCTTGCTGGCGACCGTCGTGGGATCGGGAATCATGGGCGAGCGCCTTGCCGGCGGCAACGTGGTGGTCGCATTGCTCGCGAACACGCTCGCGACGGGGGCGGCGCTGGTCGCGCTGATCCTCACGTTCGGACCGAGCTCGGGGGAGCGGCCGCGGCGACGGCGCTGTTTCGCTGGCTCGTGCCGGCGCTGCCGGCCGCGGCGCCGCGGGTGATGGGCCGCTCGCTCACACGATGAAAACGATCATATTCGCGTGCGTGCACAGTGCGGGACGGTCGCAGATGGCGGCGGCGTTCTTGAACGCGCTCGCCGACCCGGCACGGGTGCAAGGGATGTCCGCCGGCACGCAGCCGGCCGAGCGCGTACACCCCGAGGTGCTCGCGACCATGAGCGAGGTCGGGCTCGATCTGTCCGCAGCGAAGCCGAACCTCTTGACGGAAGCACTGGCCGGAACGGCCGCGCTCCTCGTGACCATGGGTTGCGGCGACAGGTGTCCCTACGTCCCGGGGCTCCGGCGTCTCGATTGGGAGCTCCAGGACCCCAAGGGCCAACCGGCCGACGTCGTGCGCCGGATCCGCGACGACATCCGCGCCCGCGTGGAGAAGCTCGTCGCCGACGAAGGCTGGCAACGGCGCGCGTGACGAATAGGGCCGTCGCGCTACGGAAGCGCGACGGTACACTCCGCGTCCGGAATCGCGACGCCGCCGGGGGTGGACGCTGAAACGACGGAGCACGCGAATGCTCCAGGGTCGAGCACCCCGCTCACGCAGTCGAACGTGACGGTCATGAAGGTCCCGGCCGGCTGCTCGGTGAAGCCGACGAGGCTCGCCGTCAGGGTGCCGGTGTTGTCGTCGTCGTTCACGGTGGTGAGCCCGCCGCCGGCGGCGAACTCGACGCGCTCGCCGACGCTCGGCGCCGTGCTGCTGCCGGGGAGGTTCAGGTCGGCGGCTGGGTAGGCGAGATCGATGCGCGCGGCGCCGTAGGCGACGTCGATCGCGACCGTGACCACGGCGGTGCCGCCGGCGTCGCAGGTCGTGCCGCCGCCCCCGGGCGTGGGCGTCGGCACCGGATTGCCGCCGTCGGTCGGGGTCGCGGTCGGCAGCCCCGGCGTCGCGGTCGCGGCGGGGGTCGGGGTGGCGACCGGTCCGCCCTGGCCGCTGCACCCCGACGTGTCGAGCGTGCAGTCGTCGGCGCAGGCGATGGTGCCGCTCGCGAAGCCCGCGCTCTGACACGAGGCCGAGGGAAGGGGCAGGATGTCGCATGCCTCGGCGGCGGGATTGGTGAAGCCGTCGCCGCACACGTTCAATTGGCAGGTGGCGAGGCAGGCGTCAGTGTCCACCAGGTTGCCGTCGTCGCAGGCCTCGCTGCCGCTCACGCGGCCGTCGCCGCACCCGGCGAAGCCGTTGTTGTTGCCGCCGCCGTCTCCGTCGCCGTCATTGCCGCAGCCATGGAAGGTGAGGACGCCGAGCGTCAGGCAGAGCGCTGCGATCATGGGGAGCCGTGTGGACATGCAGTCGTATCCTCGTCGCGGAGGGGTTAGTGAACCCGGGGCGGCGTCTCCTCGACGGTGCGGAGGCCCGGGAAACCCAAGGGGGCGTCGTTACTGGACGCTCACCGAGCAGGCCGCATCGGGGATCGCGACGCCGCCCGGCGTCGAGGCCGAGACGACCGTGCAGGAGAAGTCGCCCGCGCTCGCCGCGCCCGAGACGCAATCGAACGTGACCGTCACGAAGAGGCCCGACGGCTGCTCCGCGAAGCTCACGAGGCTCGTCGTGAGCGTGCTCGTGTTGTCGTCGTCGTTTACGGTCGTGAGCCCGCCGCTCGTGGCGAACTCGACCCGCCCGGTGACGTCGGGCGTCGTGCCCGAGCCGGGGATGTTGACGAGGGCCGGTGAGTAGCCGAGGTCGATGCGGGCCGCGCCGTAGGCCTGATCGATCGAAACCTCGACGACGACCGATTCGCTCGCGCATTCGCCGCCGCCGCCGGTCGGCTGCGGCGTCGGTGTCTCCACCGTGTCGGGGGTCGCGGTGGGGTTCACCACCGTCGTGGCGGTGGCGCCGGTCACGGGGGTCG
>DAIQBH010000280.1:0-6860 GCA_036781285.1 Thermodesulfobacteriota bacterium | reverse complement strand
GCTAGCGGCTCGCGCGGTAGCGCTCCACCAGCGCCTCCGTGAGCGCGTCCGCCTGCGGGCGGCGCTCGACGGCGATCGGCGCGTCGTTCGGAGCGGCGACGCCGACGGCGGCCAGCACCTTCTCGACGCCTCTCGTGAAGGAAGCGGAGAGGTCGTCCTCGTACACGAGCGCCAGCGGGGTGATCGCGCGCGCGCGGAAGTACGTGCGCCACGCGACGTTGCCGCGGTCGATCTCCGCGAGCAGGCGGTCGACGGCTGCGATGTCGAACGTCGCGAGCAGCCGTTCGTCGACGCTCGCCGCGCGCGCGTCCGTGCTCGCGAATGCGTGTGCGTGCAGCGCCTTCCAGTACGAGATGGCTTGGCGGAGGCGGTCGCGGCGGGTCAGCATCACCCACGTCACGTTCGGTAACCGCGCGGCGAGCGCGTCGAGCCCCGCGAACGGATCGCGCGTCCCGGTCCCGAGCCAGCGCGCGAGGCGGGGCAACTGCTCGGCCATGACCTTCGATCCGACGACACCGTTCGGCGTGGTCGTGCGCTCGAGGATCGCGTCGACGTAGCGGCGCGGGTCGGTCACGCCCCACGACGTCATGTACTCGCGCGCGGTCGCGTCGTTGAAGTACTCGTCGGGCTCGCCGGCGACGCCCGTCTTCCACAACGCCTCGCCGAGAAGGCCGCTCCCCGTTCGGGGCGTGGTGCAGACGACGTAGGCTGCGGTCGGCGTCACGACCGCTCGCGCATGCGATCCAGATCCGTGGCGATGCGCGCCCGCACCACATCGACCAGCGCGAGGTGATCCTCGTTCGGGACGCGCGCGATCGGGTCGCCGATGCGGACGCGCATGCGGACGCCGAACGGGACCGGCCAGAAGTTCCTCTGCATGAGCCGCCACGAGCCGTCGATCGCGACGGGGACGATCGGAGTCGACGGCGCCGCCGCGAAGAGCGCGGCCGTTCCCTTGTGCTTGAACGCCTTCAGCTCGCCGCGCCGCGCCCGCGTGCCTTCCGGGAAGATCACCGCGGAGACGCCGTTCGTCTCGACACGCCGACCGAGCTCGGTGATCGCGCCGACCGCTTGATCGGGGTCGTCGCGGTCGATCAAGCAATTGCCCCCACGCCGCAGGTTGTACGAGACGCTCGGGATGCGCCGCGCGAGCTCGCGTTTCGAGACGAACTTCGGGAAGTTCGTGAAGAAGAGGTGCAGCAGGAGCGCGATGTCGAACATGCTCTGGTGGTTCGACACGATCAGGTAGGGCGTGTGCGGCTTCACCGCGGGCGATCGGTCGACGTGGATACGGAGGCCGGTCACTCGGAATACCGTGACCAGCATGGTGCCGAGACACGCGACCATCCAGTCGTGCGGCCGTTTCCCGAACGCCTTTGCGATCCACTGGAGGGGCTCGAACAGGAGCAGGACGAGCCCGAACAGCACCGCGAGGAGCAGGGTCGCCGGCCAATCCAACACCGCCACGGCGCGACCGTGAAACAATCGGTCCGTCGACGCAAGGACCGCCGGACGGGCTGCGGTCACTTCGAACGCGGGGCGGGTGCGTGTGCGTGGCGTGTGGGAACGGCTCCGGTCGCCTGTGGCGGGGGCGCGCCGCGATCGGCGCGTCGCGTGCACGCGGGCTCCTCAGCGCGTGCCGTCCGGCGTCGACGGCCGGAGGAGCGGGTGGGGATTCAATGGGGTACCGCGCCACCAGCGCGTGGTCGGATCGAGCTTGAAGATCGTGAAGTGCAGGTGCGGAGCGTCGGGGGAGGCGTTGCCGGTGCTGCCGACGTACCCGAGCACGTCGCCGCGCGCGACGACCTGGCCTTCGTGCAGCCCGGGTTCGTACCGATCCAGATGCGCGTAGTAGTACGCGAAGCGCCGTTCGCGATCGAAAAGGTAGATCGTGAGCCCGCCGGGCACGCTCCGGAAGAGCTTCTCGACGACGCCGTCGTCGACGGCGACGGCCGGCGCCCCGCGCGGAGCGGGGATGTCGAGCGCCTCGTGCGGTGCCGTACCGCGACGGTCGGTGAAGGTGTCGCGCGCGTCGTCCCACCGGATCGACGGCACGGGAAAGGCGAGACCGCGCGCGCGGAGCTCGGCGAGGTCGGCTTCGCTCACGACGGGCGTCGGCGCGACGGCGGTCGGGAGCGGAGTCGTGGCCGGCGTCGCGGCACTCGAAGCGACCACCGCGAACAACGCCGTCGCCGCGACGCCGCCCGCCGTCGTCACTTCTTCAGCACGGCCGGCATGCCCGGCCGCACCTGCTCCGCGAGCGCGATCGCGTCCCAGTTGGTGAGCCGGATGCAGCCGTGCGACTCGGAGCGCGCGATGCGGGACGGCTCCGGCGTGCCGTGAATGCCGTAGTGCTCCTTCGAGAGATCGATCCAGACGAGGCCGACGGGATTGTTCGGGCCCGGCTTGATCGTCGCCTTGCCGTGCGACGGGTCGGCGTCCCAGAAGAGCTTCGGGTTGTAGTGGAAGGGTGGGTTGCGGGCGACGCCCTTGATCTTCCACGTGCCGACCGGCAGCGGATCGCGCGCGCTGCCGACGCTCGCGGGGTAACGCGCGACGATCTTCCCGGCGTCGTCGAGCGCGCGAACGGCGAGATCGGTGCCGTCGACCTCGATGCGCGCCGCGGGGGCGGGTGGCCCGACGGCGACGTTCGGAAGCCGCACCACCTCGCCGGCGCGATCGAAGCGCTTGCCGGGGTTCAGGTGCTCGAGGAGCTTCGGACTCGCGTGGACGCGCTCGGCGATGGCCTCGAGCGGGGACGTGTATCCCATCGTCTCGAGCTCGGCTTTCGCCATCATGTCCGCCGGGATCGTGACGAAGGGACCCGCGACGTCCGCGTCCGTGAGCGTGTAGTCGACGACCGCGGGCGCGTCGCTCGCGAACGCAGCGCGGGTCGCGTCGTCGGTCGTGCCGGTCGCCGGCAAATCGTGCGCGCGCTGGAATGCCGCGAGCGCGCGGTGCGTGTTGGCGCCGTCGCGCCCGTCGATCTCGCCGACGGAGAACCAGGCCCGGTCGAGCGCGACCTGCGTCGCGAGCACTGCGTGATCCACCTCGGCGGCGCGTACGGTCGCCGCCGTGGCGAGCGCCAGCACGATCCCAAGCCCGCGAAGCGCGATTGCCATGCCGCCATCAGACCAACGGCGGCGGTCGTAGGCTACGCCCGCACGACCCGTGCCTGCGGGGCGGAGGCCGGCGGTCGTGCGCCGCGAGTCCTTCAGAGCGACGCGACCGGTAGCGCGACGCGACCGGTCGAGTCCGGAACCGTCGGGGCACGGACTCCGCGTGCCCGCGACGCTCGTTCAGCTCAGTGCTCGAACCCGCGCACGACCGGCGCCCGCAGGAACGTCGCGCTCTCCGAGAACCCGTCGCTGCCCTGACCGCCGTCGAAGCCCGCCGCGTCTTCGAACATGCCGCCTTCGACGGTGACCTCGTCATCGCCGCCCGCGGTCTTCAGGTGGAACTTGCCGCCGATGGCGCCGGGCGAGAGGCGGACGGTGTCGTTGCCGGGCCCCGTCGCGATGCTGACCTTCGACGCGGTGCTGGTATCCGAGAGGACCAGTACGTCGTCGCCGTTGCCGGTTCCGATGCGAAGAAAGCCCGGCACGACGACATCGGTGAGCGTCACGACGTCGTTGCCCGTTCCGGTCTCGACCGCGACGTTCGTCGGATTCTGGACCGAGCGCTCGAACGTGAACGGCTGGCCGTCGCGCGTGCGCGTGACACTGACCGCGAACGTCGTTCCTTGGCGCACGATGTTGACGACGCAGTCGCCACCGCGACAGCGGACACGCAGGGTCGGACCCTTCAAGCGGATGCGGATGGTCGACGTGTAGGGCTCGTCTCCGTACGCATGGACGACGTCGATCCGCGCGGGAAGCGTCAGCAGGGTGGCGAGCAGGGCGGCGGCAGCGAGGGCGGGCGTGCGCATCCCGAAGGGTGTCTCACGCTGGTCCGTTCCGGCGCAAGATGGAACGCGACGAAATCCGGGTGCCGCGTGAATTTCATCCGTCTCCAGTGCAGAACTGCACGACCGAGCGTCGAGTGCGACGAGCGCGGATGCGACCGGGTCGCACCGGCGCTGGTCATGCCGCTAGCGGATCGGAAACACCAGATTCAGACCGAACGACGGCGGGGCCGGGTGCACGTAGACGCCGGGCGGCCCGTAGTAGGCGCGCGGACCGTAGGAATAGCGGCGATCGTAGTCGCGGTAGTAGCGCGACCGGCGGCGATCCTCCCAGTCGCGATCGTAGCGATGATGGCGACCGTGCTTCTTCCAGTGCTTGTGCCGATCACGATCGGCGAACGCCGGCGTCGCGGCGAGCCCCGTCAACAGACCCGCGATCGCCGCGGCGTGGATCAGCGTCTTTCCGAGGCCCCTGGTCACGACTTGCTCCGCTGCTTGGTCGCCGCCTTCTCGACGCGGTCGCGGAAGACCGCGTCCGCCGTCTTCTTCTGGGCGTCCGACATGTCGTCGTAGAGCTTCTGGAAGACGCCGCTGAACTTCTGGATGTTCTCCGCGTGGGTTTCCATCGTCTTGCCGTAGGTGTCGATCATCTGCGGCGCCGTCGCCGTATCGATGGCCGCGTCTTGCTGCTGGCGGAGGTCGGTCATCGCCTTCGCGTTGTCGCGCATGGCCTGCGCGACGTCGTTCCAGGCGGCCTCTTGTTCGGGCGTGATTTTCAGCTGGCTCCGCAACGTCTCGATGCGCGTCTCGACGTCGTCCGCGGGCGCGGCGGCTTTTTGTTTGCTCGCCGCGAACGCGACATCCGTGATCGGCGTGAAAAGTGGCGCGGCGAACAACATCGTTCCCGCGAACGTCGCGGCGGCGACGCACGCGCCGAATGGCGTCCTGTCGATCGAGTACATGCGTTCATCCCTCCCGCGACCCTACGGAGCAAGGCGCGTGCCCGTGACGGGTGCGCGATGGCGCGGGCGGAACACTGGGAAAATGTAGGAACGCATGGATGAGATGCCCCTCCGGCATGCCGGAGTTGTAGTCGTTTGTAGGGACGTAGGCGCCGCCGCGTCACGACCGACGAAAATCCCGCCGTGCGCACCCCGCGCCCCTGGCACGCGCGATGCACGATCCGGGCTGGGAGGACCATCCAATGGCAGCCACGTGTGCGCATTCGAAATGCTTCTGCGAGCTCGACGGCAGCGGCGAGTACTGCGGCACCCACTGCGAACAGGCGTCGCGCGCCGCGGGCCCCACCTGCGAGTGCGGCCACATCGCGTGCGAGGAAGCGACGATGCGCGAAGGGGGCGTCCACACCATGGGCGCCCCGTCGGACCGCGCACCGGAATAGGCGACGCGAACCGTTCCATGCAACGAGACGATGCGGTGGCAGCCCCTGCATCGTCTCATCGGTCGACCAGGCGCGGCGGCCCCGTAGCGAGGGTCAGCGAGAATACTTCGACGCCTTCCGCGTGTTTTCCGTCGTGCTCCCACACCGCGAGGCGTGCCGAGCCGTCGCCCAGGAAGTCGATCTCCATGAAGCCCGGCTCGAAGGGAGTCGAGTGCGCGAAGAGCGTGCGTCGATTGCTGCCGACGTCGGACGAGCGCGACCCCATGCCGCTCACGAGTGTGAAGCGCGTGTGGTGCGGCTCGCCGTCGAACACCTGCAAGCTGTGGTCGTGCCCTGCGGCGTAGACGAGCGGCGCGACGCCCTTCTTCTCGGCGTCGCCGAACGTGAATTGCAGCGACCGGCGCATGTGGCGATTCCGGGAATGCGAAAGGTCCTGTGCGCTCGGCGAGCAGCAGCCGCGGAACCACACCGAGAACGAGCCGAGGAGCGGGATCGGCACCCAGTCGAGCCAGAACGGCAGGTGGTGGCGGATCGCGCGGAGCGGGAACAGGTGCGAGCGGAAATCCGCGAAGCCGCCGTGCGGTCCCTCCGTCTCGAGCGGGTGGTGCGCGGCGACGATCGTCCAGCGGCCGGCGCGCGCCGCCGCTTCGAGGTCGGCGAGCAGGCGCGCGCGCACGTCGGCCTCGGTGACGTACGGACAGTTCGTCGGGTTGCGGTTGGGCGTCGGCTTCCCGTCCTGCCTGGTCTCGATCCACCACTGCGTGTCGAGCGTGATCACCGCGCCGCGTGTCCCGAGCGGCACCACGACCGGACCCGGGCATCCCCCCGACGGCGTCAATGCGACCTTCGCGTGGTCCGCTTTCGCCTCCGCGCGGATGAACGCCTCGAGGGCGAGGATGCGCTGCCAGCCGCCGGCGTCCTCGAACTGGTCCCAGTCGTGGTTGCCGGCGACGAACAGCGCCTGCACTTGCGTGTTGGCGACGACCGACAGCTGGGCGCGGACCTGTCGCTCCGCTTCCCGGCGGCTGGCGAGGACGTCGGGAAGCACGACGTCGATCGCGTCGGCGACGGCGTCGAGCGGCTTCTCCGCCTCCGACACCGGCTCCGGCATGCCGCGCTCGTAGACGATGTCGCCGAGGAACACGATCGTCGTCCGCTCGGGCATGATGCGTACGCGTTGCGCGAGGAGCTGGAGCACCGGCTCGCCGTCCGGGTTCGGCGCGCCGGTGTCGCCGATCAGCACGACGCGATGATCGATCGCCGCGGGGGCAGCCGCGGGAACGCGCGGCGGCAGGCCGGCGCGGTGGTAGGGCGTGAAGTGGGTGCACCCGCCCATCGTGACCAGGAGCGCCGCGATCAGCAGACGAACGACGCTCGGGCGACGCGAGTGCCCGCGCGGATGCACCGCGCCAGTTTCGCGCTCCGTTCCGGCGAGAGCAACTCGGTCCACGCGAGTGATCTCTCCGCGCGCGGAGATCCTCGTCGTGGGCGGGCCTAGTTGTAGCGGCCAGACACGTTGTTCACCCGGGACCTCCTGGGGCAAAGAGATCGTGG
>DAIQBH010000279.1:0-6860 GCA_036781285.1 Thermodesulfobacteriota bacterium | reverse complement strand
GACGTCGGCTGCCGCATCTATACGTTCATCACGACGCTGCTCTACGTGCTCGAAGGCGCGGCGGCGAAGCGCAAAGCCGTCTGGATCCTCGATCGGCCGAACCCGGCCGGCCGTCCCGTCGAAGGCCTGCGGCTCCGGCCGGGTCACGAGAGCTTCGTCGGCGCGGGACCGCTGCCGATGCGCCACGGCCTCACGATGGGCGAGCTCGCGCGCTGGTTCGTCCGCGAGCGGCGGCTCGACGTCGAGTGCGAGGTCGTCACGATGGAAGGGTGGCGGCCGCACGACGCACCCGGCTGGGGCTGGCCGGTCGGCGAGCGCTCGTGGGTGAATCCGAGCCCGAACATCCCGACGCTCGGGACCACGCGCGCGTATCCCGGCACCGTCCTGCTCGAGGGTACGACGCTGTCGGAAGGCCGCGGCACGACCCGCCCGCTCGAGCTCTTCGGCGCGCCCGACCTCGACGCGCGCGCATTGCTCCGCACGATGGAGACGCTCGCGCCGGCCTGGCTTCGCGGCTGTCGCCTGCGCCCGTGTTGGTTCGAGCCGACGTTCCAGAAACACGTCGGCAGGCTCTGCGCCGGCGTGCAGATCCACGTCGACGATCCGGCGTACGACCACGCGGCGTTCCGCCCGTGGCGGCTCGTCGCGCTCGCGTTGAAGGCCATCCGGGGCCTCCGCCCCGACGATCCGATCTGGCGCGACTTCCCGTACGAGTACGAGACCGGGCGGCTGCCGATCGACGTGTTGAACGGCAGCAGCGTGCTCCGTGAATGGGTCGACGAAGCGGCGGCCACGCCCGCCGACCTCGACGCCCTGGCGTCCGCCGACGAGGCGGCGTGGGAAGCGGAGCGGCGCGCGTTCGAGCTCTATCGCGCGTAGCGGCCGGTTGACGCGCGGCGAACGCGGCGGCTATCGCACGCCCACACGTTCATGGCCCCCGGCGACGACCGGGGCGATCGAGGAGGCCGCGTGCTTCGTATCGCGCTCGTGCTGTTCGTCGCGTGGCTCGGCGGTTCGCCGGCGCACGCGGCCACGTTCAAGGTGAACAGCCTCCTCGACACGAGCGACGGCACCTGCGCCGCGACGCCGGGCGGGTGCACGCTGCGCGAGGCTATCGAGGCCTCGGTCGCCACGCCGGGCCGAGACGGCATCGTGTTCGATCCGGCGGTCTTTCCGCCCGCGGGCTTCACGGGGCTGATCGGCATCACGAGTCCCCTGCCCCCGATGTCGGATCCCGCCGGTACCGTCGTCGACGGCGCGGGCGCGACCGTACAGATCAACGGCGGCGGACAGCCGCACGGTCTCCTCTTCAGCACCGCCGCCGGGGTCGCGATCGAGAAGGTGACGGTCGCGAACGTGCTCGTGCTCAACGTGAACGGCGCGGCGATCGAGGTCGGCGGCGGCGCGCCGCCGGCGTGCGACGACGGTGTCACCGGCGTGCTGATCCAGAACGTGGTCGTCGCCGGGGCGACCCAGGGGATCGCGGTCCGCGGCGGGGTCGTCGCGAAGGTGCGCGTCGCCGGCGCGGTCGCGTCGAACGGCGCGGGTGGCATCTTCATCGGCGGCTCGGAGGCGCTGGTCGGGGCGCGGGTCGAAGGCAGCTCGGCCCCGACGATCTATCTGTTCGGAGATGCCCTGGTCTCCGGCGCGACGGTGGTGGACTCTCTCGCGTCCGGCGGCTCGACCGGCGTCATGGTGCAGAGCACGCAGCGGGTCACGGGGGCGAAGGTGGCGGACGTCGTCACGTTTTCGACCATTGATTCCGGCGTGCGCGTCGTCGCCGACGGCACGACGGCGGGCACGAAAATCACCAACGTCGTGGCGTCGACGTACGGCGTCGACGGCGTCGAGGTGTACGGCGACGGCGGCAACAGCGGGGTTGCGGTGAAGCGTGTCCGGGCTGACCAGGGCGGCGACGGTGTCGCCGTCTTCGGCCCGCTCGACGGCGGCAAGTTCCAGGACCTCGTGCTGATCGACGACGTCGTGGGTCTCGACCTCTCCGATCCGCGCGGCGCCACGAACACGAAGGTCACCGACGTGATCGCCGTCGACAACGCGCAGGGCGTCCTCGTCGTCGGTGGCGGCACCAAGCTCAAGAACGTCCACGCGGCCGCCAATGCCGGAGCGGGCATCGTGATCTCGGGTACGGGGGGCAACGTGGTCGAGAAGAGCCGCGCGTCGGCGAACAACCAGATCGGCATCGGCACCGACAGCCAGGCGAACGGCATTCGCAAGAACGTCGCGCTCGGCAACGATCCCGATCTCGCCGACGACCACCCGACGTGCGACGCCAACGCCTGGCAGAAGAACGTCTTCGTTACCTCGAGTGCGCCATGCATCCACTGATCCGAGTCGTACCGATCCTTGTCGCGCTCGCCCTGTCGGCTGCCGACGCCCGTGCGGCCACGTTCGTCGTGACCATCCCGACGGACGCGAACGACGACGGGGTATGCACGCCCGATGCTTGCACCCTCCGCGAAGCCATGAACGCCGCCGTCGCCACGCCCGGGCGGGACACGATCACCTTCGATCCCGCGGTCCTGCCGCTCGGACAGTCGAAGGCGATCGGCGTCACCGATCCTTTGCCGGTGCTCGCCGATCCGGCCGGCACCGTCGTCGATGGTGCGGGCGCGAGCGTCATTCTCGCGGGGAGCGGTGCCGCGGACGGGCTGGTCTTCGCGAGCGCCGCGGGGACGCCGCTCTCGGGCGTTCGCGTCGCGAACCTGACGGTCGTCGGATTTCCGGGCACGGGGATCGTGATCTGCGGCGGCGAGTACCCGGCGTGCGCCGCGAACGTCGCCAAGCCGGTCGTCGAGAACGTGAACGTCGCCGGCAACGAGGTAGCGGGCGTCCGCATCCGGGGCGCGGACGTGACGAAGGTGCGGCTCACGAACGTCGTCGCGCGCCTGAACGGCTTTGGGATCGCGATCGCGGCTTCGGGTGTGCTGGCCGGCACGCAGATCGACGGGTGCACGGCTCGGTTCAACGGCATGGCCACCGGCGACGCAGGCATCTCGCTGACATCGCCGAACGCGATCAGCGGCATCACGATCGGCAACACGATCGGCGTCGAGAACGGCGGCCCTGCGGTGCTCCTGCGCTCGGAAGGAGCGCTCTCCAAAGTGAAGCTCACGAAGGTCGTGGCGACCAAGAACGTCGCGTCCGGGATCGTGATCGGGGGCGTCGTGTCCGCCGCGGGCGTGGCGCTCGTCGACGTCACGAGCGTCGCGAACCAATTCGAAGGGATCGCGTTCTTCGGCGGCAGCCTGACCGGCACCAGCGTGAAGGGCCTCGTGTCGAACCGGAACGGCGGCGACGGCCTTCGCATCTCCCCGAACGTCGCGTTGGCGGGCGCCAAGATCACCGACGTGCGCGCGATCGCCAACGAGGGCGACGGCGTCGAGATCGCGGCGGCCGCCGTGAGCGGCGTGCAGATCACGCGCACGGTCGTGACGGGGAACGAAGGCATCGGGCTTCGCCTGCCCGGCTCGGGTCACAAGCTGAAGACCGTCCGCGCGGATCGGAACGGCGCCGGCATCCAGCTCGATGCGCCCGGGAGCGGCAACGTGATCGAACAGTGTCGGGCGCACGCGAACGACGGATCGCCGGGCGGCGCCGGTATCCGGATCGCCGCCGGGAACACGGGTAACGTGATCCGCGACAACGCGGCGCAGGCGAACGACGGCCCGAACCTGGTCGACGGCAACGCGAATTGCGCGGGCAACGCCTGGAGCAACAACTTCGCGGTGACGGCCGACGCCTGCCTCGACTGACCGGACCACGCGACGCAGCGCTCCCACGTCGCGGGGGTCGAATACCCGCCGGGCGCTGGTCCCGCGCGGCCGGCCGTGGGGGCGCTGGACGGTGGAGGTGCTGGACGAATTCGCGGCGGAAGTGTAGGAAATTCCAGCACGCGAAAGTGGCGGAACTGGCAGACGCGCAGGATTCAGGATCCTGTGAGGTAAAACTCGTGGGGGTTCAAGTCCCCCCTTTCGCACTCGCGATGTGGCGCAGGTGGCGTACGGTGACGTGGCGGTGAGTTGACGGGAAGGCGCCCCGACGGGGTGAGTGGTGGCGGCGGTGGCTGGAGCGCACATGATGATGCAGTGCCCGCGGTGCTCGACGCGATGGCGCGTCGCCGCGGTGTCCCCGGTCGACAATCCCCTCTTCAAGTGCGGGCGTTGTCACCACCTCTTCCGGCAGTTTCCCGGCGCGACTCCGCCGGCCGAGACGGAGTCGGCGCCGAGCAAGCGCGGCGGTCACGCGCCGCCTCCGGAGCCCGACACGCTCGAGTTCATCTTCCCGGAGCGGCAATCGCCGGCGCTCGTGCTCCAGGATGATCCGATCGAGATTGCGCCCGCACGGTCTTTCGCTGCGCCCACGGCGCCGACGTTCGAGACCGTGACCGCGGAGCCTGAAACCGTCGCCGCGCCGCCGCCGATCGCGGCCGCCTCCGAGATCGCACACGAGCCGCTCGCCGGCCCTGGCGCGAGCGCCGAGATCGACGCGTGCGCCGAAGCCGACGCGAGCGCCGAGGTCGATGCCAGCACGGAGATCGTCGCGGCTCCGATCATCGTGCCGCGTCCCGACGTGGCGGTCGAAACGAAGACACGTGCGAAGGCGCGGGCGGCGAGGCCGACGCCGACGCTGGGGGACGATGTCGAGCCCGAGCTCGAGTTCGGGCACGACGTGCTCGCCGAGCCGGCGGACGACGACGAGCTGGAAGTCGCGAGCGACCTCGAGATCGAGAGCGACACGCATGACGAGATGGTGCTCGGAGACGTGGAGACCGGCGGCGAAGACGACCAGGACGACCAGGAAGACGACGTGGACGACGACGAGCGACCGGCCGACACTACGGGGCGGACGTTCCGTGTGGAGGATGCGATGAAGGCTCCGGCGGGGTTCGGTACCATCATGCGGGCGATCGGGACGGCGGTGTCGGGCTTCGCGGTCCTGGCGCTCGTGATCCGGGTGGCGCCGGAGCATGCGTCGCGGTGGCTCTCTTACCTCCCGGTCGCGGGGCAGAGCTTCGCGCGGGAGAACAGTCTCAGCACGAAGATCGAGCTCAAGAACGTCCAGGGGCGCTTTCAGCGGCTGCGCAACGCGCGGCGCGTGTTCGTCATCTCCGGCGACGCGCGCAACAATTCCCCGATGACGATCGAGCGGATCGAGGTCGCCGGTGCGCTCTACGATCTCGGTGGCGGCGAGCTGGATCAGAAGGTCGTGACGACCGGCAACCGCACGGCGCTGACCGACCTGTCCGAAGCAGAGATCGTGCTGCTCCAGCGGCTCGATCCGGCGATCGCTCTCGCCCCCGGCGAAACCACGCCGTTCTTGATCGTGTTCCTCGAGCCCCCGCGCGAGCTCCGCGAGTTCAGCTCGCGGGTTTTGAGTGCGCGCCCGACTCGTCGGGCTTCGACTCCGGCGAGCTCGCGCCGGGATTCGGTGGGGTGACGTCGATCGAATCGGGCTCGCTGGTCGCCTTCCGGAAATTACGGATGCCCTTGCCGAGCCCTTCACCGAGCTCCGGCAGGCGACCGGCCCCGAAGATGATCAGGACGATCACCAGGATCACGAGCATCTCTCCCATTCCCAGACCGAACATTGCGACTCTCCACGGCGCGATTTGCGCTCGCGCGACTATAGGAGAACGTTTCGGAGACGCGCAATAGGCTTCGCGCGCTCCTGCACGTCGGCGCACGCATGCGAGTTGCGGCGCTGGCAGGTCGATGAATAGAATCCCCGCGCTGATGAGCACCTTCCGCGATCGACCCCTGACGCTCGCGATCGCACTCTCTTTCCTGCTGCACCTCTCGCTCCTGCTGCTCGCCCCGAGGCTTCCGAGGCGCGAGTGGCAGCCGCCCGAGACCCCGCTCGAGGTCGCACTGGTGCCTCCGGAGGCGCCGAAACCAGCGCCCGCCGCGCCCGCGGCTCGACAGATGGTCGCCCCGCCGGACGTGATCAACGATCGCCCGCCCGAGAACCCGCGGTTCGAAAGCGATCGCGACAACACGGTGGAGCACGAGACGGTGAACCCCGGCGTCCCGAATCCCGGTCAGATCGCGCCGCCGGCGCCGAAGCAGCCGGCGCCGCCGCAGCGGGCGAGCGTTCCCGATAGGGCTCCGGCCGCCAAGCCGAAGCAGCAACAGGCGGCGCGCCCCGCGCCGGAGCCCAAAGCGGAGCCGCGGGAGGCGAAGCGCGTTCCGGCGCTCGACGATCTCTTCCTCGGGGACAAGCTCGTGCAGCAGCCGAAGCCGGACGACTCGGCCGCGCAGGCGCAGAGCGGCACCGGACGGCGGAAGCTCGCGCTCGCGGTTGCCCCCGTCGCGCCCGACTGGACCCTGCCCGGCACACGCGGCACCCTCGACAACCTCCCTGACATCCAGCGCGGCGCGGTCACGTTGTTGAACACGAAGGCGAACTCGTTCGCGCCGTTCGTGCGGCGGGTGGGCGAGCGCGTCTTCCAGCACCTGGTCATCCGCCAACGGCGCCTCGAGATCCAGCAGATCTTGAGCGCGCAGGGCCCGGTTCGGATGCGCGCAGTGCTCGACGCGCGCGGGAAGCTCAAGTCGGTGCAGATCGACGGCCAGTCGGGCAGCGCGCTCATGGACGACACGCTGTCGGATGCGCTCAACACTGCCGCCTTCGACAACAATCCCCCGCAGGCGGCGGCGAATGCCAACGGCGAGTTCGAGTTCGTCTTCCACGCGCAATTGCGCGCGTACCAACCTGGTCCCGGCGGGTCTCCTGGCCGGGTCGAGTCGCGGCTGAGCGTCGGGCTCCTCTAGCGACTACTCGGTCGGCGTCGGCGGGCGCCAGCGCAGCACCGGCCGGCGGGCGGCCCTGGTCTCGTCGAG
>DAIQBH010000278.1:0-6877 GCA_036781285.1 Thermodesulfobacteriota bacterium | reverse complement strand
ACCGAACCGGCACCGCCGCATGCGCTGCTGCGGCCGCGCATCGCGCTGCCGTTCCTGACCATCTCGCTGATCTGGGGCTCGACCTGGTGGGTCATCACCGGGCAGATCGACGGCGTGCCGGCGGCGTGGTCGGTCGCCTGGCGCTTCGTGCTGGCGACGGCGGGGATGTTCGCGCTCGCCATGGCCAGTGGCAGCACGCTGCGCATGCCGAAGGGGGCGCACGTGCTCGCGATGGCGATCGGCCTCACACAGTTTTGCGGCAACTACATGCTCGTCTACCAGGCCGAGCTGCACCTGACCTCGGGCATCGTCGCGGTCATGGTCGGGCTAATGATCGTGCCCAACGCGGTGCTCGGCCGCGTGCTGCTCGGCCAGGCGATCACCCGGCGCTTCGTGGCCGGCAGCGCGATCGCGATCGCGGGCATCGGGCTGCTGCTACTCAACGAGGGGCGCGAGGCGCCGCTCGAGGGCAACGTCGGCTGGGGCATCTGGCTGTCGCTCGGAGCGATGCTCGCGGCGGGGGCCGTCACGACGGCGCGCCATCTACGAGCGAGCGAGCCGGCGACGCTGATCACGATCTACTTCATGGCGGTCGGCGCCGTGCTGACGGCGCCCGCGCTGGCACTCGGCGTGCCGTCGCCGTCGCTCGGAACCCTCGTGGCGCTCGCCGGGGTGATCGTGACCTCCTCCGGCGGGCAATGGATGCTGCACCACGGGCTCGGATATACGCCGGCGTCGATCGGGAGCCTGGCGTGCGCGACGGGCGTGTTCACCGCCGCATGGCTCGAAGCGACCCTGCTCGGTGAGCACATGCAGGCCGAAAGCGTCGTCGGCGCGCTCTTGATGATCGTCGCCGTCGGGCTCGCCGCGGGCCGCCGGCAACGTGCGGCGGACGCCGCCGACGTGTAGACGGAGACGATGGATCCGCGGTTTCCGGCGCTCGACCTCGACGAGCTCGCCACGGCGCTCGGCGGCGCGACGCGCGCACGCGGCGTGCTCCGTTGGCTCTACGCCGAGCCGTCACTTCCGGCGCGGTTGCCGGACGCGGTGCCCGGCGTCTCCGGGGCGGCGTGGACCGCGTTCGCGCGCGGCGCGGACTGGTGCCCTCCGCGCGTCGTCGGCCGTCGGACGAGCGCCGACGGGACCACGAAGTACGCCCTCGACTTCGCCGGGACCGCCGTCGAAACCGTGCGCATCCCGAGCACGGGGCGGAGCACGGTCTGCGTCTCGAGCCAGGCCGGCTGCACGCGACGCTGCGTGTTCTGCGCGACGCAGACGTTGGGTTTCCTGCGCCAGCTGCGCGCCGACGAGATCGTGGCGCAGTTCCTCGTCGCGCGCGCCGACGCGCCCGCGGCGGCGCCGGTACGGAACGTCGTGTTCATGGGCATGGGGGAGCCGATGGACAACCTCGACGAGGTGCTGCGCGCGGTGCGTGCCCTCACGCAGGGGCCGGCGCCGCAGCTCCGCGCCCGCTCGGTCACGGTGTCGACGTCGGGCGTGCTGCCGGGCATGGCGCGGTTCCTGCGCGAGTGCGAGGCGAGCCTCGCGCTGTCGCTGAACGCTACGACCGACGCGACGCGCGCGGCGCTCATGCCGCACGACCGCGTGTGGCCGATCACCGCGTTGCTCGACATCCTCCGCGACGACGCGCGCCTGCACCCGCGGCGTCTGACGTTCGTCGAATACGTGCTCTTCGCGGGCGTGAACGATACCGACGCCGACGCCGATCGACTGACGGCGCTGCTCGACGGCATCCCGGTACGGGTGAACCTGATTCTGCACAATCCGTTTCCCGGGAGCCCGCTCGCGGCGTCTCCGGCGGCGCGCGTGCTCGCCTTCCAGGCGCGGGTCGTCGCGGGCGGCCGGCGTTGCATGGTGCGGTGGCCGCGCGGGCGGGAGATCGCGGCCGCGTGCGGGCAGCTCGTGCTCGCCGAGCACGCCGACGGGTTCGTCGACACGCGACGCTGACAGCGCGGCGCGCGTCTCGCCTGCGCGCGTCCCATGCGCGACGCCAGGGCGGGGGCGACGGCGTCGCGGCCCGCGGTGTTCGCGGTGCGCGAAAATCCCCGATTTCGCGTTCGGAACTCCCGGGGAGCCGTGATTGACGGTTCGGCCGCGTGGCTCCCATCATCCCGCCGCCGCACGAAATCCGCCGCTCCCGGAGACCCACCCATGAACCTGCGCTGTCCCGCCATCTCCGCCGTCCCGCGTCCGATCTGGCTCTCCGCGCTGACCGCGCTCTTGCTCCTCACGAATGCGACGGTCGCTTCCGCCGACTCGGTGCTCTGTCAGCGCGCGATCAGCGGCGGCACCGCGCGCTTCGCGCAAGCGAAGATGAAGGCCATGCAGCAGTGTGAAGACGCGATCGTGAACGGCCGGGGCGGCACGTGTCCCGACGGCAAGACGGCGGCCAAGATCTCGAAGGCGGGGTTCAAGCTCCGCCGCGCCGTGGTCAAGGCGTGCGGCGGCGGCGACGCCAACTGCGGCACGGGCGGCGACGACGTCGCGCTCGCCGCGATCGGCTGGGGCCTCGGCGCGTGTCCGAGCTTCGCCGGCGGCTCGTGCACGAACCCGATCGTCGACTGCGGCGACGTCGTCGATTGCGTGCAATGCGGCGCCGACGCGGCCGTCGACCAGACGACGGAGCTCACGTACGGCGAGCTCAACCTCGTGAGCTCGGGCCCGGCGATCGAACGATGCCAGCGCGCGATCGGCAAGAAGGCCGCGCTCTTCTTCAACGGCGCCATGAAAGCCCTCCAGCGGTGCGAGGACGGCATCCTGAAGGGGCAGCTGACGGGTACGTGTCCGAGCGCGAGCGCGTCCGCGTCGGACAAGATCGCGCGCCTGACGCAGAATCTCCAGATCGGCATCTGCATGGCGTGCGGCGGTGTGGATCAGCAGTGCGGCGGCATGACCGACATCACTCGCCAACAGATCGGCTTTCCGGCCGAGTGTCCGGCCGTGACCATCCCCGGGGGCCAGGCATGCGGCGGTCCCATCGACGATCTGTTCGGGCTCGCCGCGTGCGTCGTCTGTCTCGGCACCTTCGACGCGCGCTGTCTCGACGCGCTCACCGTTCCCGGCGTGCAGCCGTATCCGGCCGAGTGCCAGGTCACGCTGCCGACGGCTACCGCGACGCCGACGCCCACGCGCACGCCGACCCCGACGGCGACGAGCACGCCGACGGTGTCGCCGATCGCGACGGTCACGCCCACGCCGATCCCGACGCCGACCAGGACCGCCACCCCGAGTCCGACCGCTACCGTCACCGCGACCCGCACCGCGACACCGACGGCGACGCCCACGGCGACCGCGACCGCCACCGTCACCCCGACCCCGGTGCCGACGGCCACGCCCGCATGTGGGAACGGCATCATCGAGACACCGGCCGAGGAGTGCGAGCCGCCGAACCTCGGCTGCCCGGCCTTCAACTCCTGCCTGGACGCATGTACCCGCTGCGGATTGTTCTGATCGGTCCGGCGAGGGAGAGATCCCTCGAATGGACTACACCTCGCCGAGCGGCGCGGCGCTGAGCGCTTCTGGCATGCCGTCGCGTTCGTAGCCGCCGCTCGGCTCGTCCGGACGCTGATAGCCGAGCGCGTGCAGGTGGCGCAGCAGCGTGCTGCGGCCGATGCCGAGGCGGCGGGCGGCCAAGGTCTGGTTGCCGCCGCAGCGCTGCATCACGCTCAAGAGGTAGTCGCGCTCGACCTGACGGAGCGGGACGATTCCGGGCGCGACGTGGCGGCGCGGCCGGGCACCGAGCTCGGCGCGCATGCGGTCGGCCGAGATGACGGGCCCGCGCGTATGCTCGTAGGCGACGCTCAGCACGCAGAGGAGCTCGCGCACGTTCGCGGGCCAGTCGTAGCTCTCGAGCTCCGCGAGCGCGCCATCGCCGAACGTTTTGAGCGGAAGCCCGGTGCGTTCGGACCAGCGCTCGAGCGCGGCGGGCGCGATGATCGCGACGTCGCCACGGCGCTCGCGGAGCGGCGGGAGACTCAGTTGGACGGTCGCGAGGCGATCGAAGAGGGCACGCTGAAAGCGTCCGAGTCGGACGTGCTCCTCGAGCGTGACGGCGGTGCCGGCGAGGATGCGTACGCGCGGCGTCTCGCTCTCGGCGAGGGTCGCGGCGAGCCGGCCTTGCAGGCGATGAGACAGCGTCTCGATGCCGTCGAGGTAAATCGTCGCGAGCCGGGCGCGTGCGGCGAGGCTCGTCATGCCGCGCGGACCGAAGAGGTATTCGTCGATCCGTGACTCGCTCATTCCTTCGAGGTGGACCGAGAAGAAGGGATGATTCCGGCGGGCGCCGAGCCGGTGCAGCGCGATCGCGCACGCCTGCTTGCCCGTTCCGGGCTCACCGCAGAGCAGCAAGTTCATGTCGAGCTGGCCGAGCGTCGCGAGCGCGCCGCGCAGGGCGGCCACGGCAGAGCCGGTGCCGAGGAGCGCGAGGTTGAGGTCGACGGCGTCGAAGGGGGGGCGATACGACCGTGGTGGGTTCGTCATATGACGCGACATCAGCAAGGCACGCGCCATGAGACGGGATGCGTGAAACACGGGAGCGCGATGCGTCACAAGCGCGCGCCGTCCATGAGGCAGGACACTGCCTCGACGCAGCTGTCCGGTTAGGAGGACGGTCGGGGTCTGGAAGCGTCCGGATCTGACGCACTCGGAGCGGCGTTTGCAAACTCGCTCGCCCTGTCGGTATGGACCGCCCACGGTGATCCAGCAGGGCCCGATCTTCGACGTCGATCAGATCCGGCGTGAGCGCGACCTGTACCGTCGGTTGCTCGATCTCGGTGCGCAGACGGAGATCCGGCCACTGCTGGCCGAGGCCCTCGGCCTCGTGGTCGACGTGCTCGGGGCACGGCTCGGCTATTTGGAGCTGCTGGACGACCAGGGGACGGAGCGCGGCGCCCGCTGGTCGATGGCTCACGGCCTCAGCGCCGCCGAGATCGAAGACGTCCGGGCCGCCGTGTCCCAGGGGATCGTCGCGGAGGCACTGGCGACGGGGCAGACGATCGTCACCCCGTCCGCTCTCCTCGACGCGCGCTTCCAGGCCCGCGAGAGCGTCCAGATCCGTCGGATCGAGGCGGTACTTTGCGCGCCGATCGGCCACGATCCGCCCGTCGGCGTGCTCTATCTCCAGGGCGGCAGCGGCGCGCGCCCTTTCACGGACGAGGACCGTGACCTCGCCGAGATCTTCGCGCGGCAGCTCGCCCCGCTCGCGCATCGGCTCCTGATCCGGGAGCAGGCCGGGACCGACTCGACGCGGCCGGCGCGGACCCGGCTCCGTCTCGACAACGTGGTCGGCCGGAGCGAAGCGCTCGCCGTGCTCCTGCGCCAGGTGGCGCTCATCGCGCCGCTCGACGTCAGCGTGCTGCTCACCGGCCAGTCGGGCACGGGTAAGACGCAGATCGCGCGTGTCATCCACGACAACAGTCCGCGGGCCGGCCAGCCGTTCATCGAGGTGAACTGCGCGGCGCTTCCCGAGGCGCTGTTCGAAAGCGAGCTGTTCGGCGCGTTGCCGGGCGCGCATTCGACGGCGACGCGCCGGCTCTTCGGCAAGGTCGCGGGGGCCGAAGGCGGAACCCTGCTCCTCGACGAGGTCGGCGACCTGTCGCTGCCGGTGCAGGCGAAGCTGCTCCACCTCCTCCAGTCGAAGCAGTACTATCCGCTCGGCGCGACCACGCCCGTCGAGGCCGACGTCCGCATCATCGCGGCCACCAACGCCGACCTCGAGACGGCGGTCGCCGAGCGGCGCTTCCGCGAGGATCTCTTCTACCGCTTGCAGGTGCTCCCACTTCGGGTGCCCGCGCTCGCCGAGCGGCGGTCGGACATCGTGGAGCTCGCGACCTTCTTCTCCGCACAGGCTTGCGCGAGCCACGCCCTGCCGCGGGTGACGCTTTCGCGCGAGGCGCTCCGGGCGGCCGAGGTCGCCGAGTGGCCGGGCAACGTGCGCCAGCTCGCCCACGCCGTCGAGGCCGCGACCATCCGGGCCGCCGGCGAAGGGCTCGCGTGCATCGAGCGGCGGCATTTGTTCCCGCAGATCGGCGCCGACGCCGAGGGCGGCAGCGAGCCGCTGACCTTCCAGGAAGCCACCCGCCGCTTCCACGTGCGCCTACTCGCCAACGCGCTCGAGGAATCGGGGTGGAACGTGATGGAGGTCGCGCGGCGCCTCGACCTGGCGCGGTCGCACGTCTACACGCTCATCCGGGCCTTCGGCCTCACCCGCGACCGTACCCGCCGCTGAGCCCGCGCTTCGGGGCCGCCGGTCGTGGTCGGCCACTTCGAAGCGCGGCGGGGGTGCGGGCGCTCGAATGTGGGGACGGCTCCGGTCACCTGCGGCGGCGTCGCGTGTGGTCGGCGCGGCGGGGGCAGGCGGGCTCATCCGCGCGGCGTCGATGGCCGCATGAGGCTCGTTGGCGCTCATCGGCTCGCGGGCGGCCGGCTTGCGCCTCCGCGGCGGCGCTCGGTATGGACGCGCATGGCGTCGCGAGTCGAGCGTGAGTGTGAGCTGTACCGCCGAATTCTCGAGCTCGACGTGCAGCAGGATCTGGGGCCGCTGTTGTCCGAGGCGCTCGGCCTGATTCTCGAGATCACGGGCGCGCGTCTCGGGTATCTCGAGCTGTACGAGGACGAACGGCGCTGGTCGGTCTCGCAGGGGATGAGCGACGAGGAGGTCGCGGGGGCGCGGGCGGTGATGTCGCGCGGGATCATCGCGGAGGCGCTCGCGACCGGGCAGACGATCGTGACACCGTCGGCGCTGCTCGATCCGCGTTTTCAAGAGCGGCGGAGCGTGCAGCGCGGGCAGATCGAGGCGGTGCTGTGCGCGCCCGTCGGTACCGATCCGCCGATCGGCGTGCTGTACCTACAGGACGCG
>DAIQBH010000277.1:0-6879 GCA_036781285.1 Thermodesulfobacteriota bacterium | reverse complement strand
CTCGGGATTCGATCTGACGGCTCCGTCTCCGCCGCAGCGCACGGCGCTCGAAGCGGATCTCACGGCCGACGAGGCCAACGTGCTCCTCCGGCAAGGCACGGAGGCGCCGTTTTGCGGCGTCTTCCTGAACGAGAAGCGCCCGGGCGTTTTCACGTGCCGACTCTGCGGCCTGCCGCTCTTCCGCGGCGGGCAGAAGTTCGAGAGCGGCACGGGGTGGCCGAGCTTCACGGCGCCCTTCGATCCGGC
The DNA here is from genome assembly GCA_036781285.1 of Thermodesulfobacteriota bacterium. Lineage (GTDB taxonomy): Bacteria > Desulfobacterota > Binatia > UTPRO1 > UTPRO1 > UTPRO1. The sequence goes on along the minus strand of DAIQBH010000277.1, from coordinate 6,633 downwards.
GCACCTGCTCGAAAAACACGACGCGAGCCACGGCATGATACGGACCGAGCTCGTCTGCGCCCGCTGCGGCAGTCACCAAGGGCACGTGTTCCCCGATGGCCCGCCGCCGACGGGCATGCGCTACTGCATCAACTCCGTGTCGCTCCGCTTCACGGCCGCGGGCGAACCGCTGCCCGACAAGCTCGGCCGTGGTGCACCGGAAGGCGCGCCGTGGCACAACCCATAGTCGGAGGACGCGCACATGACCAAGACGGAAACGGCGATTCTCGCGGGCGGGTGCTTCTGGGGCATGCAGGATCTGATCCGCGCAATGCCCGGCGTGACGGCGACACGCGTCGGCTACAGCGGCGGCGACGTTCCGAACGCCACCTACCGCAATCACGGCACCCATGCGGAAGCGATCGAGGTGACGTTCGATCCCGAGAAGCTCTCGTATCGAGACCTTCTCGAGTTCTTCTTCCAGATCCACGATCCGACGACCATGAACCGGCAGGGCAACGACCGCGGCACGTCGTACCGCTCGGGCATCTACTACGTGTCCGAGGAGCAACGTCGCATCGCCGAGGAAACGATCGCCGACGTGAACGCCGCCGGCGTGTGGCCCGATCCCGTCGTGACCGAGGTGCAACCGGCGGGTCCGTTCTGGGAGGCGGAGCCGGAGCACCAGGACTACCTGCTGCGCAACCCCGGCGGCTACACGTGCCACTACCGGCGCCCGGACAAGAAGCTGCCGCGGCGCCGCGACGCGGCGACCGCGTGACGCCATCGATTTGAGCTCGCTTACGGCCGCGTCAGCCCGTGATCAGCCGCCGGCGCACGCCGCCGGCGTCGATGTCGAGCGCTTCGCACAGGTTTTCGAAGCTGAACGGCCAGTCGCGGTCGGTGCTCGCGACGTACGCGAGCGCGCCTCCGCTCGCTCTCAGGTCGCGTGCGTCGTCGAGCGCCGCTTGTAACACCGCCGCCATCAGCTTCCGATGTGCAGCGCCCGACCGTGATCGGGTGCGATCACGGGTCGAGCGCCCGAACTGTTCGCCGGCCACTACCAGCGGCGTCCGCCGCCGCCACCGCCGCCACCGCCGCCCCGACCGCCGTAGCCGCCACCCCCGCCCCCGCCGCGACCACCGCGCCCGCCGCCCTCCTGGGCCTGACTGACGCGAATCGCACGGCCTTTGACCTCACGGCCGTCGAGATCCTGGATCGCCTTCTGCGCTTCCGACTCCGACGCCATCTCCACGAAGGCGAAGCCGCGGCTGCGCCCGGTGTCGCGATCCGTGATGACCGCGACCGACTCGCAGGTGCCGACCGCGGCGAACTCGTCCTGCAACTCCTGATTGGTGACGTCGAAACCCAGATTACCCACGTAGAGCTTTCGGCCCATCGGATGCTCCCTCTCTGTGACGCATGCGAGCGTTGCGGCGCAGAGCGCCGTGTGGGGGATTCCACACGTACGATGGGCCGATGGAGCGCGGCTGAATGCGGAGGCCGTAGATGGAAGCGCGCCGGGCAATCAGTGGCGCTTCCAGAGCTACCAGCCGCGCGGCCGAACCTCAATGAAGACGGGTGGTGCCCGGGGGACTCCGGTGCTATGAAGCTCGAACCTCCTCGGCTTCGGGATACGCCCGCGCACGGCTCCCACGCACGGATCTCGAAGCGACGCACTCCGCGTCTCGCTCCCCTACCCCTACCCTGAGCCGTCGATTGGAGTTGCGTCCGATGGCAACCGCATGGTTCGGTCCGTGTCCCCACTGCCGCACCCGGCTTTCGTATCTGCATGGCGTCAGCGGCAGCACCATGAGCCCCAAGTGCCCGAGCTGTCGCGAGGTAGTCGCGGTCGAGCGCTCCACGTTTCTCATGGCCGACCACTCGCGACCGGCCCCCGCCGTGCCGCCGCCGAGGCGATTCGTGCTGAAGGGCTGATACTTTCAACGATTTCGACGACCTGCTAGATCGAGCCGTGCTCGGCCGGCGTTTCGTCGGCGACGCGACCCGATGCAGACTGATCGACTGGGCAGCGGGCGGTGGTCGCGATGACCACCGATGCGTCGGCCGGGTGGCTGATCCTCGAGCGCTATCGCGTCGTCGCCGAGCTCGGGCGGGGCGCGATGGGCATCGTCTACAAGGTGCACGACGAGCGGCTCGATCGCGTGATCGCGCTGAAGACGATCCGCAAGGACCACTCCGCCGGCACGGGTGACTCCGAAGAAAGCGCGCTCGACCGTTTTCGACGCGAGGCGCGGGCCGCCGGCAAGCTCTCGCACCCCGGCATCGTCACCATCTACGACATCAGCGAGCACGGCGACGATCTTTACATCGCGATGGAGCTCATCGACGGCGAGTCGCTCGGCGCCCGCATGCGCGCGGCGCCGCGCATGCCGGTGGCCGAAGCGGCGCGCATCGTCACCCGCATCTGCGAGGCGCTCGAGTACGCGCACGCGCACGGCGTGATCCACCGCGACGTCAAGCCGGACAACGTCATGTGCTGCCCCAACGGGGACGTGAAACTGACGGACTTCGGCGTCGCGCGCATCGTCTCGGGCCCGGCGACGCACATCGGCCGGCCGGTCGGCACGCCGCGCTACATGGCGCCGGAGCAATGGCGCGGCGATCTCGTCGACGGCCGCGCGGACGTCTACGCGACCGGCATCGTTCTCTACGAGCTCCTGACCGGCCGTCCCGCCTTCGCCGCGAAAACGCCGACCGAGCTGCGGGAGCAGGTGCTGCACGAGGAGCCGGTGCTTCCCACGCTGGTGAATCGCGCCGTCCCCGTCACGATCAATCCGATCGTGCGCCGCGCGATCGCGCGCGAGCCGGGCGATCGCTACGCGACCGCCGGCGACCTCGCGCGCGCGCTCGCGGCGTTCACGACCGGCGAAGTCGCCGCGACACCGGTGACGTCCGACGAGGCCGCACCCGTCGAGCGCGCCGAGCCCGCGGACGCAACGGGTGTCGACGCGACGCTGCCGGGAGGCGCTCCCGCTCCCGTCGCGGGTCGCGGGCCGCTCCCCGCGCTCGCGCTCGGCGTCGTCGCGGTCGTGATCGCGGGCGCATGGTGGGGGATGCAGCCGCCGCGCTCGTCGTCAGTGCCCGAGACGCTCGTGGTCGCCACGGCGGCACCCGTTACCGCCGCGTCCCCCGCCGAGGCGACGGCGTCCGCCGCCACGACCGTCGCCACGGCCGCCCCGACGCCGGACGTCGCCGCAGCGTACCGCGAAGCCGGCGCGACGCTCGCGGATCCCGGGCAGACCGAAGCGACGAAGCTCGCCGTCATCGACACGCTCGCCGGCGACGCGAGCGAGGCCGCGACCGACGTCCTCCTGGAGTCGACACGGAACGCGTCGATCCTGGTATCGATGGGCGCCGTGAAGGCCCTCGCTGGACGGCCGTGCGCGCGGATTGCCGCGACGCTCACCGCGCTGCTCGGCGACGAGGAGTGGCAGCGCCGGGCGTGGGCCGCCAAGGTCCTCGGAGTGGACGGGTGCGCCGGGGCGCGCGCAGCCCTCGCCGCGCGACGCGGCATCGAGAGCGACGCGCGGGTCACGAAGCTCGTGGACGACGCGATCGCAATGCTCGACGAGAAGGAGCCCGACCGATGACACGCGACATTTCTGGGCGTCCGGCCGCGACGTGGACGATGCTCGTGCTGATCGTGTTGCTCGGAGGCTGCGCCACCGTGCGGCCGGTGGTTCGACCCGGCCCATGGGACCGCCACGCGGACAGCGGTCCATTGAAGGTCTTCGGTGCCGACCCGGCGAGCCCCGGCCGGCAAGTGTTCCAGGCCCTACAGCGCGAGCCGTCGTTGGAGGCGCTGCTGAAGCGCGAGGGGCAACCGGACACGCTCGAGGTCGTCGGGAGCCGCCACGAGCCGAAGCAGATCACGCTCACCTACACGCGGCGTGGCGCCGGGCGCCCGCGCCGCATCGTGCTCGACTCCACCAAGGACGGCTTCGTCGCGCGCGCGCCCGAGCCGCTCGCGACGCCGGCCCGGCCATCGAAGCGCGGCCGCGGCCCGGCGAAGTCGCGGAAGAAGGCGCAAGAGCCGGCGGCCGTACGCGAGAAAGAGCCCGTGGGAACGACCTCGCCGACCGCGCAGCAACGGCTGGAGTGCCCGATCGACGCGACGCGCGCCGACTGCCGGGCGCTCTGCAAAGGCGGCGCGACCCACGAATGGTGTCGTTGACGAAATGCGCGGCTACTTGGCTCGTCGCGCGAAGGTGTTGATTTCCACCCCCTTGAACGTTCGCATCGCCGTCGGGATCCTTTTTGCGCTTGCCGCCGCCCTGCCCGCGTTCGCGACGGCCGGAGAGCGTGGCCTCGTCGAAGCCGCGGCGGGCGCGAAGCTCCGAGCGAGCAAGAGCGAGACGGCGCCGATCGTCGAAACGGTACCGGCCGGCGTGCCGTTCTCCTTCGAACCCGACGAAACGAACGAGTGGGCCGCGGTCACGCTCGACACGGGAACGTCGGGCTGGGTGCCTCTGCGTTCGGTCCGTCTCTTCTTCGACGACCGGGCGCTGCCCCGCGCGGACCCGACCGGCCTCTCGGAGATCGACGAAGCCGCGCGCGCACGCGGAATCGACTACGTGAAAACGACCCGCCGGGCGGCGCAGGGTGACGCCAAAGCGCTCCGGCAGTTCTTTTCGCTCGCAAAGGACGCCGACGGCGCGGCAGCGGAATGCCTCACGACCATCCCGACGGCCGTCTACCACGTGTTGGGCGACGCGAAGTTCGCTGGATTCCTCCGCGCCGAGCCGCTCGCGTTCCAGGCGCTGGTGCGAAGCGTCGTCCTCTGGGACGGCAGGCTTCCGCCGACCATCGTCTACCTCCAGCGGCATTTCCCGGAGACGACGACGGTGCTCTTTCCGAGCGAGCTGATCGGCTGGCCGTCGCCGAACGGACGGTACGCGATCCGCAAGGTCGTCTCCGATCCGTTCGACATGGGCTCGAGCAAGATCGCGCGCGCCGAGCTCATCGAGAAGAAGACCGGACAGGTGCTGCTCGACTTGACCGCCGACGACATCGGGACCGGCGTCCAGCGCGACGGCTCGATCCTGTGGTCGCCGGATTCGAAGCGCTTCGCCAGCCTCTCGATCGACCTGACGCGGCAGCCGAGCAACCTGTTCAGCACGCCGCGCCCGGCGCCGCTCCGCAAGCAGACGGCGGTGTATCAACGGACGGGCGACGCCTGGACCCGGGTCGCGCTCCCGCTGCACGTGGCCCCGGGCCGCGAGCGCGACACGGAGCTCGAGGGTGCGATCCTCGGGCACGACTACGTCGAACCGTCGCGCTGGAAGGCGCCGAACGTCCTCGTGCTGGAACGACACGAGTATTACGAGAAGCTCCAACCGCAGGTCGTGGACGGCCTCGAGTTCGAGTCGATCGTCGGGTTGTCGCGATGGTACTGGGTCACCGCGACGCTCGACGCCGAGGGGAACGCGACGCTCGCCTGGAAGACACGGCCGCACTGAGCATCGTCGACATGGAAGCCCTGCGACTTCACGACGTCGTCGTCTTCCTGGCCGTCGCCGGCCTCGTGATCCCGCTCGTCAAGCGCCTCGACGTGAGCCCCGTGCTCGGCTTCCTCCTGGTCGGGATCGCCGTCGGGCCTCATGCGCTCGGCCGGCTCGCCGACCAGCACCCGTGGCTGCGCTGGCTCCTCATCACCGACGGGAGCGGGGTGCGGGCGTGGGCGGAGCTCGGCGTCGTGTTCCTGCTGTTCGTGATCGGCCTCGACCTGCCGCTCGAGCGCCTGCGGGCGCTGCGGCGCCTGGTCCTCGGGCTGGGCGCGATGCAGATCCTCCTGACGGCGCTCGTGATCGGCGCGCTCGCGCGCGCGTTCGGCACGCCGCCCACGGCGTCCGTCGTGCTCGGCCTCGCGCTCGCGCTCTCGTCGACCGCGATCGTGTTGCAGCTCCTCACCGAGCAGGGTCGGTTCGCCACGCCGGTCGGGCGGGGCAGCTTCGCGATCCTTCTCGCGCAGGACCTCGCCGTCGTGCCGATCCTCTTCCTCGTGAGCGTGCTCGGCTCGCGCATCGGCGATTCGGTCGGGGCGTCGTTCGTGTTGGCGCTCGCGGCGGCCGCGGGGACGGTCGCGGCGCTGGTCGTCGGCGGGCGCCTCCTGCTGCGGCCGCTCTTCCGCTTCGTCGGGGCCGCCAAGAGCCCCGAGCTGTTCGTCGCGCTCGCGCTTCTGATCGTGATCGCCACGGCGTGGGTCACGGCCGCGGCCGGTCTGAGCGCCGGCCTCGGCGCATTCCTCGCCGGCCTCCTCCTCGCCGACACCGAGTTTCGCCACGAGATCGAGGTCAACATCGAGCCATTCAAGGGCCTGCTGCTCGGGCTCTTCTTCATCTCGGTCGGCATGAGCATCGACCTCGCCGCGATCGCCCGCATGCCGGGGACGGTCGCGCTCGCGGTGCTCGGACTCTTCCTGGTGAAGGCACCGATCATCGTGGCGCTGGCGCGCGCGTTCGGCCTCGGGCTCGCGACCGCGGTCGAGATGGGCATCCTGCTCGGCCAAGGCGGCGAGTTCGCCTTCGTCGTCGTGACGCTCGCGGCCCGCCTCGGGCTCCTGCCGGAGTCCGCGGCCCAGCTCGTGCTGATCATCGTGAGCGCGACCCTCGTGCTGACGCCGCTCGCGGC
>DAIQBH010000276.1:0-6898 GCA_036781285.1 Thermodesulfobacteriota bacterium | reverse complement strand
GACGGCGTACGCGACGAGGCCGACCGGCTTCGCCGGCTGCTTCTCGGCGAGCACGCGCAGGATCTCGCGGATCGACCGCTGCTGCTCGGCGCGCGACACTTCGCCCCACGCGGAGCCCGACTCGGTGGCGACCTGCATGGTCTCGGGCCAGTACGCCGCGACGTCGTCGCTCATCGGGCGGGGGCCGCATCCATCGCCGGCGTCGAGCCAGCACATCGCGTTCGAATCGTCGACGCGGCACGTGCTCTCATCGGTCGCGTCGAAGCAACATCCCGGCCGATAGTCCCGAATCGGCTGGACTTCGACGGACGGCGGCGCTTTCGCGGCGAGCCGCCGCACGAAGTCGTCGCGCACGATGCGCGGAAACACCGCGGGCGCCCGCGGCGCGGCACGCTTCGCGACCGGCGCGCGCCCCCGCTTGGCGGCGGGCGCGATCGCGGCGGACGCGTCGAACGCGGCGGCGAAACCGACGAGCAGGGCGAGAGCCGTGTAGGCAGCTGGGCGTCGCATGCGATGATCGTCCCGCCAGGAGAGGTACGGTCAGCGCTGGGGGAGCGCGTCGGCGGGAACTCGGACGTAGTCATGCGCAGCGTCCGAGTCAACGCCGCGACGCGCGCGGAACCGCGCACGCCGCCGTCGCCGCGGCGCGGCGTGATGGTTACGCCGTTCGTAGCGCGACGGGACCGTCGGGCGCGGGGAACGCGCGCGCGAGATCCTCGCGGTCGTCGGCCGTCAGCCTGACGCGCAACGCCGCCGCGTTGTCGCGCACGTGCGCGGGGCGGACCGCCTTCGGTATGGTCATGACGCCGTTTTGTTCCAGCACCCACGCGAGCGCGATCGTCGCCGGCGCCGCGCCGTGCCGGTCCGCGACGACGCGGAGCGTCCGATCCCGCAGCACGCCTCCGCCGAGCGGCGTATACGCCATCACCGGCACGTGATGGCGGCGACACCACGGCAAGAGCGCCCAGTCCGCTTCGCGGCGCGCGAGGTTGTAGAGCACCTGATTCGCGCCGACGCGCGTCCCGCCCGCGGCGTGCAGCTCGTCCATGTCGTCGGCGTCGAAGTTGCTGACGCCCCAGCGCACGATGCGGCCCGCGTGCACCAGCGCCTCGAATTGCTCGACGACCTCCGCGAGCGGCGTGCTCCCGCGCCAGTGCAGGAGATAGAGGTCGAGACGATCGGTCCCGAGGCGGCGGAGACTTCGCTCGCACGCCTTCGCGGTGCCGCGGCGGGTCGCGTTCTGCGGATAGATCTTGCTCACGAGGAACACCTCGTCGCGGCGGTCTCGGATCGCCTCGCCGACGACCTCCTCCGCCCCGCCCTCGCCGTACATCTCGGCGGTGTCGATCAACGACAAGCCGAGGTCGAGCCCGAGCCGGAGCGCGGCGATCTCGTCCGCGCGCGCGTCGCGCCGTTCGCCCATGCGCCACGTGCCGAGACCGAGTCCGGGTAGCACGGGCGGTGGCGGGGGCGAGGTCGAGGCGGTACGCGGCACGCGTCGATTCTGCGCGTCGCCGCGACGGTCCGCCAGTGGGGGCCCGTGCGTAGCCAGGCCGACCGGAAGGCTGGTAAGCGGACACATGGCCGCCGATCCGATCCGCGCCGTCGACGACGCGGCGGAGCTCGATCAGCTCCGTCGCAGCGAAGCGGTGGTCGCGCGGCTGCGCTGGCTCGGCATCGCCTCGTGGGTCTTCATCCTCCGCCACGCCGAGGCCACGGCACCTTCCGCGCTCGTCTACGCCGTGTACGCGGCCTCCGTGCTCTACACCGTCGCGATCCAACGGCGCGTCCACGGCGCGGCGGACATCCGCCGGACGGCGATCGCGAGCACGGCCGGCGATGCGCTCATCGTCGCGGCCGTGTGCGCGGTCACCGGGGGGCTCGCGAGCGATTTCTATCCGTACTTCTATTTGACGCTTCCGGCGACGGCGATGCGCTTCGGCACACGCGAAACCGCGCTCGCGTTCGGGTGGCACGCGCTCCTCTCGAGTCTCCTCGTCGCGACGCCCGGCGGCGCCGCCGCGTCCGCCGGTGATCTCGCGCTCCGCGTCTTCTACCTCGGCTTCTCGGCGCTGATCGGCGGGATCCTCAGTCGCGAGGCGCGCACGAGCTCGCGCCGCGCCCGCGCCGAGCGCGACAAGGCGCGCCAGCTTCTCTGGCGCCTCATCCACGTCGAGGAAGAGGAGCGGAAGCGCGTCGCCGGCGAGATCCACGACCGCATGGGACGCCAGCTCTTCGAGCTCACGTACGGCATCGACCGCTGCCGCGAGCTCGTGGACGGCGAGACCGCGCCGGCCACTGTCGCGCTCGCCCGCCTCGGGCACGACGCCCGCGCGTGCAGCGACACCATCCGCACGCTGATGAACGAGCTGCGGCCGCCGGTGCTCGATGATTTCGGGTTCACCGAAGCGCTCCGCGAATACGTCGCCGCGCTCGCGACGCACGGCGGGCTCGCGGTGGCGCTCGACGTCGACGATGCCGTCCGGAGCGCGCGCCCCGAGGTCAACGTGACGCTGTTCCGCATCCTCCAGGAGGCGGTCGTGAACGTCCGGAAACATGCCGCCGCGGCGCGCCTGTCGATCGAGTTCCGGCGGGCCGACGCCGCGCGCCTCCGGCTCGTCGTCCGCGACGACGGCCGCGGGTTCGATCCCGCGGCGCCGGCGCGCGGCCACTTCGGGCTGCTCTACATGCGCGAGCGCGCCGAGGCATGCGGCGGCGCGCTCGCGATCTCGAGCGCGCCCGGCGCCGGCACCGAGATCGCCGTGACGGTGCCGGCCACGTGAGCACTTCGCCCGACATCGGCAAACGACCGGACGACGACCGCACCATCCGCATCTATCTCGTCGACGACCACACGGTCGTCCGTCAGTCCGTGCGCGTGATGCTCGAGGCCGAGCCCGACCTCGTCGTCGTCGGCGAGGCGGGCGAAGGACGCGCCGGCGTGCGCGGGATCGCGGCGACGACGCCGGCCGTAGCGATCGTCGACCTCAAGATGCCCGGCCTCCCCGGCATCGCGGCGATCCCCGAGATCCTCGCCGCCTCGCCGCGGACGGGGATCATCGTGTTCACGATGTACGACAACGCGAGCTACGTGCACGAGGCGATGCACGCGGGCGCGTCGGGCTACGTCCTCAAGAGCGCGAGCAAGGAGGATCTCGTGCGCGCGGTGCGCGCGGTACACGCCGGCGCCGGGTTCCTCCAAGCGGAGGTGACCAAGCCTCTCCTGCGCCGTCTCGCGGCCGACGCGCGCTCGGCCGGCAGCGCGGCCACCCTCAGCCTCCGGGAGATCGAAGTGGTCGAGCTCCTCGCGCAAGGCAAGAGCAACAAGGCGATCGGCCAGGTACTCGGCATCGCCGAGGAGACGGTGAAGACGCACCTGAAGCGCTTGTACGAGAAGCTCGGCGCCGCCGATCGGGCGCAGGCGGTCGCGATCGCGCTGCGCCAGCAGTTGATTGATTAATTGGATTTCGGCCCCGTGCGCTTCGGGCGCTCCGCGCCCGCATGCTCCGATGGCCCTCCGCGCCCGAAGTCAATTCGGGCGCTCCGCGATTTCGGCCCCGTGCGCTTCGGGCGCTCCGCGCCCGCATGCTCCGATGGCCTCGTCCCCCGATCGGGGGACGGCGAATCCCTCGTTCGCTCGATTGTTGGCGCAGGCGCGGAATGGGACATCGCGGGCATGGCGGTCGGATGCGATTCCGAGACCCGCGCCGTCGTCGTCGGCGGCAGCCTCACGGGCTTGATGGCGACGGCGATCCTGGCGCGCCACTTCGGGCAGGTGACGCTCGTCGAGCGCGATGCGCTGCCCGAATCGCCGGAAACCCGCAAAGGCGTACCGCAAGCGCGGCACGTGCACGTGCTCCTGAAGCAGGGCGAGCGCATCCTCGCCGAGCTCTTTCCCGGACTCGTGGAGGAGCTCGTCGCCGCGGGCGCCACGACGATCGACATGGCGCGTGACACGCGCTGGTTCTACTTCGGGGCCTGGAAGGCGCGCTTCACGAGCGACGTCGTGTTTCTCTCGCAGAGCCGGAGCTTCCTCGAGTGGCAGGTGCGCCGCCGCCTCTCGGCGCTCCCGAACGTGACGATCCGGCCGGCGACCGACGTCCGCGGGCTCGTGCTCGACGAGGCGCGGCGCGTCCGCGGCGTGCGCGTCGCCGGCCAGGACGCGCCCCTCTCGGCCGACCTCGTGGTCGACGCGACCGGCCGCGTCTCGCGCGCGACCACCTGGCTCCCGGACGCCGGCTTGGCCGCGCCGCGCGAGAGCACGGTGAGCGTCGCCGTCGGGTACGCGAGCCGTCTCTATCGCCGGCCGCCCGGCGCGCTCGCCGATTGGAAGGCGCTGTTCGTCTATCCGCGGCCGCCCGGCACACGGCTCGGCGTGATGGTGCCGGTCGAGGACGACCGCTGGATGGTGACGCTCGTCGGCTGGTTCGGCGACCATCCGCCCGACGACGAGGACGGTTTTCTCGCGTTCGCGCAGAGCCTGCCGGTGCCGGACTTCCACGCCGCGATTCGCGACGCGGAGCCGCTCGGCCCGATCGTGCTCCACAAGTTCCCGGCCAACCTCCGCCGCCACTATGAAGAGCTCGCGACGATGCCGGACGGGCTCGCGGTCATCGGCGACGCGCTCTGCAGCTTCAACCCGATCTACGGTCAGGGCATGACGACGGGTGCCATCGGCGCGCACACGCTCGGAGTCACGCTCGCCGCGCACGGCACCCGCGACCTCGCCGGCTTCTCGCGCGACTTCCAGCGCCGTCTCGGCGCGCTGATCGATTCGCCGTGGCTCCTCACCACCTGCGAGGATCTCCGCAGCGACGCCGCCGAAGGCGAGCGCCCGGCCTGGATGCCGCTCCTCCACTGGTACACGCGCCGCGTCCAGCAGCTCACGTGGCACGACGAGTTCGTCGGCAAGCGCTTCCTCGAGGTGATGCACCTCACGAAGTCGCCGGCCGCGCTGTTCCATCCCTACATCCTGCTGCGCGCCCTCACGGCCCGCACGATGCCGGAGGCCGCCTGATGGGAACCTGGCTCACCCGCCGCGACCTCGCCGCGACGGCTCCCGCCGAGCGCGCCGACCTGCCCTCGCCCGTCCCGACGCAGGTCGTATCGAACGGCGAGTACATGCCGGCCGCGCAGACGCCCGCGCAGCGCGCCGTCGCCGCGACGATCGCCGCGCTCGCCGAGCGTCACGGCCGCGCGCTCGGCATGGACCGCCGCCGCTTTCTCCACACCGCCTGCGGCATGGCGGCCGCGTTCCTCGCGATGAACCGCGTCTACGGCGGCCTCTTCGCCGTCGACCCGGCCGAGGCCGCCGATCCCGCGGCGGCCGGGGCGCGCCGCGCCGCCTTCGCGAAGGACTTCGTGCTCGATGCCCAGCTCCACTTCGTCCGCGACGACTTCACGTGGCCCGGCATCCTGGCGCTCGGCGAGTACGCGAAGCGCTGGAACCCGGTGCTCGCCGCCGAGGGCGTCACGATGCAGCGTTACAAGTTCGAGAACTTCGTGAAGGAGGTGTTCCTCGACAGCGACACGCGCATCGGCATCCTGAGCGCGGCGCCCGCCGACGATCCCGCCAACTCGATCATCCGGAACGACCAGATGGCGCGCGCGCGCGCGATCGTGAACGCGATCGCCGGCCGCCGTCGCCTGCTGTGTCATGCCGTCTTCCGTCCGGGTCAACCCGGCTGGCTGGACGACCTCGAGTACGCCGCCGCCGAGCTCCGCCCCGACAGCTGGAAGGGCTACACCGTCGGCGATCCGCTCTCGCCGTCCGAATGGCCGTGGCGCCTCGACGACGAAACACTCGTCTATCCGGCGTACGAGCGGATGCGGAAGGCGGGCATCCGCACCATCTGCATCCACAAGGGGCTCATCCCGCCCGACTACGAGAAGAGCTTCAAGCACTGGCGCCACGCGATGGTCGACGACCTCGGACGCGCCGCGCGCGACTGGCCCGACCTCACCTTCGTCATCTACCACGCGGCATTGAAGCCGCTCATGACACCGCCCGACGAGTCGCTCGCCCAGTTCGACGCGACCGGCCGCATGGACTGGGTGACCGATCTCGCCGAGATCCCGGCCAAGCACGGCGTCAGCAACGTCTACGCCGAGGTCGGCACGAGCTTCGCGACCTCCGCCGTCACGCACCCGCGCCACGCCGCCGCGCTCCTCGGCACGCTCGTCAAAGGCATGGGCCACGAGCACGTCCTCTGGGGCACCGATTCCGTCTGGTACGGCTCGCCGCAGTGGCAGATCGAGGCGTTTCGCCGGATCGAGATCCCTGACGACATGCGGGAGCGCCACGGCTTCGCGGCCCTCGGCCCCGCCGATGGGCCGGTGAAGCGGGCGATCCTCGGCGGCAACGCGGCCCGTCTCTACGGCCTCGGGCCGGACGCGCACGCCGACGCCGCGGCGTCCTTCGACGAGGACGGCCTCGGCGTCCTGAAACGCGAGTACGCGGCGAACGGCGGCACGCCGAGCAACCTCGCGTACGGCTACGTGCGGGCCCGGTCGTGACGCCGACGCTCGCGGACAAGGCCGCGGTCGTGACCGGCGCGGCGTCGGGCATCGGACGCGCCACCGTGCTCGCGTTCGCGCACGCGGGTACGCGGGTCGTCGCGGCGGACGTCGACGCCGCCGGCGGCGAGGCGACGGCCGCCGCCGCACGCGCGACAGGCGCCGACGTGACGTTCGTCGCCTGCGACGTGCGAAGCGGCGCCGACGTCGACGCGCTCGTCGCTCACGCCGTCACGCGCTTCGGACGGCTCGACTGCGCCGTCAACAACGCCGGCGTCGAGGGCCTGCTCACACCGATCGGCGACTGCCCCGAAGCCGCGGCCGCGCAGGTTCTCGACGTCAATCTGATGGGCGTGTGGCGTTGCCTGCACGCCGAGCTCCC
>DAIQBH010000275.1:0-6906 GCA_036781285.1 Thermodesulfobacteriota bacterium | reverse complement strand
ACGGCAGCGGTCTTCATGTGACCAGAGTAGTCAGATCGAGGAGCCCCGACAAGGCTACGAGTGTCCACGCCGCGTCAGAAAAAGTACTGCATCCGCATCCCGATCCGGTCCTCGTTGCGGATCAGATCGAAGTAATCGAAGCCGCGCGCCGCGTGGTCGTGGATGAGATGCGCCACCAGGCCCACGCGGAGCTCGCGCCAGACGCGATACGACAGCTCGGGCTCGACGAGCACGAACGCGTCCTGGAAGTCGTAGCCGGCGCGGAGGCGCGCGCGCAGGCGGCCGCCGGCATCCCAGCTGGCTTCGCCGAAAAGAAAGCTCGGATAGAAGCGGCGCTCGCCCTGGCTGACCGCTCCGGCTGCGCGATGGGTGCGGTCGTAGCGCAGGTAGTTCAGCACGATCCTCCAGTCGTCCCGTGTGTACTCGATGCCGAGCGGGACGTACTGGAAGAAGTCGTCGCGCTCGGCGTCGGGGCTTGCATGGTAGACGACCTCGCTGCGGAGCAGGATCGACTCGCCGAGCGGGTAGGACGCCGTCGCGCCCGCGGCACGCGTGCGGGGATTGCGGGCCACGACGCCTTGGAGCGGGCTCACGGCGCCGGGCGCCAGCGTGAAGAGCGGGAACATGTCGCGACCGAGGTACCCGATGAGCGCCGCGTCGAGCGCGCCGAGCTGGCCGCCGACGCGGACGCCGACCTGCGTCTCTTCCATCCGTACGGGCGCCGCGCGGGAGTCGAGCGGAATCCCGTCCGGCACGAAACGCCAACGTCCTTGCGGAAGCCGGTTCCCCTGGAAGGCCGCCGGCACGACCATCAGGTCGACGGTCACTGGGCCGTCCCAGTGCCCGGCGACGCCGAACGCGCCCATCGTGACGCGCCGGAAGATGTCCGACTCGTCGAGCGGCGCCATCAGGTTGGCCGGTTGGAATTCGTCGACGCCGCTCCAGTTGACGATCTGTCGTCCGAGGCTGAGTCGCAGGGTCTCGGTCGGCCGCCAATCGATGACGGCCTCCGGGATCGTGAGATAGGGCCGGCGCCGCTCGGTCATCCGCGGATCGACCATGCCTGCGGTGAACTCCGCGTCATCGGCAACCACGCGACCCTCCGCCCGATAGCCGAGCGAGGCACCGAGCGCGCCTCGCACCCGGAGACGGCCTTCGATGAAATTCTCGACGGCGTCGCCGCGCCGACCGGCGTCCGGATACCCGAAGAGCTCGTAGCGCAGCTCGCCGTCCGCCGAGATCGTCGCCCCCTCGAGCGACGATGCGAAGAGCAGCAGCACCGCGAGGACGGCTCCGGCGCGCCTCACTCGCCCGTCCAGCGCTCCAGATGGTCCTGGGTGAAGATCTCGGCCTTCAGGCTGGGATCGATCTCGCGTGCGGCGAAGGAAATCAGCGTCGTCTCGTTGAGCCCGAGGTCGCGCATCTCCGTGAGCTCCGGCCGCCACACTCCCGGCTTCACCTCGCGCGGGGCCACGTTGTGCTGGAGCTTCACGACCGCGCCGCGCTGATCGTGGTAGGCCACGCGGAGCGGGAAGCGCGACGCCTTGGCGATCGCGATGACGCGCGCGGCGTAGGCGCTGCTGGTGCCGGACTTCGGGAGCGCCCGCACGAGACTACAGGGCGTACCGTCCACGTCCTCCTCGCCCACCATCACGTAGTCGAACCGCTCGAGCGGCTCGCTCGTGAGGGCGCGCACGTCCTCGTAGATGAAATCGGTGCCGACGAACGTCTGGGTGCTGCTCGCGGGAACCCGGCGCGCCCGTTTCAGTGCCGGGAGGAAGAGCCACTGGTCGTCCGGATCGCCGCTCGGCTGCCGCCACACCATGAACGCGGTGCCGCGGTCCTCGCGGGGCTCGAGGAAGACGATGTGCAGCTTGTCGGTGCCGTCGGGCGCGTAGCGGATGCTCCGGACGGCACGCTTGTGGGTGACGTTCGCGGGGCGGCGCTCCGCGAGCGCGCGTGCTTCGTGTGGCTGGTAGCGTGTCTGGTCGGGCGCGGCGACGATCAGCACGTCGAGGGTGTCACGCTCGGTCGTCACGCCGCGCAACCCTGCCCAGACCTTTTCCATCAGCGGCCGCGCGTCGTCTTCGGCGTAGGCCGTCCCGGCGACGAGGCACAGCAACAGGAGCGTGCCGCCTCTCGCCGTCATGCTGACCGAGCCGCGCGTCACGAGGCGCCGGCCGCCGCACTTCGCGGCAGGGATGCGTCGGCTGAGCCCGAGTCCATCGCGACGGCCACGACCCCCGCGGGTAGCACGCCGATCATGACGACCAGCGTCCCGACGGCGCACGCCGCGAGCATCACCGCCATGATCCACCCCATCTCGGCGACCGGTCCGAACCGCGAGACGAGGAGCGGCAGGAAGCAAAATGTGTTGAGGACGGTGTCGGCGAGGATGACTCGTCCCTTCGATCGCACGGCATGCGCGGCCGCGGCGCGGGCGTTGCCGGTGCGGGCGAGGCCGATCTGATACTCGTCGAGGGCGTAGATCGCGAAATCGATCGACGCGTTGATCGCGAGCGCGGTGATGGCAGCCGTCGCCGCGTCGAGCGGGATGCCGACCGCCATCATCACGAGCGCCATCACGCTGGTGGCGAAGACGAAGGGCAATGATGCGATGAGCCCGCCGCGGATCGCGCCGAGCCGTACGCCGTTTCGCAGGCGGCGGTTCGCCCAATGGATCTTGAGCATGCAGAGGAGGATCACGATCCCTTGCGACGTGAGGACGTTCAGCGGCTTCCCGATCCGGATGTAGCGGTCCCACTGCGGGAAGAGCGACATTTCCCCGAAGGTCGCGACCCGGAGGTCGGGGTACGACGTGCGGGCGACGGCGAGCACGCCGTCTTGGAAGTGCCCGACCTCGTCGCTCCGCTCGAGCGAATGATAGACGGATACCCGGACGCCGCCCGGATAGTAGAGCTTGTTGGCGACGTCGCGGGGTAGGCCGCCGTCGATCAGCGTGAAAACCGCGCTCGCTTCTTCCGGCGTGCGCGGGAGGCGCGTGGCGAGGGACTCCTCGCTGACGCGGCCAACGGTGTGGAGGATCGACGCGATCTCGCGGGTCGGCGCGAGGCCGCGGACCTCGTCCATGAAGGCGGTGGCGCGCTGGAGAAATCGCGGCGAGCGTACCGTCTCGCCGGCGGGCGGTTGCACGAGGATCTCGGTCGCGTCGAAGCCGATCCGCCCCGGCGCGTTCAGGTAGGCGGCCGTCCGTTCCACGGTGGTGTCGCGCGCGAACGCGAGCGGGCGGGTCCAGATCTCCAAGCGCCCGCCGGGTCCGATAAGCACCGCGGCGGCGAGCACGAGGCCGGCCGTGACGCCGAGACACACGCGCGGCCGCAGCACGTGCGTGAGACGCACGAGCAACGCCACGGGACGATCGGCGGCCGGCGCCCGCGGCGGCTCGGGGCGGGCACCACCGAGCAAGAGATCGGCGGCCGGCAGCACGAGGCACGCGTTGAAAAGTACGAACACGACTCCGAGCGCGCTCGCGATGCCGAACTCTCGGATCGCGACCACCTGGAAGGTGTAGAGCGTGGTGAAGCCGAGGATGGCGACGAGCGCGGTGAATCCGATCAGTCCGTCGACGTGCTGCGCGCGGGTCCACTGGGCGCGCCGGTTGACCGCGCCCTCGACCTCGCGAAACGCCTCGTACTTGTGAAGCGCGAACGACACGCCTTGCACGATGCAGTTGGCGTAGGCGAGCAGGATGTAGACCCGCTCCTTCAGACCGAAGCCGAGGAGCTGCGCGATGCCGATCGACCCTCGGGTCCAGAGCACGCCGCTGAAGACGACGATCACGACGGCGAGCAGCGCGGGGCGGATCGCGCCGAAGCTCCACACGAACACCGGCAGCGTGAGCACGATGCCCAGCGTGACCAGGGTCAGCACGTCGACGTTCAAGCCCTGGTCCATGACCCCGTGCAGCAGCAGGTGACTCCCGACCGACATCCCGGGTGGCGCGATGACGTCGGTCTTGTAGAGCCATTCCCACCACGGGATCGGGCGCTCCTCCACGAACTCGGCGATGGCTCGAAAGGTCGCGACCTCGTCCCGATCGGGCTGGAGGAACAAGACGACGGCCGCCCATTCGAACTCGCGGCCGACGAGCACGCCGTAGACCGCCGGGTCGCGCCGCACCTGGGCCTTCCAGGCTTCGACGTCGAAGTCCGACGGGAGCTCGCCGGGAATGTGCGGCGTCGAGGTCACGGTGCCGTCGACGTCGTGGTAGTTCGGCGCGACGGCGAGGCTCAGCACGGCGCCGTCGAGCGACCGTTCGACGCGGTCCGAGAGTTGCGCGATGCGCGCGAGGTCGTCGCGCGTCGTGATGCCGTCGGCGAAGGTGAGCAGGAAGGGCACCGACTCGCCCTGGCCCTGGAAGCCGTTCCGCAGCTCGGCGTGCACGGCCTCGTCCATGTGCCGATAGGGATCGTCGGCGTTGATGATCGCGTCCTCGAGGATCGCGCCTTTGCGGACGATCACGTTGCCGTAGCCGAAGAGCGCCCACAGCAGCGCGAAGACGAGCAGCGTCGCGGCGGGATGGCGGAGTGCCAGGAGGCGGGGATCCCAGGTGGCTGGCATGTCGTGGTCGCGTGTGGTCATGCGTGACGTAGCGTCGTGCGTTCCGAACCGTCAACGAGTCGGCGACAGAAACTCTGCGTCGAACCGGAGCAAGGCGCGCGCCAGCGTCGAAGGGCGCACGTCGTCGACGCGTGGCTGCGCATTTCGCCGGTGCCGCCGCGATGACGACGCGGCGTCGCGGCCCAGCTGTTCGCGTCACGCCTGAACGCTCGTTCCGGTCGTGCGAAGCCCGGAGTATTGCGAACGCTGTGTCGCCGTGCCCGGCGGTGGCACACGCCCTGCTGATCCCGCGTCGTGCTATCGGAATCGCAATCGAAATTGCTTGACCGTTCGACAGCAATCTCGTTAAGCGTCCACAGTTCGCTGCAAGTCGAATCGCATTCACTAACCATGTCGCCGTCGCTGCCTCGATCGTCGAGCGCTGCCGAGTCGACGGGGTCCTGCATCGATGGAGCTGTGCTGCTCCGGAATGGCGCAGCTCGGAGGTGTCGACGAATCTCAGGCGATCATCCGCGCCTGACCGCTGCCGACGGACCTCAGGCCGAGTTCGTCACGAGGTGATCCATGTCGAACGAACGATGGAATCAATGGTGGGCTCTGCCGGTGCTCTTGCTCGTTGCCATGGCGGGAACGGCCCAGGCCCAAACGTGCGGCGACGCAGACGGCAGCGGCAGCGTCACGGTGACCGACGGCGTCGGCGTACTGCGCCATGTCGCCGGGCTCTCGAGCGCCTGCGCCGGTGACCCTACGCGCTGCGACCTCGACGGCAATGGTACGGTCAGCGTCACCGACGGTGTCAACGTGCTCCGCCACGTCGCAGGGCTGTCCGCGCCGCTCACGTGCCCGGGCGGGGCGACCGGTGTCGCGCGCTTCGCCGGCCGCTATCAGGGGACGTTCTCCGGCGACGACGAGGGGGAGTTCGACGTGGAGATCTATTGCGACGGCGACATCGATGGCTTCGGATACTCGTGGGTCTGGGAGGAGGACTTCGACGTTTTCGGCACGGCGACGCAGGACGGAGACATCACGCTCACGGTGGGCGGCACGTCCGACGCGACGTCGTTTCGCGGCACGATCCGAGAAGACGGCAACATCAGCGGTACCTGGAGCAACCGGTTCTACGACGAAGACGGTTCGTTCCGCGGCTCGCGCACGAGTCCGCGTAACTGCGAGTGATCGAAAGTGTGTGCGGCGCATCGACCCGTCGCTGAGACGCGACGCGAACCCATTACGGGATCGTCGGCTTCGCGACGGCTTCGACCGGCAGGCAGAGGGCGGTTTCCTTCACCGTGCGCCGCACTAGTTGCCCGACGACGTTGTCTAGCTCGAGCGTGGTGGAAGCGTGTTTGGGCTCGCCGGCGAGTGGTGTGATTGCCCAACACTGGAGGCTCGTGCTGGGAACGGCTGGATCGACGCTCTCGGCTCTGACCGGCAGACACAAGGTCGTCGGTTTTTTTACGGTGAATCGCTTGCTGCGCGGCGCAGAGGCACCTTCGAGAAACGTGACAGTACGTGAGCCGAAGCCCTGGAAGCAGGGTGCGGCGTCGCCGCATGCGTCGTCGTCAGTGCAGGCGACCGCTGGGTCGCCGAGACACACGTTCTTCTCGACCTTCACGGCGTAGCACTTGTAATGGTCGAGCGGGACTCCGACCGGGAGGATGCCACCGATCGTTCGGGCCGTCGGAATCAATGCTTCGGTCGCTTTCCCGAGATGCACCACCATCTCCCCGAGCGCGCTCGTCACGACGACGTCGCTTCCGGCGAGGAACTTCTTCTGGCTCACGCACTTCGCTGGAGACGTGCACTGCGCGTTCGAGCTGCAGTGACGTCCGTCGTCGGCGCACACCTTGCGCGTCTGACTGTTACAGGTCGCCCCTGGACTGGGACAGTCGCTTGCCGTCTCGCATGCTCGAGCGTCGTGGCTACAGACCTTCTTGACGGCCTTGAGCGCGTAGCTTTGGTATCCGACGTCGAAACGCGGCGTACCGCTCGTGTCGGATGCCGTCATCGCGCAGAAACGTCCGGGCTTCGTGAGGTCGAACGTGACCGGCGCTGCATCGAATAGGGCGGCGCCAGTCGTGACGTTGGGCTGAAGGGTCTGTGGCGACTCCAGAAAGCGCCTTCCGAGCACGGGGACGTGCGAGGGTCGCCCCCGCACCGCTTTGGTCGCGTAGCAGAGCTGCGCATCCAGGCTCGACACTACCGTCGTCCACACGCTCGCCGCGGAGGAAAGCACCGTCAGCTTCACCCCGCCGCCGGCCGTGGGGCGGCGACCGGCAAGGCATGGATCGGGTACTGCCGTCCCCGGCCTGCCGACGCATGCGC
>DAIQBH010000274.1:0-6983 GCA_036781285.1 Thermodesulfobacteriota bacterium | reverse complement strand
ATCTAGGGCTTCACCTCGACGCCCTTCCAGAACGCGTACCAGCCGCGGATCTCGTCGGCGGCGGGCTTCGGGTTCGGGTAGTACCAGGCGGCGTCGGGGTTGCGCTGGCCGTCGACGACCACGGTCTTGTAGCTCGCCTCGCCCTTCCACGAGCACGTCGTGTGCGTGGCGCTCTCCTCGAAGTGCTCGCGCACCAGGCTCTCGGCCGGGAAATAGTGGTTGCCTTCGATCACGCGCGTGGCGTCGCTCTCGGCGATGACCGTGCCCTTCCAGATCGCTTTCATGGTCGTACTCCTTCCGCGGTCACGACGACCGCATCAAGACGCGCAGCGCCAACACGTGCGCCGCCAGCATGCCCGGCACCGCGATGACGACCACGTAGACGATCGGACCGAGCGACGGCGCGACGCCGAGTCGCGCCGCGTTCATGCCGTTGTGCAGGAGATCGAGCGTGCCGAAAACCGTGGTCACCCACGCGAGCGGGATGGCCGCGCGCCAATCGCGGTAGAGCGCGATCATCGTGAGCGCGGCCAACGAGGCGGTCGCGGCGTCACCCCACGCGAGCGGCACGCTCCACTCGGGCGGCGTCGCGCCGATGCCGGGGAACAGCGCCAGCGCGCCGACGTGGCGGAACATCTGCGGGGTCATGACGACGAGAAGCGCGTCGCGCCGTGACCACCGCGCCAGCCACGGGGCGACGTGCACCACGGCGACGATCGTCCACGCGACGAGACTCATCGCTGCCAGCACGAAGAGCAATCGGGCAGCGGGCGGCATCGGCGCCGACATAGAGGCGGTCGCGAGCGAGGTCAATGCCGCTCGCGTCGGCGCGTGCGCTCTGCGAAGAATCGCCGGCCATGCCGGGTCTCCCGACGTTCCCGCTCCACGCCGTCCGCGACCTCTTCCTCGCGCGCCAGTGGCTCGACCGGCCGCGCGGGCGGCGGCTCACCGGCGCGAGCCTCGAGGCGTTCGCGGCGGCGACTGGCGGGGTGCAGCTCGACTCGATCAACGTCGTCGCGCGCGCCCACCTGCTCACGCTGTGGGCCCGCTTCGGGACCTACGATCCCGCCCTGCTCGAGCGTCTGATCTACCGGCGCCGCGTGCTCTTCGAGTACTGGTCGCACGCGGCGTGTCTCGTCGCACGGAGCGACCTGCCCGCCTGGCGGCGCGCCATGCTCGACTACACGACGACGCATCGCGGGTGGTCGACCTGGCTCCAGAGGAACGACGCGCTGCTCCGGCAGGTCGAGGCGGACATCGGCGCGCGGGGCCCGCTCGCGAACGGCGACTTCAGCGACGACCGCGGTAAACGCCCGGCGTCCGGGTGGTGGAACTGGAAGCCCGCGGCGCACGCGCTCGACTACCTCTGGATGACGGGCCGCACGCTGGTGGCCTCACGCGCGGCCTTTCAGAAGCGCTATGACCTCGCCGAGCGAGTGCTGCCGGAATGGCCGGCGGTGACGCCGCTCGACGAGACGGCGTTCCGGCGCTGGCACCTCCGGCGCTCCCTCGCGGCGATGGGTGCGGCAACCGAGACCGACCTCCGCCTCTATCTCACCTTCCCGCGCTTCGGGGTGGCGGTGCAGCGCGAGCGCCTCCGCGCCGCGCTCGCCGACGGCGAGGTCGTCGAGGTCGCGATCGAGGGCGACCGCGGACGCTGGTTCGCGCTCGCCGACGACCTGCCGGCGCTCGCGCGGCTCGCCCGCCGTCCCGCCGTCCATCGCGGCACGACGTTTCTCGCGCCCTTCGACTCGCTCCTCTGGCACCGCGCCCGCACGCACCGGCTCTTCGGCTTCGACTACAAGATCGAGGTCTACACGCCGGCGCCGCAGCGCCGCTTCGGGTACTACACGCTGCCGATCCTCTCGGACGGGCGATTGATCGGCCGCGTCGACGCGAAGAACCATCGCGACGAGCGCCGCCTGGCGCTCCGCCACGTCGCCTACGAGACGCCGCTCGCGGATCCCGATGCCGCCGTCGCCGGCACCGCCGAGGCGGCACGCGCGCTCGCCGTCTTTCTCGGCGCCGAGCGCGTGACGGTCGAGCGCGTCACCCCGGCGAAGCTCGCCGCCCCGCTCCGCCGCGCGCTGCGCTGATCGTCAGCTACAGGTCATCCGCGCCGCGGTGCCGCGGCAGCGCGGCTTCGGCCCCTCTGGCCCGTTCCAGACCGCGCGCGCGCACTCCGCGTCCGCACCGAGCCGGATCGCGGCCTCGAGCGGTCCGAGCGCCGGCATCGCCGACGTATTCACGAGGCGGATCGAGAAGCTCACGCGGCCCGGAGCCCGCGCCGACGAGCGATCGACCACGTCGATGCGGCGGACGCCGCCGTTGGCGCCCGTCGGATCGTCGAAGCGCCAGCGCGTGCCCTTCTTGTTCACCGACCAGCCGGCGCCGCCGGGAATCGTCACGTCGAGGCCGCCGTCGAGCGTGACGCGGATGCCGTTCGCCGGTGGATCCATGCCGATCCACGGCTCGGGGATGCGCGCCTCGCCGCTCAACTGGATGAACCCGGTCGCCGCCGTCGCCTTCAGCTTCACCTTGGTCGCGACGATGCCGCTCGTGCAGACGTCGTCGCCGGGCGCGGGCGTGACGGTCGGCGTCGCGCCTGGATTCGGCGTGGCCGTCGCGGTCGCGGCGCCGGGCGGCGGCGTCGACGTCGGGGTCGGCGTTCCGGGACCCGCGCCGTTCGTCGCCTTCCACGCGATCAGCAACTGGCGAAGGGCCTCCGGCTCGTTCGTCGGCTCGGTGTCGCCGGTCTGGCTCGCCGTGTTCAAGCCGTGGCAGCTCGTGCAGACGCGGATCTCGCCGGACTGGAAGCTCAGCCAGTTGCGCTCGCGGACGACGCCGCTGCCGTTCGGCGCCGTGATCTGCCACGTCATGGCTCGCCGGGCAGGAACGAAGGCCGCGATCGAGCCGTCGAGCGCGATCGCGACCGAGCTCGGCGGCGCGCCCTGCGGCGACTGCGACACGCCCGGACCGTGCATCGGCCGCGCCAGCACGCGGCGGCCGCGGCTCTGCGCCGGCACCGCGCCGTACCCGCGGACGGCGTCCGCCTGGAAGAGCTGGAGCCAGGCGACGTCGTAGATCGCCCCACCAGTCGAAATCGACGAAACGCCGCCCGGTACGCGCAGGTTGAACGGCTGATGGCGGTCGGCGCGGTCGCGCTGCGTGACGTCGCGGCTGACGATCAGCGCGAGGCCGTTGTTGCGGAGGTAGGTCTTGAAGCTCCCGACGTCGACGCCCTCGTCGGCGAAGACGCCGGCCTCGATCGCCGGCAGCACCGACTGGCGCGCGGTCGGCACGGGGCGCACGGACACCTCGACCGGGTCGAGCTCCCAGAGCGTACCGTTGAAGGACGCGAGCGCGTCGGGCGTCCACCAGCTGACGCTCTTCGTGATGCCGGAGGTGACGTTGCTCGACGGCGCGTAGAAGCCCCCCGACTGCGTGAGGCGCTTCAGGCGATATTGATAGTTGTAGTTCGGCGACGTCGTGCTGCCGTTGTTCACGAGCGGACCGGTCGCCGCGGTGTGCACGGCGAGGAGCGTACCGTCCGCCATCGGCAGCGGGTTCCGGAAGTAGCCGGTCGCCTGCGGCACCTGCGCGTCCTCGGACGTCGGCGTCACCTTGGTCAGCACCATGCTCTCCGGGTTCACCGACGGCGCACCCGTGAGCCGCATGAGCGTGCCGCCGCTCGCGGTCGAGAACTCGGGCGCAGCGGTCGCGAGGAACTCGCCCGGATGCGCCGGATCCTCGCGCAGGTGGAAGAGGCCGCCGTCGCCGCCGATGCGGAGCTCGTTCGCGTGCAGGTTCGGGTTCACGAAGTAGGTCAGGTTCCCGTCGGCGGTGAAGCTGCCGTCGGTGTACGAGCCGCCGAGCTCGTGGCGGCCGACGTGGTTCAGCGTCTCCTCCGCGGTGCCGTCCTGGTTCAGCTCCCACGGGAAGAAGTGGTTGAACCGGTGCGGCGCGAGCACGGGCGAGTACGAAGGATCGTTCGGCGTGCGCGGCTCGGGGAAGACCTCGGCGCCGGCGAGGCTCGTCGTCGTCGCCGCGTTCGCGGCCTCGCTCGCCCACGTGAAGGCATTGAAGGTCGCAGCCGTCCCGGGCGCGTCACCCTGCTGGTCGCGCTGGAGATGATCCCATTTGGTGAAGATCACGCGTCCGAAGGAGTCCATCGAGAGCGAGAAGCTGCCGCTCGGGGAGTGCTCGAGCAGCACCAGATCACCGGTGCTCTCGTCCAGCGAATAGATGCCGGCGACGGTGAACGCCGACTCGTACTCGTCGCGCTGCGGATAGAGGTGGGCCTCACCCGTCGGCGTGCGGTCGGACGTGAAGATGATGCGGCCGTCGGTCGCGTAGATCGGCGAGACGTTGTTGTAGGTCGCGGGCTGGTTCGCGATCTTCCGGATGGAGGCGGCCTGGCCTTGCCCGATCCCCGTCACCTCGTACACCTGCCAGTAGAAGGTCTTGACCTGGTACTGCGCGGTCGGCGCGCCGACGACCATCGCGAAGAGCGCCTTCGTGCCGTCCCAGTGCACGCACGGCTCGCGGACGGCGATCGCGTTCGCGCCCTGCTGGCCGCTCGAGCCGTAGCCCGCTTCCTGCGTGAGGAAACGGACCGAGCCGTCGGGATAGCGGATCGCGAGATCGCCGCCGCGCGGCGCCGACTCCATGGTGGCGAGGTGATTGCCGAACGTGCTCGTCAGCGCCGTGAAGCCGCCGACCGGAACCTGGGTCACGAACATCACCGGATTCGACTGCGCGCGGGCAGCACTCGCGCCTGCCAGCAGGACGACGACACACCAAACTCCCAGGAACGCGCGACGCGGCATCCATCCTCCTCGGGCTCGGGTAGCGAGCTCCCGGACAGCAAGCGACGTTCCGCGCCGGCGCGAACGTAGTCAAACGAAATCGCGCCCTCTGAGCGTGACGTGGCGACGGAGCGACGATCGCGTGGCGCCGGATGCCTGAGCGTATGCGCGCCGCGGCCGCCCGGGCCACCTCCCGCGCTCGACGCCATGCCGTCCCGCGCGTCACTTCCAACGGCGCGTGCGGGTCGTCCGCGCTCGTCAGGCCGAGCGCGCGAGGTTGCGTGCCGCGGCGACGATCGGTCGCGCCCATGCCGGCGTCGACGTCAGGTCGCGCGGCGCGACGATCATGCTCCGCCGCACGTGCAGCACCAGCGTCGGTCGAGGCGCATGGCCGGTCGCGGGGTCGCTCTCGGCGCTGTTGTCGTGCACCCGCAGCTCCGTCGCGTACGGCAACAGCGTGATCAGGTTGCGTCGGCTGCGGTCGTAGCGCCGCCGGATCGTTTCCTCGGGGATGTCGTGGCCGCCCCGGCGGACGCGGGCCGCCACACGCGCGACGTGCAGCTCCGGCGTCGCGAGGCCGGCGTACCAGATCCGGACCTCGAACCCTCGCCGCGCGGCCGCAACCAGGAGCCCGGTGATCGTGCTGCCGCCGAGGGTGGTCTCGAACGCGAAGTCGCGCCGGTCGCGCACGGCCTCCTCGAGGAACCGTCGCCCGACTGCCCAGGCCCGGCCGTTCGCGGTGGCGGCGTCGAGGCTCGGGTCGGCGACGCGCATGGCGCTCGCGATCTCGTCGGGGTTGAAATACGCGCCCCCGGATCGTCGGAGAAAGGCGCCGCCGATGCTGCTCTTGCCGGCGCCGTTCGTGCCAGCGAGGACCAGGATGCGCGGCGGCTGATCAGGCACGCTTGCGCGTGGCCTTCACCGCCTTCCGCGCCGGTGCCGCCGTCGCGACCGCGGCCCGACCGAGATCGGCGGAGCTCGCCGCGAAAAGAGCGTCGCCGGCACGGCGCGCGCGCGGCGTCCGCATGGCCCCGACGAGCGCGTCGAACTCCGCGTCGAGGCCGTGGAGGACGCCGGCCGAGCTGTTGACGAGCGCGTCGTACGCCTCGACCGACAGCACCACCGCATGCACCTTCTCACGCTTCGTGATCGCGACGACGCCGCGCGCGAGCGCGGTGTCGAGGACGCGCCCGAAGGCGTTCTTCGCTTCCGTGGCGGTGATCGTCTCCACGGCGCGGCCGCGGTCGTCGAGCATCGTGCCGTGGGCCATCGAGAGCACCTCCGTGCTTGAAAGCTATTATGGCCAGAATAGCCAATCAAGCCATCGAGACGGTTTCCATCGGCGCCCGCGAGACGCCGTAGTGCGCCTTTGCGTGGGTCCGCGCGACGGCCTCCGCCGGCGCGATGCGGCCGGCGAGGAGCTCGCGGTAGGCGGCCAGCACGCGCGCGGTCTCGTCGAACGACTCGCGCACGAGCTCCACGCGGAAGCGCCGCACGCCGCGCGCGGCGAGCTCCGGCACGAGCACCGCCGCCGATTGCACCTCGTCGTTGAAGACGGTGTTGCGGCAGCCGACGTCGACGACCACCGGGTGCGTCCGGCCGGTGTGGTCGCGGAGTGCCACCTCGTGGCGTTCGCACGGGCGGCCGCAGGTCCGGAAGTCGCGGCCTTCCGAGAGGAGGTGCGCGTACACGCAGTGCTCGGTGTGGAAGGTCGCGATGCGGTGGTGCAGGACGACCGTGAAGCGCTCGGCCGGCGCGGCATCGAGGAGCGCGAGGAGCTGCGCGCGGTCGAGGTCGTGCGACGCCGTCAGCGTGTCGAGCCCGCGGTCGAAGAGCTCCGCGGCGGTGATCGAGTTGGTGACGTTCAGGGAGAAGTCGCCGTGGAGGAGCGGCCGGCGCGGATCGTCCGCGAGCGCCTGGAAGTGCACGAGGGCGCCCCAGTGCCGCACGAGCACGGCGTCGGGAGCGAGCGCCGCCAGGCGGCGGTCGTAGCTCTCCTCACCCGGCTTCTGCACGCGAACGGTCGCGAGCGTGACGGCGAGGCCGGCGTCGCGCGCGCGCCGGACGGCGCGGCCGAGCCCGACGATCTCCATCCAGTCGAGCTCGACGTCGCGTGCGCCGCTCGCGATCACGGCGTCGAGCTGTGCGTCCGTGCGGCAGAGGGTCACGAGCTCG
>DAIQBH010000273.1:0-7011 GCA_036781285.1 Thermodesulfobacteriota bacterium | reverse complement strand
GCTCGCGGAGCAAGCGATCGCGGACGACGACGAATTGACTGATGGTCGGCAGCGCTTCCCCGGTTCCGCTCACGACGTCGAAGAGCGTGCGCCGGAGATCGAGCCGGGCGAGGACGCCGAGCAGCCGATCGGGATCGAGCGCGTCGAGCACGTGCACCCGCAGCGCGCCGGACGTGGGCGCATCGGCACCAGGCGTCGCGGGGACGAGCGCGGAGACGAGGCCACGAATGCCGAGTGCCAGGTCCCCGGGGGCGATCACGACCAGGTCCGCGAACGCACCCCGCGCGTCGGCCGCCAGCGCCTCGACCTTCTTGAGATCGCCCTTCGGCGCCGTGAGCGCGGGCAACCAGGCCCGTTGCCGATCCAGTGTGGCGACCTGCTCGTCGACCGCCCGAGCGAGGTCCTGAAGCGCCGCGTCGTCGAGCCCGGCATCCCCGATCAGGTCGCGGCGCAGCCCATTGGCGTCGACCCGCACACGCTGCTGCTCCCGCGCGCGCTTGCGCCCAAAGCCGCCCGCCATGATCAGGCCCGACCTAACACACCCCCCACCGCCCTGACAAATTTCGATCGGTCGCAATCCCTTGGCCAACGGCCCGCTCAAGCGCCAGCAGACGGGTCGCAACTACGAGGGCAAGGCCAATCAGTTGGGGCGAGGAGGCCGAGTTGACCTCGGCCTCCGAGGTCCATCGGAGCATTTTCGAGGCGCGACGCGCCTCGAAAAGCGCACGGGGACGAAATGGGAGGAGGCCGAGTTGACCTCGGCCTCCGACGCGTATCGGAGCATGTTTCGAGCGCAATTCTGCGCTCGAAACCGCGCACGGGCGCCCAATGGAAGGAGGGGCGGTGGGAGGGCACGGGGTGGGTCAGGCCCCGCTAGAACACCCTCCCACCGTTTTGCTTCACGCGTACCAACGGGGGGGTGAGGTTCGATCGGTCAGGAGTGTGGGGACTCGTGTGCGTCATGAGTGGAGTGCATGACGCCCGATCGTTTGTGCCGTCAGCGTGCGTGCCGATCTGAAACAGCCAGAACCATGCCACGGATCGACGCGCGTCTCCGCGCCAATTCTCGCGTTCGGCGGCTCGAAAAGACGGGCGCTCGTGGCAGTTGTGCGCGATGGCGTCACAGCGAAGCAGCGGCGCAAGAGACGCAAGGACGTCGCTATGGCGACGCCGTGACTTCGTTGGTAGACGTGCCGCCATGCGTTATCTCGACAAGGTCGTCGATCGCGCGACGGCGGTCGCGCGCGTGACCGAAGCGCGGCGGGCAGGCAGGCGGGTGGTCTTCACCAACGGCTGCTTCGACCTGCTGCACGTCGGGCACGTGCGGTACCTCGCCGACGCCCGCGCGGCGGGTGACCTCCTGGTGGTCGGGGTCAACGCCGACGCGTCGGTGCGGCGCCTTGCCAAGGGGCCCGAGCGCCCACTCGTGCCGGAGGCCGCTCGGGCCGAGGTCCTCGCGGCGCTCGCGGCCGTGGATCTGGTGACCGTCTTCGACGAGGACACGCCGGCGGAGATCATCGCCGCCCTCCTTCCCGACGTCCTCGTGAAGGGGGCGGACTGGGCGCCGGATCAGGTGGTGGGGCGCGACGTCGTCGAGCGGAACGGGGGACGGGTCCTGCTGGTGCCGGTCATCGAGGGGTTCTCCACCACGGCACTCGTGGAGCGGCTTCGCCGTATCAATTGACACGGCATCGCGACCTCGGAGAGGTCGCGAATGGAGATCACGCCGCCTTGGCGATCTTGCCGGAGCGGATACAGCGGGTGCAGACGAGGAGCTTTTTCACGCCGCCGCCGACCTTCGCCCGTACGCTCTGGAGATTCGGTTTCCACCGCCGCCGCGTCCGGTTGTTGGCGTGGCTGACGTTGTTGCCGGTGGATGGTCCCTTGCCGCAGATCTCGCAGGTACGTGCCATTGGTAACCCCTTTCGAAGCCCGCCTGGGTAGCACACGCTACTCGAGGCAGCAACTTAGCGCGAAGCGATGGCGTCGATCTCGACCCGGGCACCGCGCGGGAGAGCCGCGACCTGGACCGTGGCGCGGGCCGGGAACGGCTCCGTGAAGAACTCGGCGTAGGTCTGGTTCACCCGCGGAAAGTCTTCGAGGTCCGTCAGGAATACAGTCGTCCGCACGACGGCGTCGAGCGTCAGCCCATCGGCGGCGAGGACCGCGGCCAGGTTCCTCAGGACCTGACGGGTTTCGTCCTCGATCGAGCCCTCGACGATCTTGCCGCGCTCGGGATCGAGCGGGATCTGGCCGGAAAGGAAGACGAGGTGGCCGACCACCACCGCCTGCGAGTACGGGCCGATCGCGGCCGGGGCCTTGTCCGTCGCGACCGCCCGCTTCTTGCCCGGCAGGGTCACGCGCGCACCCGTTGCACTTTCATGACCCCCTTCACCTTCCCGAGGCCGCGCATCACCCGATTCAACCCGTCCACGCTGTCGACCATCACCTCGAAGACGTTGACCGCCTTCTTGTCGATGCCGGTCCGCACTTCGGCGCGCGAGATGTTGATCCCCGCCGAGCTGATGGCCTTGCTCATCGCGGCGAGGAGTCCGGGCGCGTCGACGCCCGTGACCTCGATCTGCACCGGGCGGAAGTGACCGTCGGCCGAGTCCCACGCGACCTCGACGCGCCGCTGCGGATCGCTCTCCATCACGCGGAGACAGTCGATCGCGTGCACCGTGACGCCGCGCCCGCGCGTGATGAATCCGGTGATTCGCTCGCCGGGAAGCGGGTTGCAGCAGCGCCCGAAACGCACCATCACGTCGTCGATGCCGCTCACCTGGACGCCGCCCTTGGTCTGCCGGCTGACGAGCCGGAAGAGCTTCTGGAGCGTGCCCTCGCTCTTCTCCTTCCGCTCGTCGAGCGTGCTGTCGGGCACGAGTCGCTGCACCACGTGCTGGCTCGGTAGCCGGCCGTAGCCGACGGCGGCCACCATCGACTCCTCGTCCTTGAAGCCGAGCTCGTGCGCGGCGCGATCGACGTCGCCGCTCTTGCGGAGCTTGCCGAGCTCCTGGCGGTAGCGGCGGAGGTCGCGGTCGAGGAGCTCGTTACCGATCTCCAGGCTGCGCCGCCGCTGCTGGATCTTGATCCAGTTCCGGATGCGCTCCTTGGCGCGCGTCGTCGTGACGATCTTCAGCCAGTCCTTGCTCGGGGTCTGGCGGGTCGTGGTGATGATCTCGACGGTGTCGCCGCTCTGGAGCTGGTACTTCAACGGGACGAGCTTGCCGTTCACGCGGGCACCCGCGCAGTGCTCGCCGACCTGCGAGTGCACGCGATAGGCGAAATCGATGATGGTGGCGCCCTGCGGAAAGTTGAACAGGTCGCCCTTCGGCGTGAACGCGAAGACCTCCTCGTCGAAGAGATCCTCCTTCACCGAGCGCATGAACTCTTGCGGGTCTTCCAGGTGCTGCTGCCAGTGCAGCAGCTGCCGGAGCCACGCGAAGCGCTCGATCTCTTGCGGCGAGCCCTGCTGGTTCTGCCCCTTGTACTTCCAGTGCGCCGCGATTCCGGCCTCGGCGACCCGGTGCATCTCGTTGGTCCGGATCTGCACCTCCATGCGCTCGCCGAACGGGCCGATCACGGTGGTGTGCAGCGACTGGTACATGTTGGCCTTCGGCATCGCGATGTAGTCGCGGAAGCGGCCGGGCACCGGCTTCCAGTTCTGGTGCACGATGCCGAGCGCCTCGTAGCACTCGCGCGTCGAGTCGACGAGGAGCCGAAACGCGACGAGGTCGTAGATCTGGTCGTAGAGCAGGTGCTGCGTCTGCATCTTCTGGTAGATCGAGTAGAAGTGCTTCGGCCGCCCGGTGACGGTGGCCTCGATGCCGGCGGCGTCGAGCTTCTTCAGCAGCACCTCGCGCACGTGCTCGATGTACTGCTCGCGCTCGGTCTTCTTCTTCGCGACGTTCCGCTTGAGCTGATAGTAGATCTCGGGGTGCATGTAGCGGAGCGCGCTGTCCTCGAGCTCGCTCTTGATCCAGTAGATACCGAGGCGGTGCGCGAGGGGTGCGTAGATGTCGATCGTCTCCTGCGCGATCTCCGTCTGGCGTTCCGGCGGAAGGTGCGAGAGCGTCCGCATGTTGTGCGTGCGATCGGCGAGCTTGATCAGGAGGACGCGGATGTCGCGCGCCATCGCGATGATCATCTTGCGGAAGTTCTCGGCCTGCGATTCGGCGCGGCTCTTGAAGTTGATCTGGCCGATCTTCGTGACGCCGTCGACGAGGGTCGCGATCTCGGTGCCGAAGATCTGCTCGACTTCCCCGAGCGTGGTGAGCGTGTCCTCGACGGTGTCGTGCAGCAGCCCGGTCGCGACGCTCGGGACGTCGAGCTTCAGATCGGCGATCAAGCTCGCGACCTCGAGCGGATGGACCAGATACGGCTCGCCCGACTTCCGCTTCTGGCCGCGGTGCATCTTGGCCGAGAACTCGTAGGCGCGCTGGACGGTCGCGAGGTCGGCGGCGGGGTTGTAGTCGCGGACCTTGCCGAGGAGCTCCGACAGGTTCACGGGCCGGCCTCCACGACGATGCGGCTGACGCGGGCCCGCTCGGCGGCGACGATCGACTCGGCGAGCGCGATCGACGTCGCGCGCTCGGCGTTGCGGATCCAGTAGTCGTAGCGGCCCACCTCCGCCGCCTCTTCGCGGGCGCGCGCCAGGCGGCGTGCGATCGTCGCGTCCTCGTCGGTGCCGCGGTCGCGCAGGCGCCGCTCGAGCTCGTCCCAGGACGGCGGGAAGACCATGATCGCGACGGCCGAGTCGCGGTAGAGGCTCTTCAGGCGCCGCGCGCCCTGGATGTCGACGTCGAGCAGCATGTCCCTACCCGCGTCGATCGCGTCGTCGAGAGGCTGGCGCGGGGTGCCGTAGAGAGCGCCGTGCACTTCGGCCCACTCGGCGAAATGGTGCTCGCTCTGGAGGCGCGCGAAATCCGCTCGGTCGACGAACTGATACTCGCGTCCGTCGACCTCGGCGCCGCGCGGCGCGCGCGTCGTGTACGACACCGAAAGCGTGAGGTCGGGGTAGCGCGCCATCAAGCCATCGACCAGCGTGCTCTTCCCCGCGCCCGAGGGGCCGGAGACGATGAAGATGATTCCGTGACGGTCGAACGCGAAGTCGGCACCCATGCGTGGTTCCCGATATTACGGAATCATTCGACGTTCTGCACCTGCTCTCGTAGGCGTTCCACTTCGCCCTTGGCTTCCACGACGAGCCGGGTGATCTCGAGCTGGTTCACCTTGGACCCGATCGTGTTGATCTCGCGGTGGGTCTCTTGGAGCAGGAACTCGATCTGCTTGCCGCAGGGACCGCCGGTGACGAGCAGCTTGCGCAGCTCGTCGAGGTGGCTCCGGAGCCGCACGAGCTCCTCGGTGACGTCGCTGCGTTCGGCGAGATAGGCCACCTCCTGGGCGACCCGGGCCGGGTCGACCGTCGAGGCCTTCAGGATGCCCTGGAGGCGGTCCTGCACCTTCGTTTGGAGCTCGCCGGCGACGGTCGCGGCGTGGGCGCGGATCGCCCGCTCGATCGTCAGAAGCCGTGCGACTCGCGCCTGCATGTCGCGCTGGAGGTTGCGCCCCTCGCGCCGGCGAGCGGTGTCGAGCGTGGCGAGCGCCGCGGTCAGCACGCGGGTCGCGGTCGGAAACTCCTTTCGAAGGTCGCGTGGGGTCTCGACGGTCTCGAAGATTTCCGCGCCGCGGAGCAATCCGAGGTCGAGCGTGCCCTCGATGCCGACCTCGGCGGCGACGCGCTTCCAGGCTGCGGCGTAGTCCCGAGCGGCCTGGACGTTCACGACGATGCGGGTCTGGCCGCGGGACGGCGCGTTCCGTCCGACGTAGACCTCGACTCGGCCGCGCGCGACGTGCTTGCCGACGATCTCCCGACACGTCGCCTCCCACGGCGCGTACTCGCGGGGCGCGGTCACCCGGACGTCGAGGAAGCGTTGGTTCACCGAGCGAAGCTCGATCGTGAGCCTGCCCCCGGTGATGGCGGCGCCGGCCGCGCCGAATCCCGTCATCGAACGAACGCCGCGTGCGCTCTTCTTCATGCGATCCTCACGAGTGGTTGGAGAGAGCCCGCACGAGCTCGCGGGCGCTGACGGTCGCGGTGCCGACCTTCCCGACGGCGACGCCGGCGGCGTGGTTGGCGAGGCGCGCCGCTTCCTCGAACGTGCCGCCGCTCGCGAGGGCCAACGCGCACGCCGCGAGCACGGTATCGCCCGCGCCGGTGACGTCGTAGACCTCCTGCGCGGCGGTCGGGAAATGCTGCGCCCGCGCCTTCGGCTTGAAGAGCGACATGCCCTCCTCGCCGCGCGAAATCAGGATCGCGTCGGCCTGCCAGCGACGGAGCAGCTCGCTGCCCGCGCGCGCCAGCGAGGCGCCATCCTCGATGTCGATGCCCGCGGCGACGCTCGCCTCGCCGAGGTTCGGCTTGACCAGGCTCGCGCCGCGGTAGTGCGCGAAGTTCGGTCG
Organism: Thermodesulfobacteriota bacterium; assembly: GCA_036781285.1. Lineage (GTDB taxonomy): Bacteria > Desulfobacterota > Binatia > UTPRO1 > UTPRO1 > UTPRO1. The sequence continues at coordinate 549 of DAIQBH010000273.1, read as the reverse complement.
CTTGGGATCGATGACGTACGCGAAGCCGTGGCGCTTCCGGAGCGCGGCGAGGTCCCCGAGCAGCTCCGGGGTCACCACCCCCTTGCCGTAGTCCGACACGACGATCACCTGGTAGCGGCGCGCGTGTGCGGTGATCCAGGCGCGGAGACGCGTCGTGATGCGCGCCGGGATGCTCCCCGCGTCCGGATCCTGGTCGAATCGGACGACCTGCTGACTGTGCGCGATGACGCGGGTCTTGGCGGTCGTCGCGAGCGCGCGGCTCCGGACGACGCCCGCGAGGCCGCCGCCGGCGGTCGCGAGCGCCGCGCCGAGTGCCCGCCCGGGCAGGTCGTCGCCGACCAGACCGCACGCGTCGGCGCGGCCGCCGAGCGCGACCACGTTCGTCACCACGTTGCCGGCGCCGCCCGGACGTCCCTCTTGACGCCGCACGCGCACGATGGGAACCGGCGCCTCGGGCGAGATCCGGCTGACGTCGCCCCAGACGAACTGATCGCGCATGAGCTCGCGGATCACGAGGACGCGCGTCCTTGGGAACCGGCCGACCAATCG
>DAIQBH010000272.1:0-7032 GCA_036781285.1 Thermodesulfobacteriota bacterium | reverse complement strand
CCTCGTGCGGCCCGAGCGGCCGCCCGGCGCGCTCCTCCGCGGCCGCCCGGAAGTCGGCCTCCTCGAAATGCGGATTGGCGCGGACGAACGACACGACCCCATACGCGCCGTACGGGTTCTCGGGGTTGTTGCCCGTGTAGAAGTTCTGCCCGAGCTGCGTCGTCGTCGGCACGAAGGCGCCCGTGACGGCGAGATTCCGCAGCGTGACCGGTGCCAGCGCGAGCGCGAAGCCGGCGAGGAAGAGCGCCGCCGTTCGGACGCGCGCGGATGGGTGGCCCCCCTCCGGATCGCGCGCGATCACGAGCGCGCCGAGCGGTGCGAAGACGAGAAGGTTGGCCCGCGTGAGCGCCGCGAGGCCGAGCACGAATCCCGCGCCGAGGAGGGCGCCGCGGCGGCGATCCGTCATGAGGAAGAGAAATGCCGCGACCAGCAGCATCGAGAGCGCCGTCTTGTCGAGCTCGCCGCAGTTGAAGACGTCGGGCCCGTAGAGCGCGAGCCCGAGCCCCGCGAGCAACCCGACGGTCGTGCCACCGACCCGCCGCCCGAGCGCCGCGGCGAACGCGCACGCGCCCACGCTGCACACGACGTTCAAGAGCCGCGCGAGCAATGGATCGCGCCCGGCGACCGCGTACAGCGCGCCGAGCACGTACGGATAGAGCGGATCCATGTAGAACGCGCCCGTCCCGAGCCACTCCCCCGCCGCGATCCGCTGCGCCCAAGCATCGTAGTATTCGGGATCGACGACCAACCGATCGAACCACGGCGTCGCCCGGAGCTCCGCGATGTACGCGCAGCGTACGAGCGCGGCGAGCACGAGCACCATCGCGCATCCGAATCGCCAGTGTCGGTCGAACGCCGACGGTTGACTACTCGGTTCGGAACGCCGCGCGGCCATGAGCCCGGGGAAGATCGTTCGAGCGCGGTCGCGCTGTCAACGAGCTGCCGGGCCACCTCGAACGCGACTGCCACGACGACGACCGTGAGGTCGACGCAACGTCATCGCGAAAACGCGTCGAGCAGGACTTGCGCTCACCGAACTTTTTTCCCGGCGAGCGACTGAACGAGACGACGTTTGCCCGCGTTCCGGACGTCGCGACGCGCAAAGAGCTCGCGCGTCGGCGTGGCGGCATTCGCACGACACGCGAGTCCCACCCCGCTCGCGATCGACGCCCAACCGCGGGCCACTCGACTTCGCCCCTGCGATGACGCCGTTCCAGCGCACGAGCCGCCGCCAGAGTCGATGCACGCTGCGGCGCCGGACGCGCAGCCCGCCGCCGCCGCGGTGAGCGTAGCCGAGCACGTCGTGCGCCTGCGAGCGGCGCCACGACCGTGCGGCGCGCGTCCAGTGCGAGCCGAAGGTATGGGCTGACCTCGACGTCCGCCGCGCCGGCCGCGAGGGCAGCGCCAAGCCAGCGAGCGTCGAGCGAGAGAATTGTCGCATGGGATGATCTCCGGCACCGAGGTGACGTGTTCCTCGACTCGGTCCGGACCGAGTCAACGGAACGGCCCTCCACCACTTCGGCGGCCGTATACGATCCTCGCGATGAAAGGCGCGCGCGGCTCGCGTTGCAGTCGCGCACCGCGGGCGTTAAGCCTTCGCGCACATGAATCGCCGGTGGCCGCCCGTCGTCGCCGCGCTTGCCCTCGTCGCGCTGACGGCGGTCGCGTACGGGCCCGCGTACCGGGCGGACTTCATCTGGGACGACGACGATTACGTCACCGACAACGCGGCGCTCGATACGCTCGGCGGTCTGGTCCGCATCTGGACCGTCCCGGGCGCCGTCCCGCAGTTTTACCCGCTCACGTTCACGAGTTTCTGGCTCGAGCACCGGGTCTTCGGCGATGCGCCGTTCGGCTACCACGTCACGAACGTCGCGCTGCACGCGCTGAACGCGGTCCTCGTGTGGCTCGTGCTGGTGCGGCTCGGGATCCCGGGGGCCTGGCTCGCGGCCGCGATCTTCGCGGTGCATCCCGTGCACGTGGAGTCCGTCGCTTGGGTGACCGAGCGGAAGAACGTGCTCTCGGGCGCCTGCTACCTCGGCGCACTGCTCGCCGCGCTGGCGTTCGCGTCCGGAAGCCACGACCAGGAGCGACGACGCTACGGCCTCCTCGTCGTCGGGCTCTTCGTCGCGGCGCTCCTTTCGAAGACCGTCACGTGTAGCCTCCCCGTGATCCTGCTGCTCCTCGCCTGGTGGCGTGATGGTCGGATCGCGCGCCGGGAGCTCGTCGCGGCGTCGCCGCTCCTCGGAGTCGGAATCGCGCTCGCGCTCGTCACGATCTGGATGGAGCGGACCCACGTCGGCGCGACCGGCGCCCTCTTCGACCTCTCGCCATGGCAGCGGTTACTGATCGCGGGACGCGCGCTCTGGTTCTACGGCGCGACGCTCGTCTGGCCCCATCCTCTGTCGTTCGTCTACCCGCGGTGGACTGTCGACGCCGGCATCTGGTGGCAATGGGTGCCGCCGCTCGCGGCGGCGGCCGTGCTCGCCGGCCTCTGGCTCGCGCGCGACCGCATCGGACGCGCACCGTTCACGGCCGCGGCAGGTTTCGCGCTGACGCTGACGCCCGCCCTCGGGTTCATCGACGTCTACCCGATGCGCTACACGTTCGTCGCCGATCACTATCAGTATCTCGCGAGCCTCTTCGTGATCGCACCCGCCGCCGCGGCGTTCACGATCGCGGGTCGCCGGCTCGGAGACCTGGCGCCGGCCGCCGCGGTGCCGGTGCTCGCGCTGCTCGCCGCGCTCACGTGGCGGCACGCGGCGGTGCTCGCGGGTCCCGAGACGCTCTGGCGCGACGTCATCGCGAAGGACCCGACGGGGACGATGGCGCGCATCAACCTCGGCATGTGGCTCCATGGTGAGGGCCGCACCGAGGAAGCGGCCGACGCGCTCGGTGACGCGCTCCGACTCGAGCCCGACGACGGGGAGGTCCACGGCAATCTCGGGATCGTGCTCGCGTCGCTCGGCAGGCGCGACGGCGCTCGCGCGCACCTCGAACGCGCGCTCGCGCTGACACCCGGCTCCGCGCAGGCGCACAGCAACCTCGGCAACCTGCTCGCCGGCGAAGGGCGCCTCGACGACGCCGCGGCACATTACCTGGAAGCCATCCGGATCCGGCCGGATTACGCCGACGCGCTGAACAACCTCGCCAACGTGCTCGTCCAGCAGGGCAAGACCGACGAGGCGATCGCACGCTACGAGGCCGCGCTCGCCGCCGATCCCGACTATCTCGCGGCGCACTACAATTTCGCGACGGTGCTGACGCGCGTCGGCCGGAACCTCGAAGCGATCGCCCACTTGCGCGCCGCGCTCGCGCTCGATCCCTCGCACGCCGACGCGCACCGCGGCCTCGGCGCGCAGCTCGCGGCACGTGGCCAGGTCGACGAGGCGATCGGCCATCTCGCGACCGCGGCCCGCCTCCGCCCCCAGCTCGCCGACGCGCACTATCAGCACGCCGCGGCGCTCGCGGCCGCGGGGCGGTTCGACGAGGCGATCGCCGCCTATGGGCGGGCGATCGCGATCGCGCCGGACATGCCGGACCTGCACAACGATCTCGGCATCGCGTTCGCGCGGCGCGGCGACCTCGCGGCCGCCACGGCGGAGTTCCGGAAGGCAGTGGCGCTGGCACCCGACCACGCCGAGGCCAAAGCCAACCTGGCCGCCGCGCTCGGTGCGCCGGCGCCGGCGGCGACGCCATGAATCGGAGCGCCATCGCACCGCGACGTTCGACCGGCGACGCGCCCTCGACGGCCGTGGACCTCGCCGTGGCGGCGGTCCTCGTCGCGCTCACGCTCGTCCTCTACGCGCCCGTCCGCACGCACGAGTTCCTGAACTACGACGACAACGAGTACGTGACCGAGCACCCGCACGTCCGGAGCGGCCTCACGTGGGCGGGCGTCCGCTGGGCGCTCACCGGCGTGCACCAAGCGACCTGGCATCCGCTCACCAGCCTCTCGCACCTCGTCGACGTCGAGCTCTTCGGGCTCGATGCCGGCGCGCACCTCTTCGAGAACGTCGTCCTCCACGCGCTCGCGACCGCGGTGTTGTTCCTCGTCCTGGCAGGAATGACCGGCGCGCGCTGGCCGAGCGCGTGGGTCGCGGCCGTTTTCGCGTGGCACCCGCTGCACGTCGAGTCGGTCGCCTGGGTGTCGGAACGGAAGGACGTCCTGTCGGGACTCTGTTGGATGCTGACGCTCGCCGCGCACGTGCGCTTCGCGCGCCGGCCGACCTGGGGGCGGTGGGCCGCCGTCGTCGTGGTCTTCGCCGCCGGGCTTCTCGCGAAGCCGATGCTGGTCACCCTGCCCTTCGTGCTGCTGCTCCTCGATTGGTGGCCGCTCGGCCGTCTCCGCGACCGTGCGACCGCGATCGCGCTCGTCCGCGAGAAGGTGCCGCTCTTCGCCCTCGCCGCCCTCGTGAGCGTTCTCACGGTCGTGGCCCAGCGGAACGCGGGCGCGCTCACCACGCTCGAGTCGACGCCGCTCGCGTATCGACTCGGGAACGCGGCGATCTCCTACGTCACCTACCTCCGGAAGACGGTCTGGCCGACCGGGCTCGCGGTGTTCTATCCCGCACCGCCGGAGCTCTCCGCGTGGCACGCGCTCGGAGCCGCGCTCGTCCTCGTCGCGATCAGCGCCGCCGTGGCCCTCGCCTGGCGCCGCCGGCCGTTCCTCGCGGTCGGCTGGCTCTGGTACCTCGGGACGCTCGTGCCGGTGATCGGCGTCGTGCGCCAGGGCGACCAGGCGATGGCCGACCGCTTCACCTATCTGCCCGCGATCGGCGTGTACGTCATGGTGGCGTGGGGCGTCGCCTCCCTTTCGACCGCGCGGCGCGCCCCACCCGTGATCGCCCTTGGCGCGGTCGCCACGCTCGCGGCGTGCCTCGTCACGACGTCGGTGCAGATCCGCCACTGGGAGAACAGCCTGACGCTCTTCACTCACGCCGTCGCGGTCACGCGCGACAATCACGTCGCCCACGCGAACCTCGGCGTCGCGCTCGACGAGCGGGACCGTCACGACGAGGCCATGCAGCACTACGCGCGCGCGGTCGCCATCGCGCCGAGTTACGCGAAGGCCCACCTCAACCTCGGCCGCGCCCTCGCGCGCGCCGGCCGTGGCGCCGACGCGGAGGCCGCGTACGCCGAGGCGGTCCGGCTCGACCCGAGCTCCGCGACCGCCGCCTACAACCTCGGCCTCGCCCGCGCCGAACGCGGCGCGCTCGACGACGCCATCGCGGACTACCGCCGCGCCCTCGCGCTCGACCCGCGCTACGCGAAAGCCGCGAGCAACCTCGGCTGGGCGCTCGCCGCGAAAGGCGATCCCACCGCCGCCGTCGCCGCCTACGAACGAGCCCTCGCGATCGACCCCACGCTCGTCGCCGCCCACAACAACCTCGCCGTGACCCTCGCCGACCTCGGCCGCATGGACGAAGCGATCGCCCATGCCACGACCGCCGCATCGCTGGCCCCGACCGAAGCGCGCGCCCACGCGACCCGCGGCGCCCTCTTGGCGGAAGCCGGCCGCACGGCCGACGCCATTGCCGCCTTCCGCGAATCCCTCCGCCTCGACCCGAAGCTCACAGAGGTACGCCTCGACCTCGCCACCGCACTAGCAGCCTCCGGCGACCGCACCGCCGCAATCACCGAGTACCGCACCGTCCTCCGCGACCGCCCCAACGACCCGACCGCAACGGCAGCTCTGGCAGAGCTCGACCACCCAGCCCCATGACGATCAACCAAGCGTGCGAAGGCAATGCGGGGGCACGTCGAAAGCGCCGCCGCAGGCGCGCGGAGTATGGGACGGCGGAGGAAGCCGGTCTCGGCAAGGAGCGTCCAAACGAAAGTGCGCCCGCGAGACGCCGATCGCCCGACGAGCCCCGTGCGCCCATCGACGCAAACCGGATCCACGAGCCCGAATGCGCGCGACGCGCCGCCCACACGCGACGCCGCCGCAGGTGCCCGGAGCCGTCCCATACTCCGCGCGCCCCGCACCGCCGCCACGCCTCGAAGTGACCCCGCCATCGATTCACGCGACCATGAGAACGCCCGACTTCTGTGTTAGGGAACCGCCCCCGTGACCGCATCGACCGTCCGACTCATCACCACAGCCGTCCTCGCCCTCGCCGTCGCCGCCTGCAAATCGTCGCCGCCGCCGCGCCCAGCCGTGCCCTACAACGTCTTGGTCATCTCGCTGGATACGGTCCGCCAGGACGTCCTCGGCACCTACGGCCACCGCCCGAAGTACGCCCCCGACGTCGACACCAGCCCCGCGCTCACGCGGCTCGCCCGCGAAGGCGTCCGCATGACCGACGCGTACTCGTCGAGCTCGTGGACGCTCCCCTCGCACATCGCGCTCATGACCGGACGCCCCGGCATCGCGCACGCCGTCGAGAGCGAAGGCGCGGTGCTCGATCCCGGCATCCCGACCCTCGCCGAAATGCTGAGCAACCACGGCTACCGCACGGCCGGCATCTACTCGGCGCCGTACCTCGATCCCTACTGGGGCTTCGCGCGCGGCTTCGAAACGTACACGCCCGTGTACGGCGCGGTGGCGACCGACATTTCGGCGCGCGTCGCGGCGCTCCGCACGGAAGCCGAGCAAGCCGCGGCGGCGGGCGACTGGGCGCGCTACGACGACACGAAGCGCCGGCTCACGACCGTCGAGGGCGAGCTCAACGACAACTCGCAGATCATCGTCACGTCGCCCCAGGTCGCGGAGTCGACCATCGCGCAGCTCGAGACCTTCGCGCAGGACGGCCGGCCCTGGTTCGTGTTCGCGCACTTCTTCGACGCGCACTGCGACTACGTGCCGCCGCCACCGTACGCGACGCGCTTCGACCCGGACTACACCGGCACCTTCTCGGGCGAAGGCTGCATGGGAGGGCCCCACGTCGGCACGCCCCATCCCGACCGTCCCGGCGCCCTCGTCCGCGCCATCAGCGACCGCGACCTGGAGCACGCGTACGCGCTCTACGAAGGCGAGGTCGCCTGGGTCGACGAGCACCTCGGTAAGATCCTCGACGCGCTCGACCGGAC
>DAIQBH010000271.1:0-7058 GCA_036781285.1 Thermodesulfobacteriota bacterium | reverse complement strand
GAGCTCCTCGTAGCGCTCGCACGCCTCCTCTTCGATGAGGAGCGCGAGGTCGAAGGCGTCCCGGAGCGACAAGGCCGTGAAGTCGATGCCCGACGTGGCGCTCATCGGCGTTCTCCCCCGCGCAGGAACATGTCCAGGACGCGCGCGCGCGGCGGCGCGCCGGCGCCCAGCCGCTCCTGACGCTCGCGCACGAGCGCACCGAGCGTCGGGGACGGTGTCGGATCCCGGTAGAAGATCCCCGTCAGGAGCTCCGTGCCGTACGACTCCGCGCGCTGCATGGCGGCACGGCGATCGTGGGGATCGTGGCCGAGATCGGCCAGCCGTCGCAGCGTCGCCTTGTGCACCTTCATCTGCTGGTCGTCCTCGCCGTACGTCACACACGGCGACTGCACGTTCACGAACGCGAACCCGGGAAAGCGGATCGCCTCCTCGATCATGCCGGTGAGGCCGGGCAGATCCGCCGGCGTACCCTGCGCCACGAACGGTGCGCCGTACGCGAGGACGTAGAGCAGCGGGTTCACCGGACGTTCCAGGCTGCCGTACGCGGAGGTGACGGTTCGGAGGCCGCGCGGGCTCGTCGGCGACAGCTGGCCTTTGGTGAGGCCGTAGGTCTGGTTGTCCATCACGACGTACGTGAGGTCGTCGTTCCGCCGGACGGCGTGCGGGACGTGGCCGCCGCCGATCGAAAAGCCGTCGCCGTCGCCGCCCGCCGCGATGACGAGCAGCTCGGGACGCGCGAGCTTGAGACCCTGCGCGATCGGCAGCGCACGCCCGTGGACGCTGTTGAAGCCGTACGCGGTCGTGTACCCGGGAATGCGCGACGAGCAGCCGATGCCGGAGACGACGGCGACCTCGTGCGGCGGCCGGCCGATCGCCGCGAGCGCGCGATACAGCGCCTGGAGCACGCCGAAGTCGCCGCAACCCGGACACCAGATCGGCTTCAGCTCGCTCTTGAAGTCCTTCGCGGTGAGTGGCGGGACGCTCGTCATCGCAATGCCTCCAGCGCCGCGACGATCTCCGCCGGGCGGAACGGATTCGCGCCGGAGCGGCTGAACGATCGCACCGCGGCCGGAAGGTCGAGCGCCGTCCGCAGCACGCGGTAGAGCTGGCCGAGGTACGACTGCTCCACGACCAGGCCCGCGCGCACCGACGCGAAGAAGCGCCGGTAGATGCCTTCGTTGATGGGATAGAGCAGGTACGGCACGAGCAGCTTCAGGGAGAGTCCTCGCGCCGCGGCGAGGTCGAGGGCTTCGCGGCACACGCCGGCGCTCGATCCCCAACTGACGAGCCCGAGCGGCGCCGTCTCGTCGCCTTCGATGCGGAAGAGGTCGTCGCGTGCGCGGAGGGGATCGAGCTTGTGGATGCGCTTCTCGTTCATCCGCTCGTGGACGCGCCCGCTCGCCGTCGGGTCGCCGTGCGCGCCGTGCTCGATGCCGGCGGCCACGTAGGCGCCCCCCGCCATGCCCGGGTGAGAGATCGGACTGATGCCGGTCGTCGTCAGCCGGAACCGCTCGTAGGACACGAGCTCCTCGGCGGTCGGCGCCAGTCGATCGACGATCGTGAAGCGCGCCGGATCGATGGGGTCGATCACCTCTTTCCGCTGCGCGATCTCCTGATCGGACAGCACGATGACCGGCGTCTGGTAGCGCTCGGCGACGTTGAAGGCCTCGACGGTGACGTCGAACGTATCGGCGACGTTCGTCGGCGCCAGCACGGGACGCACGACGTCGCCGTGCGCCGAGAACACCGCCTGGAAGAGATCGGCCTGCTCGGACTTCGTCGGCATGCCGGTCGACGGGCCGCCGCGCTGGACGTCGACCACGACCAGGGGAAGCTCGGCGATCGAGGCGAGGCCGAGGATCTCGCCCTTCAGCGACATGCCCGGACCCGAGGTCGCCGTCATCGCCTTCTTGCCACCGAACGAGGCGCCGAGCGCCGCGCCGATGCCGGCGATCTCGTCCTCGGCCTGCAACACGGCACCGCCGTACTTCCAGATCTCGCGCGTGAAGAGCTGCATCACCTCGCTCGACGGCGTGATCGGATACCCACCGAAGAAGTCGCAGCCGGCGAAGATCGCCGCCGCGGCGCAGACGTCGTTGCCGTCGGTGAGCATCGTCGGCCCGCGCCGCACGGCGGGCGCCATCCGGCGCGGGGATCGCAACGCGTGATCGCCGGCGTGCGCGACGCCGAGCCCGAACGCCTGCGCGTTGGCCGCGACGAGCCGTTCGTCCTTGTGCGCGAACTTCTTCCGGATGCCCGCCAACAGCTCGTCGCCGTCGATCCCGAACCACCCCGCGAGGAGACCGAGCACGACGGTGCCCTTCCCTTTGTCGCTGCCCGTCGCGCGCCGGGCCATCTCGGCGATCGGGACCGGCACGGCCTCCGCCGGCGCGACGGCACCGTCGAGCGGCAGCGCATCCGGCGCCACGCCGCTGGTGGCTTCGTAGAGGACGATCGTCTCCGGACCGATCGGCAGCTCGGCACCGAACTTCCGGAAGTCGTCCCAGTCGAGCACGACCGCGACGTCGAGCGCGCCGCCGGGATTCAGCACGGGGCCGGTCGCGAGACGCACGCGGCAGGACGACTCGCCGCCGCGGATCTGCGACCCGAAGCTCTTCGTCATCATGGCGTGGTAGCCGAGGACGGCGCACGCCGAGATCAACGATTCTCCGGCGCTCACGATGCCGTCCCCGCCCGAGCCGGCCATGCCGATGACGAGGTCGTCGATCACGTGTGGCTGCATGCGTCTCACGCGTGGGCGTGCCGACCCGCTCGGCGCGCGTTCGACGTCATCTGGTACGCCGACCAGCGGACGAAGTCCTCGTCGGTGACGATGCCGGTGACGACGCCGCGGGCGTCGACCACGGGGAGACAACTGATCTTGTGCCGCACCATGCGGAGACCCGCGTCCGCCGCGGGTTCTGCCGCGCCGGCGGTGCTCAGGTGGGTCTCCATGACGTCGACGGCGGTGGCCCAGCCGAGCGCCCGCATGCGGTCGGCGTCGCTCTGGAGCGCGCGCGAGCTCGGCGACGCCGCCAGGAGATCCCGATGGCTGATCAGCCCGCGGAGCACGCCGTGACTGTCCACGACCGGCAGGTGTCGGATGCGCCGCTCGCGCATGGTCGCCCAGCAGGTCGAGAGCAGCTCGGTCAGCGGCACCGCCACCACCTCGCGCGTCATGAGGTCCCCGACCGTCGGCATCGCGGCGCCTTCCACCGGCGCCGTCGTCGCCTCGGCGCGGACGCCGAGATGACAGGCGAGCTCGTCGGCGGCCGCTCGGAGCGCCTCGGGCAATCGGTCCGCGTCGGGCACGAGCGCCGCGTCCGCGGTCGCCGTGATGGAGAGCGTGCCCGCGTAACTCAGGATCGCGAACCCGAGCCCGATGTCCACCGCGAGCGGCACCATCGGATGCAGCTCGACGACGCGGCGTCCGAGGATGGAGCGCGCCTCGCGCGGCCCCGGCACGTTCGTGCAGACCGTGTGCGCGATCGGCCACATCTGCGGCAGCCGGGAGACGAGCGGTGCGAGCGCGGCCGGCAGCGCCCCCGTGACGCTCAGCACGAGATCGAACGCGCGCGCCTGGCCCGCTTCCTTGCGGGCGCGCATCTCGGCCGCGATCAGGTGCAGCCGCTCGCACGCGTCCTCGACGTCGATCGGCAGCGTCGCGAACATGCCCGACACCCGATTCCCGAGCGCCAAGTGCTCGTCCGCGCGCCGCACGTTCATCGGGATGAGGGCCCGCACGCGGCCCGCCGCGGCCGCGTCGGCGGGCAGGAACCGCCGGAGCGCGCCGGCGATCACCGCGAGCGCGACGTCGTTGACCTTGCAGCCGGCGACGCCGCGCATCGCGAGGAACTCCTCGAGCGCGAACGTCTGCCACACGATCCGGCGGCTGTGGCCGAGCGTCCCGTTGAACGCGTGCGGCCGCAGGCGCGCGCCCACCAGCTCGGCGAGCGTCGCCGCCGCCGCCGCCGCACCCTGAAGCCCGCTGAGCGCGCGGCCCGGATCGAGCGCGCGCGCCGCTCCGGCGAGCAGATCGCGGGCGCGGGAGACGACGGACGGCGGCGGCGAGGCGGCAGTGGCTCGCGCGGAGTGGCGCGCCGCCTCGAAGCCGTCGCTCATCACCTCGAGCACCTGCACGCCGCTGACACCGTCGACCATGCAATGGTGCACCTTGGTGAGCAGCGCCGCCCGCCCGCCGGCGAGCCCTTCGAGGAGATGGCACTCCCAGAGCGGCCGGTCCGCCGGCAAGGGCCGCGCGAAGAGCTCCTGGAGGACGGAGCGCAGTGCCGCTTCGTCACCCGGCGCCGGCACCGTGACGCGGTGGATGTGACGGCGCGCATCGAAGGCCGGATCGTCCACCCACCGCGGCGCCGAGAGATCGAACGACGGTCGCACGGGAATCTGGCGGTACCGTCGCAGCGCGCCGAGCCGCGCCCCGAGCGCGTCGACCAGCTCCTCGAACGGCGGCGTGCTCTCGAGCACCGCGACGGCGCCCACGTGCAGCAGCTCGGTCGGCCGCTCGAGATACAAGAACGACGCATCGAGCGGCGACAAACGCTCGGAGCCGCTCGCCGGCTCTGGCGGCGACACGAGCGGCGCGTGATCGGGCGTGGAAGGGGCGGCAGTGCTGGGGTGGAACATGAAATACCTCGTCGTGGTCTGTCGTCTATCGTTCGAACACAGCAAGACGCCTGCCACCCGCCGCGCCCTTCGGTCACCGCGCCGACGCCGAGCCTGCGCCCTCCCGGGCGTGGCCCTTCCGACGATCCGGAACGACCCGCCGCATGGATTCGCAACGATGAGAACCGTTACGGCTCAGCTCGGACCCGATCGGCTCGCCCACCAGTGCGACGCGCTCCGCGCCCAATCGACGAGCGTGTCGGCCACGCCCGGAGCCAAAGCCGCCAGCTTCTCCAGCGTGCCCGCCCCCGGGGGAACCGACACCTCGATCAGCCCGAAGCGCACGGAGGCGAAGACCGCCCACACGACCCAGGACGGCGGCATGTTGAGACTCGCCGGCCAGAGGTCGAGGAACTCGGGATCGTGGCTCACCTCCTCGACCATCGGCGTCTCGACCACGCCGGGGAGCACGAGCCCGAGGTGGACCGGCGTGCCGTGCAGCTCGGTGCGAAGGGCCTCCGTCAGGCCGATGAGCGCGAACTTCGTGGCGCAGTAGCCGCCGAGCGGCGTCACGCCGCGGCGACCGGCGAGCGAGGCGACGTTCACGATCGATCCGCCGCCGCGCGCGCGCATCCGCGGCACGGCCTCCTGCATCACGGAGAGGGCCCCGAAGACGTTGACGCGCATCATGCGCTCGAGGTCGGCGACCGCGATCTCGGTGACGGGCGCGGGGAGCAGCACGCCGGCGTTGTTCACGACGACGTCGATGCCGCCGAGCCGCGCCTCGGCGGCGGCGAAACAGGCGGCGACCTCCTCCGGCCGCGTGACGTCGGTCGGGAACACCGCCGCATCGGCACCCGCGAGCCGCCGGACCTCTTCCAGCTGCTCGCGCCGGCGCGCCACCAAGGCGACGCGCGCACCGGCCGCCGCGAACGCCAGCGCGACGGCACGACCGATGCCACTCGACGCGCCCGTCACGAGCACGCTGCGATCGCGAAACCCATCCAGCCAACCGATGCGTGCCACCGTTCGCCTCCTCGGATGCGTGGATCGCCGGCCGAGCCTTCGACGCGACGAGCGGAGTCGACTGCGTCGAGAGGCCGAGTTACTGCGCGGGCGCGAATGGTGTCAACGCGCTTCTCGATCGTGGCATGCGACTCATGGGCGCGCTTCGCAACGTCGGGAAGACGCGCGCCGCCCTCGCCGTGTCGCCCTCGCGAGATCGCCGACTTCACCCGTCGGGTGCGCCGTCACGCGCGTGGCACGTGACCTGCTTTTGTCAGAGCATGGGCGCGGCGACGACGCCGCGCGGAAAGGAGGCGTCCGATGGCCAAGACGAATGGAGCAGCCCGCGTCGCCGTGCTGCGCAAGGAGGGTACGCAGATGCTCCGGCGGATCCGCAAGGATGCGGAGACGCTGGTCGCCCGCGGCCGCGCCGAGGTCCTGAAGGACGTGCGCGCGGTCCAGACGAGCGCGCATCGCGCCGTGCGGCAGCTCGAGCGTCAGGTGGTACGGCAGTTTCACGCCGCGACCACGGAGCAGGTGCGGCGCCTGGAACGCCGGGTCGCCAGGCTGGAGCGGATGGTGGCGGAGTCGAAAGGCGCCTCGAAGGTGACCGCCGCCTGAGCAACGGGGGTCGGCGGGCAATGCGCCGACCCCCGTTTCCGTCCGACTATCGCACGATCAACGTCGACACCGGCCCCCGGTCGAGCACCGTTTCGACGACGCTGCCGAGCAACAGCCGCTTCCAACCCGTCCCCTGCGCCCCGATCACCAGCAGGTCCGCCCGGAGCTTCGCGGGCAACCCGGGCAGGTCGCGCGCGGCGACACCGGTGCGCACGTCGAGGCGCACCGGCCATCCCGCGTCGGTCAACGGACGGACGGCGCGCTCGAGCGCGCGACGGGCTTCGCCGAGCCGCGCACGCGTGAAGGCCTTCGCTTCGGCCGCGAGCACGTCCCGCACGCCGCGCGGGAGCAGCGCCGGCGCCTGCGGCTCGACGATCTCCACGAGGGCGCACACCGTGACACGACCAGCGGCCGGGACGCCGCACGATGCCAGAAGGTCGATCGCACGACGCGCATGATTCGAGCCGTCCCAACCGACGACGATCTCACGGAACGCCGTGGGCTTCCCCTTGACCACCAGGACGGACGTGGTCGCGCGGCGTACGACCGCACGGGACACGCTCCCGAGCGTCCAGCGTTCGAGCCGGCTGTAGCCGTGCGACCCGAGCACGATCACGCGCGCCCCGCGGGCGCACTTCAGGATGCCCTCCACGGGACCGTCATCGACCACCACCGCGACCGCCGCCGGCCAGCGCCGGCGAAGGGCCTTCTCGGTCTCGGCGGCCGCGCCGCGCAGGGCGGCGCGAACGCCGCCCGCCACCGTCGGCGACCAGCGTGGGCGCGGGTCGCCGGTCGCGACGACGGCCGAC
>DAIQBH010000270.1:0-7077 GCA_036781285.1 Thermodesulfobacteriota bacterium | reverse complement strand
GCGCGTCGGGGCGCCGACGGCGGCCGGACTCCAGGTGACGCCCGCGCGGTCGTCGAGCGCGATCGCGAGCCCGTGGTCGCGCCACCCTTCCGTGCCGGGGCGCCGCTCCGCCCACGTCAGGTGATTCGAGCCGGGGCCGTGGCACGACTCGCAGGCGACGCTCGGGTCGGTCCACGTCGTCGCGTACGCATCGGCCGCGGCGTCGTAGCCCCGGCGGAGGTTCGTCGAGTGGCACTCGGCGCACGCGAAGTTCCAATTCTGCTCGGCGCGCGTCCAGTGCAGCGGGTCGTCGGCGTCGATCCTCTCGTCCGGATAGAGATGGAACCAGCGCTGGCCGCCCTGCGCCTCCGGCCGCGCGTCCCACGCGATCGAGAGCGCCTGTTTCCGCCCGTCGGGAAAGTCGACGAGATACTGCTGCAAGGGGTAGAGCCCGAACGTGTAGGCGACGCGGAAGTCGGCGAGCCTGCCGTCGGCGCCGTCGGTGCGGACGAGGAAGTCGTCGTTGCTGCGCGAGAACGTCGACGTGACGTCGCCATGGGCGAAGCTCGCGCCGGTGAAGTCGCCGAGCACGGTGCCGATGTTCGCGGGCTGCAACGCGGCCGCGTGTTGCGACGCGCCCCACGCCGCCGCGACCTCGGCGTGACACCCGAGACACGCGCCGCGGCCGACGTACTCCGGCGCCGGCATCGCGAGCGGGGGCACGGTGGGGGTCGCCGTCGCGATGACCGTCGGCGTAGGCGCCGGCGCCGACCCGCTTCCCGGCGCGCACCCGGCGAGCGCGACGCCCGCGAGCACCGCGAGTCGCCGGAGAATCGGCGAGAACACGCGGTGTCGTTAGCAAACGACCGACGCTCGCGCGAGCGGTAGCACTCTCCGGGGTCGTCTTATAGAGAGCGCGCGGCGTGCATGTCGCCGCCCCTGGCACGAGGAGATCCGCCATGCAGAACCGAAGAAGATCGAGAGCCGCGACGATCGCGTTGCTCGCCGCGATCGCCATCGCCGCGCCGCCGCTCGTCGCACCGGCCGTCGCCGCGAGCGCGAGCGACCTCGTCGCCGACAGCCGCGCCGCTCTCCGCCACCTCTACGCGACCCAACCGAGCGCCAAGATCCTCGCTTCGAAGGCGAAGGCGATCCTGGTCTTCCCGGCGATCCTCAAAGCCGGCTTCATGTTCGGCGGCCAGATCGGCGAGGGAGTTCGCTTCGAGAAGGACAAGGTCAAGGGCTACTACAACTCGGTCGCCGCCTCGTACGGCTTCCAGGCCGGCATCCAGAAGTTCGGCTACGCCCTCTTCTTCATGAACAACGCCGCCGTCCGCCAGCTCGATCAAACCCGCGGCTTCGAGCTCGGCGTCGGCCCGAGCATCGTGATCGTCGACGAGGGCGTCGGAAAGAGCCTCACGACCAACACGATCACGAGCGACACCTACGCCTTCATCTTCGATCAACGAGGCCTGATGGCCGGCATCGGCATCCAGGGCTCCAAGATCACGAGGATCGAAAAGTGACGCCGCGAAACGGAGGAGTCGTCATGCGCGCCATCGTGCTGCTGTTCGTCCTGACTCTCAGCGCCGCCCCCGCGTGGTCGGGATCGCCCGACGAGGCGAGCTTCGAGATCCTGCGCGACACGATCCGCGCGAACAAGAAGAGCCTCGTCGCCGCGAGCCTCACGCTCACCGACGCCGAGTCGGACGCCTTCTGGCCGATCTACGACCGCTACGAGGCCGAGATCAAAGCCGTGAACGACCGCCTCGTGAAGGTCCTCGACACCTACACGAAGGACTACGCGAAGATCACCGACGACGAGGCCAAGAAGCTCAGCGAGGAGTATCTCGCCGTCGAGGAGGACCGCGCCTCGATCCGCCGGAAGTACTTCGGCGACTTCACCAAGGTCCTCCCCGGCAAGAAGGCCGCGCGCTTCTATCAGATCGAGAACAAGATGAACGCCGTGATCCGCTACGACCTCGCGCGGGAGATCCCGGTCGTCGGGGAGTGACCCGACACGCACGCGTGCCGCGGCCCGATCGGCTGCGGCACGCCGCGCTGCCGCGGCTACATCGTCAGCTGGATGCCCGGTTGGAAGAAGTGCGTGCCACCGACGCGGTCGAAAACGACTCCTTCTCCGAGAACCGACCCCCGAACGCGCCGAGGCCGTAGACGAGGCGCCCGTCAGCTCGTTGGTGGACGCGCCTTCCTTCGTGCGCCCGACGAAGAGCTGGCCGTGGAGCTCCGGCACGTCGAGCATCGGACCCGTCTGCCTGAAATGCCAGGTATCGACCCGAGCGTCGTACATAAGGAGCAGGTCGATCTCTCCGGGATGGGGGAGTTCCGCGGGCGCGCGTCCTCTTCAAGGGCCGGTCCCGAAGTTTCCGCGTCTCTCAATGGCGACGCGATCACGGCGAGCGCGGCACATATGAGCGAAACCCGGCGCTGCATGGCGCGCGAAGCTTCTACGCTTCGCCGCCGCCGGTCACAAGGAATCTCGATCTTCGAGGACTCGTCACGGCTGCACCAATCACTTGTGCCGAGTAAGGCATCCGCATAGAAGCCGGCCAGAATCCCATCGCTGCGACAAGTCTCCGCGTCAGCAGCCTGCCCCAGATTAGCGCAACGGTTCGCGAAAGGTTGGACGTTGAGAGTTCGATGCGCAGCGGCCGGAACGACGATCGCGCTCGCCGCGCCGACCGCATCGGCCGCTCGGCGTTCGGCGCTCCGCGACACCTGCTGGACCCACGGCACCGAACAGGACCGCTGCCACGAGGACGCCGGAGGAGCGTGATGACGATCGAAGCGAAGCTCGGTGCCACGGAGGAAGGCAATCTCGTGCACCTCGAAGTGCGCGGACGGATGAGCACCGCGGATCAAGCGATGATCGTCTACTTCATCACCAAGGCGGTCGAGCGCCACTCCTCGATCCGGCTGCTCGTGACACTCGCGGATTTCGCGGGCTGGGAGAACGCCGACGACTGGGACGACGCAGGCATGCGCATCCCGGACGACACGGCGGTCACGAAGGCGGCGTTCGTCGGCGACCCGCGCTGGAAGGACGACGTGTTCGCGTTCGTCGCGAAGCCGTTCCGCGCGATCCCGATGGAGTACTTTCCGACGGAAGCGGGGGCGCGGGCCTGGCTCGCCGCATGACCGTGCGTTCGCTCGCCCCGCTGCACCCTCTTCTTTTCGCCGCCGTCACGCTCCTCGCGGGATGCATGATCGGCCCGAGCTACACGCGCCCGGTCGCACCGACGGCGGAGCAGTGGATCGACGGCCAGACCGCGCTGACCGGTGCGGCGGCGCACGCCGACGCGCCACCGGCGCCGGCGCCCGATTCCTTCGCGTGGTGGACGGTCTTCGCGGATCCCATCCTCGTCGACCTCGTCGACACCGCCTACCGCCAGAACCCCACGCTTCGCACCGCCGGCGCCCGCGTCGTCGAGGCGCAGGCGCGCCGCGGCATCGCGATCGGCGGGCTCTTCCCCCAGCAGCAAGAGGCGTTCGGCGGCTACCAACGCGTCGGCATCAGCAACGCGCGCGCGAACCAGCAGGTCGCGGACCACTTCTTCGACGACTTCGCCGCCGGCTTCGACGCCGCGTGGGAGCTCGACGTCTGGGGCCGCTTCCGGCGCGGCATCGAATCGGCCGACGCCGAGCTGCTCGCCTCGGTCGCCTCGTACGACGACGTGCTGCTCACGCTGATCGCCGAGGTCTCCGCGAACTACATCCAGCTCCGCACGCTCGAGCAACGCCTCGACGTCGCGCGCAACAACGTCGCCATCCAGGAGCGGAGCTTCGGCATCGCCGACGAGAAGTACCAGGCGGGCGAGGTCACGGCGCTCGACTCGGCGCAGGCCAAAGCGCTGCTCGAGGACACGCGCGCGCTGATCCCGGCGCTCGAGATCGGGATCCGGCAGACGGAGAACACGCTCTCGATCCTCCTCGGCATGCCGCCGCGGAACCTCGACGACCTGCTCGCGGCGCGGCGCGCGCTGATCCCGCATCCGCCGGCGGCGGTGGCGCTCGGCGTCCCTGCCGATCTTCTGCGCCGCCGTCCCGACGTGCGCGTCGCGGAGCGCACGCTCGCCGCGCAGAGCGCGCGGATCGGCGTCGCGAAGGCCGATCTCCTGCCGCGCTTCGCGCTCGTCGGCACCGTGAGCGTCGCGGCCGAGGACTTTCCCGATCTCTTCGAGGGCCGGAGCTTCGAGAACTTCGGCGGGCCGAGCGTCCGCTGGGCGATCCTCAACTACGGCCGCATCACCAACAACGTGCGGGTGCAGGACGCCCGCTTCCAAGGGTTGATCGCCGAGTACGAAACCGCGGTCCTGCGCGCGCAGGCCGAGGTCGAAAGCGCGCTCGCCGTGTACCTCGGCGAGCAGCGCCGGCTCGTCGCGCTCGCGGCGAGCGTCGACGCCGCGGCGCGCGCCGTGGATCTCGCCGACATCCAGTACCGCGAGGGCGCGTACGACTACACGCGCGTCCTCAATACGCAGCAGTTCCTCGTCGTCGAGCAGGATCGTCTGGTCGCGACCAAGGGCGCGGTCGCGGTCGCGTTGACGGCGCTCTACAAAGCGCTCGGCGGGGGATGGGAGATACGCATGGAGGAGGACTTCGTGACCGAGGACATGAAGAGCGCGATGCGTGCCCGGACGGGATGGGGCGGCATGCTCGACGTCGACCGGCGCCAGCACGCGGTCGAGGGCGCGGCGTCCGGGACCGAGGCGAGCGGTGCACCGCTGGCGCCGCGGGCGTGGTGGCCGTGGTGACCGCCGCGCGCGCGCACCAGGGGGCCTCGATCGGGCTCGCGTTGCTCGCCCTGGCCGGCTGCGGCTCCAAGCCCCAGGTCGTCGAGCTGCCGCCGCCCGAGGTCGGCGTCACCCGCGTCATCGAGCGCGACGTCGCCGACTTCTTCGAGACGACCGGCCGCACGGCGGCCGTCGAGTCGGTCGACGTCCGGGCGCGCGTCTCGGGCTATCTCGTGAAGATCGGCTTCACCGACGGCGAGGAGGTCGAGCCCGGCAAGGTGCTCTTCGAGATCGACCCGCGGCCCTACGAGGCGCAGCGCCTTCAAGCCGAGGGCGAGCTCGCGCGCTGGGAGGCGTCGCGCCGGAAGGCCGAGGCCGACCTCGCCCGCCAACAGCGCCTGCTCCCGACCGGCGCCGCGAGCCAGAAAGAGCTCGAGAACGCGATCGCCGCCAAAGGCACGGCCGACGCCGAGATCATGTCGGCGCGCGGCCGGCTCGATCAGGCGAAGCTCAACCTCGAGTTCGCGAAGGTGACGGCGCCCGTGAAGGGGCGGGTCAGCAAGGCGAACGTGACGGTCGGGAACCTCGTCGAGCTCTCGACGCTGCTCACGACGCTCGTGAGCGTCGAGCCGATGTGGATGTACTTCGACATCGACGAGCGGACGGTCCTCCAGTACCGCGATCGGTATCGGGCGGCGAACCCCGAGGCGCCGCTGCCCGACGCGCGTACGCTGAAGGTCCCGGTCGAGATCGGGCTCGCGCACCAGGACGGCCACCTGCACCGCGGGACGCTCGACTTCGTCGACAACCAGGTGAACCCGGCGACCGGCACGATGCTGGCGCGCGCCGTCTTCACCAACGAGGACCGTTCGCTGACGCCGGGACTTTTCGTCCGCGTGCGGCTTCCGATCGGCGACCCGGCGCGGTCGCTGCTCGTGAGCGAGCGCGCGGTCGGCACCGACCAGGGCACGAAGTACGTGCTCGCGGTCAACGATCAGAACGTCGTCGAGTACCGCGCGGTCAAGCTCGGGCCGCTTTCGGACGGGCTCCGCGTCATCCGCGAGGGCCTGAAGCCCGGCGACCGCGTGATCACGGCCGGGATCCAGCGCGCCCGCCCCGGCATCACGGTGAAGCCGAACGAGGCATCGACCGCGCCCGCGGCGGGGACCGCCGCCAACGTGCCCGCGAGCACCTCGTAATGTCGCACTTCTTCATCGATCGCCCGATCTTCGCGACGGTCCTCTCGATCGTCATGGTGATCGTCGGCCTCGTGTCGCTGCTCGGGCTCCCGATCGCGCAGTACCCCGAGGTCACGCCGCCGGTCGTGCAGGTGTCCGCGCTCTACCCGGGCGCGGGCGCCAAGGTCGTCGCCGACACCGTCGCGGCGCCGATCGAGCAGGAGGTGAACGGCGTCGAGAACATGCTCTACATGCTCTCGAAGAGCACCAACGACGGCCAGCTCTACCTCGACGTCACCTTCAAGCTCGGCACCAACATCGACGACGCCCAGGTGCTGACCCAGAACCGGGTCGCGATCGCCGAGGCGAAGCTCCCGGACGAGGTGAAGCGCCAGGGTGTGACGACCAAGAAGAAGTCGCCCGCGATCCTTCTCTGCGTGAACCTCATCTCGCCCGACAAGACCCGCGACGCGCTCTATCTCAGCAACTACGCCACGATCCAGGTGAAGGACTCGCTGGCGCGCCTCGCCGGCGTCGGCGACGTGAGCCTTCTCGGCGCGCGCGACTACTCCATGCGCGTCTGGCTCGACCCCGAGAAGCTCGCGTCGCGGAACATGACGGCGGGCGACGTGCTGAAGGCGCTCCGCGAGCAGAACGTCCAGGTCGCGGCCGGCCGCATCGGCCAGCCGCCCGTGCCGCAGGGCATCGAGTTCCAATACCCGATCAACACGCTCGGACGCCTCCTCGAGCCCGGCGAGTTCGATCAGATCGTCGTGAAGACCGGCGATCGCGGCCAGGTGACGCGTCTCAGCGACGTCGGTCGCGTCGAGCTCGGCGCGAAGAACTCCGACGTCAACAGCTACCTCGACGGCGAGCCGGCGATCACGCTCGCGATCTTCCAGCTCCCGGGCTCGAACGCGCTCGACACCGCCCACAACGTGCGCGCCGAGATGGACCGCATCAAGGCGACCTTCCCCGACGGCGTCGACTACCGGATCGTCTACGACACGACGGTCTTCGTCGACGAGTCGGTGCACGAGGTCTACAAGACCCTGATCGAGGCGTTCATCCTCGTCTTCATCGTCGTCCTTGTCTTCCTCCAGAACTGGCAGGCGACGATCGTGCCGATGATCGCGGTGCCGGTATCGCTCGTCGGCACCTTCATG